>JAFLUF010000053.1 GCA_022508925.1 Oscillospiraceae bacterium | reverse complement strand
CGAAGAACTTGGGCGCAACCTTCGGGAACATCGCGTAGGTGAGGATATCCTCAACCGACGACCCGTCACACCACTCCTTCGCTTCCTCCTTCATCGCCTCAAACTCAGGCGTGAGCAAGTCCGCGGGACGGCAGTCGATAGGCTCTTCCGCGCCGATTATCTTCTTTCTGAACTCGGGGTCTATCTCAACGGGCGTTTTTCCGTATTCGCCCTTTACCATGCCCTTGAACTCCTTGGTTACGGTCTTATAGCGCTCGCCCATGATTATGTTGAACACAGCCTGTGTTCCGACGATCTGCGAGGTGGGAGTAACAAGCGGCGGGAAGCCGGAGTCCTTACGGACGTTGGGAACCTCCGCCAATACCTCGTCGAGCTGGTCTGCCTTGCCCGCCTGTTTAAGCTGAGAAAGCAGGTTGGAGAGCATTCCGCCCGGCACCTGATAAAGCAGTGCCTTTGTATTTGTAGCAAGCATCGACGGGTCAAGAAGCCCGCTGTCAATGTACTTTTTACGCAGTTTCATAAAATACTCGCGTATCTCGCCGAGCGCGGCAAGGTCGATACCGGTATCGTAATCCGTACCCATAAACGCCGCGACTATAGACTCGGTCGGAGCGTGCGAGGTTCCGAGAGCCAGCGGTGACATTGCGGTATCCACACCGTCTACGCCAGCCTCAACTGCCTTGATTATGCACATCGAAGCCAGACCCGACGTGTAGTGAGTATGCAGCTGAATGGGTATCTTTACAGCGGCCTTCAGATCCTTTACAAGACTTCCCGCCTCATACGGAGTAAGCAGCGCCGCCATATCCTTTATGCAGATCGAATCCGCGCCCGCGCTTTCGATGCGCTTTGCGTAATCCACATAATAATCGTGAGTGAAAACCTCGCCCGTTGTGTACGAAATAGCCACCTGAGCGTGTCCCTGCTCCTTTTTTGCCGCCTTGATGGCGGTCTCGAGGTTTCTGATGTCGTTGAGCGCGTCAAATATTCTGATTATGTCGATTCCGTTAGCTATCGACTTCTGTACGAAATACTCTACCAGGTCGTCCGCGTAGTGGCGGTAGCCGAGCATATTCTGTCCTCTAAACAGCATCTGAAGCTTGGTGTTCGGCATTTCCTTGCGGAGTATTCTCAGGCGCTCCCACGGGTCTTCGTTCAAGAAACGAATACAGGAGTCAAACGTAGCTCCGCCCCAGCACTCCGCCGAGTAAAAGCCCACCTTGTCCATTGTGGAAAGGATAGGACGCATATCGTCCATTGACATTCTCGTGGCGATCAGGCTCTGGTGCGCGTCGCGGAGAACGGTTTCCGTAATTTTCAGTTTAGCCATAAGTATCTCCTTAATTGATAGTTATAACAGCCGCGCCTGTTTCAACAGCCTCGCCCTTGTTTACGCAGACAGCCGCAACAACGCCGTCTTTGTCGCAGACAATGTCGTTTTCCATTTTCATAGCCTCGAGAACAGCCACAACGGTGCCGTTTGTAACCTTATCGCCGACCTTTACCTTTATGTCCACGATAGTTCCTCTCATGGGAGCGTTGATGGGTGTTCCGCCCGCGGCGGCAGCCTTGGGAGCCGCAGCGGCCTTGGGAGCGGCTTTGGGAGCGGGAGCCGCAGCAGGAGCCGCGTTATCCGAACCCGCGCCGTTTTCCTCAACGGTTACGTCATAAGCAGTGCCGTTTACGGTGATAGTATAATTTTTCATAGTTATATTTCCTCTCTGTGTTTAATTCTTGGATATCAAAATCAGAACGCGATATTCGGGCGCTTTCTCGCGGGAGAAACCTCTCTCTTGTCAATAAAGCACTCGAGCGCCTCAATGACAGCCGCGCGCGTATCCTCCGCCGCGATAACCCCGTCAACCATTCCGAGCGAAGCCGCCGCAAACGGGTTTACTACAAGCTCCTCGCCCATAAATACCTTTCCCGCCTCGGGAGCCATGGGTGCTATCTGCGCGTTTTCCCATGCGTATGTCGCGTCAGCCGCGCCGAATGCCGCGTATGCCGCGCCAAAGGCGTTTCCTGTGATTATGTTTACCTTTACGGTAGTAGCCGAAGCATATATCTGCGCCAGTCTCGCACACTTTCTTATGCTTCCCGAAAGCTCGGCTGAGGAGCTTCCCTCAAAACCGTCTGTGTTTACAAATGTAATAACGGGGATAGAGAACACGTCCGCAAACTGAACGAAACGCGCTATCTTCGCCGCGTCGTCGGCAGTGAGCTTTTCGGCCTTATCGGTTGATACCACCGCGACCGCTCTGTATCCTATGCCCGCAATCGCAGTGTACGCCGCGCTTCCGAACTTAGCGCCAAGCTCGATGACCGAGCCTTTATTAGCCACAGCCTCTGCCAGCTTCTCACCCTTAAGCGCCGCGGAAACTGTACCTCCGCTTTGCTCGGACTCGTCCGCGCAGCCCATATCAAGGTTGTTGGCGGGGAGAACCAAAATCAGCTGCTTTACCTTTTCGATCGCCTCGTCGGCGTTTTTCGCGAGAATATCGGCAACACCCGACTTAGCCGCGTTTGCTGCCTTTCCGGCGCCCTCTATCTTTCCGTCGGGGGTGTTGAACGGAGAGGTAAGAAACAGCTCCGCTTCTTCACTCATTACCGTGATATCCGCCATTTCGGCAAGCATCGCCGCACAGCCCGCGCAAACTCCCGTGACAACGGCTATCTGAGGCACAACGCCCGACGCCGCGGCCGACGCTTTCATTATCTCGCCGTATTCGCTCAGCACCGCCATGCCCTCGTTTATATCCGCGCCCTTTGAGTCATAAAGTCCTACAACCGGAACGCCTGTTTTAGCGGCAAGCTCAAACGTTCTTTTGATCTTAAGCGCCGCGCTCTTATTCAAAGCGCCGCCCTTGACCGAGCTGTCCTGAGCAAAGACGCATACGGGATTTCCCCATATCTCTCCTCTGCCCGCGATAACAGAGCTTATTTCGCCGTCGGCCGACAGAAACTTGTCAAGCTCTCTGAAGCTGCCCTCGTCGAGAAGCTTTCCGAGCCTTTTTCTCGCTTCGCTGTCGGGAACGCTCTGCTCCATTTCAGCAAGTGTTTTTGTAAAAGCCATTTTTTACCCTCCATTATAATGTAAAACAGCGCCACGAAAGGCATGCCGCCTTTGGCAATACGTCCTAAACGTGAAACGCCGAAAATTTACCAACTAATCCACAATAATTATACAACATTGTTATTTAAATAACAAGCGGATTTTTGATTTTGATTAACTTTCGCCAAATTAAACAAAAACTTTTGGCAATATTCTACAATTTTCATTTACAGCATTTACTGTAAAAAAACGCCGAGATGCTTTCTATCTCGGGCTTATCGTTAAAGAACCCGAGTTTTTTCAAAAGCTCGTTTTTCCCGCCGAGCTCAAACCTTGCCCTGTCAATACCGTGAAGGCTCATAAGATTTAAGATCGCCCTGACAAGGCCGTCCGCCATGAGTTCGCCGCATATAAGCTCGTCAATTACGAAAACCTCTCCCTTAAGCTCTCCCGCGATCTTTCCGAGGTTTTCCGCGCCGTCCCGCGCGTTGAACTCTATCTTATCAAGGTTTTCTTTATTCTGTAAAATTTCTATCATAATTTCTTTTTTGGGGAAACTCCTTCCCGTTTTTTGCCTTAATTATGCGTTGTTTTTTCTCTTTCTTTACTGAGGGAAAACTTTCTGAAGAAAGTTTTCCCTCAGACTCCCTTTCAAAGACTTTATGTACGCTCGCCTAACGCTTGTTTTTCTTATTGCCCCTGCCTATCGCCGAGCGCAATATCCTCAGCTCGTCCTTTGTGAGGTCGCGCCACTCTCCCGGCTTTAACATTCCGAGACGAACCCCGCCTATCGCCGTACGGCGCAGTCTGCCGACCTCAAGCCCCACCGCTGCGCACATCCTGCGTATCTGGCGGTTGAGTCCCTGTTTTATGACAAAACGCAGAACGGTACGCTCGGGTTCTTCAACAAGGACCTCTACCGTACACGGAAGCGTTCTTTCACCGTTGTCAAGCTCTACCCCGCCCGAAAGCCGCGATATCTGCTCCTCGCTCACTCTCCCGTCAATAGTCACACGATAGACCTTGCTGACATGACGAGACGGGTGGGTTATTTCATTCGCGAACTGCCCGTCGTTTGTGAAAAACAGCAGCCCCTCCGAGTTCCTGTCCAGTCTGCCTACTGAAAACACCCGCTCTTCTACGCCCTCTAAAAGCTCTGCCGCGGTTTTTCTTCCCTGCTCGTCCTTCATTGTCGTAACATAGCCGCGCGGCTTGTTTAACATTATGTAGCGCCGCTCGGGCAAAGCGGCGGAAAGCCTTTCCCCGCAGACCGCTATAACATCGGACTGCGGATCCGCTTTATCACCGAGCGAGCATTTTCTTCCGTTTACCGTCACCTGTCCCGAGGAAATAAGCTCCTCAGCTTTTCTGCGTGAGCAATAGCCGCTGTCGGCAATTATTTTCTGAATTCTTATTTCCATACTTCACCTTTATGAATCAAGCGTATATGCCGAAAAAAGACAGCATCTTCCGCCAGAGAGAAAGCTCACCGTTTACCTCGACGGTCTCCTTCGCCAGAAGCGGAACGGTTTTTACCACTTTTCCGTTAAGCACGAACTGCAGTTCTCCGAGCTTCTGCCCCTCGGTCACTCCCCCGTAGACCATACGCGGGAGGATAACGCGGCGCTCGAGCCTTTCACGGCTTTCGGGAATGAGCGCAAGCTGTGCGCTTTCGGCGTATACTCCCACCGATTTTCCGGAGCCGACAACTGCCGTCTGTGCCGTGCAGCCTGTTTCGAGCGTATATGACTTGACTCTTGAAAAGCCGTAATCCAGCATTTTTGTGTGGTCGTTCCAATCGTCAGCGGCGCTGAGCGTAACGGCGATAAGCATTACGCCGTCCCTTTCCGCGGCGGACACCAGACAGCGGCGGGCGTTGTCTGTAAAGCCCGTTTTGATCCCGACAGCCCCTTCGTATCTCGAGAGCATTTTATTTGAGTTATACAGCGTGCGCGAATACGGAGGGTTTCCGTATTCAAGCTTTTTCGAGGTACAGCTTACTATCTCGCGAAACGTCTCGTTTTTCATGGCATACGCCGCGAGCGCCGCCAGATCGCGCGCTGTTGTATAATGCCCGTCGGCGTCAAGTCCCGAGGGATTGGCAAAATGCGTGTCCTTTAACCCCAGCTTTTCGGCTTTCTCGTTCATCATTTTCACAAACGCCGATATGCTGCCGCCGACAGATACGGCGGCGGCGTTTGCCGCGTCATTGCCCGAAGGCAGCAAAATTCCGTACAGCAGATCCCTGCGCGAAACACGGTCGCCCTCCAGAAGTCCCATCGACGTTCCCTCTACCAATATCGCAAAGCTGTCAACGGTAAACTCCCTGTCGAGATCTCCCGCCTCGATAGTCAGTATCGCTGTCATTATTTTCGTCGTAGACGCCATAGCGCGCCTTTCGTCCGCGTTTTTCTCGCTTATTACCGCGCCCGTTTCAGCCTCGATAAGGATCGCGCTTACAGCCGACGACGCGCTCTGCGCCGAGGCTCTGAGCCTAAGCCCCGCAAAGCTGCCGAAAAACAACACCAAAGCCAGCGACAATGCCGTGAATTTTTTCATAACAATCACACTCCGCAAAATACTTCGCGGATATTATGCGATTATTTCCGGCAAATTATTCCTCGGATCATTCGGTTTTCAGTTTTTCTTCCGCGGTCTTCTTTTCCGCCTTTGCCGCTTTCTTGTCAGCCATAAATCCCTTTATCTTCTCAACTACTCCCGGAAGCGCGTCGAAAACTCCGTCGAGCGGGCTTCCCTTTGCGCCAAGCTCCATAAGCTGAACGTCGCCGTCAGCCTTTATAACGATAAACGCCACGGGCTTTACCGTAACGCCCGCGCCAGAGCCTCCCGCAAACCTGTCAGACGCCTGTACGGGCAGGTCGCTGCCGCCCGAAGCAAAGCCGAACGCAACCTTTGAAACGGGAATGATAGTAGCTCCTTCCGCGGAGATAGGCTCGCCGATAATGGTGTTTACGTCCACCATTTCGCGGATCTTCTGCATAGATACGTCAAGAATGCTCTCAATAGAATTTGCCATGATAAAAACTCCTCTCATTTCAAGAGCGTGCCGGTAATATATACAGACAAACTCTTTATTTTCATTGTATTAAAACGGAAAACAACAACAGACCGAAGTTATGACGGATTGTCGGCCGCATTATCCGCTGAAACCATATTTTTGACCGCCTCGCGGGTCTCCTTGTGGGTGAAATAATGACCCAGCGCCCTGCCGATAAGCGTAAACACAAACGCCAGAGCCGCCGCCACGGTAAGCTTTACCATAACGTAAGCCTTTGCGGTTGTCTGCTCGCTTTCAAAATCCACGTTTACCGCAAGCTCGTCAACGGGCTTAAGCGTGAAAAACGTGTCTATCCAACCAAGCAGATTTCCCACCGCCATATTTACCGCGCCGAAGGTTATCGCCGCCTTTGCCGCGTCCTCGCCTCCGCAGACTATATTAAGCTTTAGGTGGGATATCTCCACACGCTTAAGTATCTTCTTAAGCGGCTTTCCCAGGCTGTCAACGCCTGCTTTTACAAGCTCTATTATATCGCCTATCGCGGGCTTTTTCTTTTCCTTATTTTCTTTATCGTCAGATTTTTCGTCCTCTTTCTTTTTTTCTTTCTTCTTCCTCTTTGCCTTCTTCGGCTTTTCAGCGGCTTCTTTTTTCTGAGGAAGCGTAAAGATGGGGAAGAACATATATTTTATTTTTACGATGAGTAATTCGCCGTAATCCACCATTACGCTGACCTTGCCCAAGGTAAGCAGAAGGATTATTATGAAAATGATCCCGGCTATTATCCAGCCCAAGAAACCGCCCCCTTTTAGATGTCAGAGGTTAGATGTAAGATGTTAGAATTGCTCTCGGTTACGTTGATAGGGGAACAACCTTTCGGATTCGTATCTGACCTCTAACTTCTGATTTCTAACTTCTAAATTACGCATTATCGGAATAGTCGTCCATATCGTCGAGGCTGAGCTGGTCGGTGCTTCCCGGTATGGGAGGAAGTCCGTCCAAGCCATTAAGCCCGAAACACCGCAGAAAGTTTTCAGTGGTACGGTAAGCGACGGGTTTTCCGGGAATATCCGTCATTCGCCCGCTCTCCTCAAGCAGATTACGCTCGGTAAGGCTTTTCACAACGCCCGAGCTGTCAACGCCTCGGACCTGGTCTATAAAGCCTCTCGTAACAGGCTGGTTGTACGCCACGATAGCCAGAACCTCAAGCGCCGCCTGTGACAGCGGGGTCTGTCTTCGCGTTTCGACTGCGGATTTTATGTAGCGCGCGTACTCGGTCTTGGTCATCATCTGATAACAGCTTCCGAGTTTCCCTATCTCAAACGCGCTGCCCTGCTCGCGGTAGCGGTCGTTCAGCCTCTCTATTATGCGCACCGCAAGCTCTTCGTCAAGCTCGCACGCCGCCGCTATCTTTTCAAGCTCCAACGGCTCTCCGACGGCGAATAAAACCGCCTCGACCGCCGCCATTCCTTCCGAAAACTTCATTTATTCTCCCTTATCCTCAATAAGACTTACGCTGTCGCCGTCCTCCGAGATAAACACTCTGCCCGACTTTGAAAGCTCCAGAACAGCAAGGAATATCGACACTCGCTGAGAGCGGTCGTGTCCCTTGTAGATTTCCGAAAGCCTTACTGTTCCGTTTGTGCGAAGCGCCCTGAGGATTTTTACTATCCCCGTGAAAACCGTTACAAAAGGCTTTGCGACAATGGGAGCTACCGAGCGCGGCGCTTGTTCTTTCCTGCGCGCTCTTTCCGAAACCGTGCTGTATGCCGAGATTATTTCCTCGGGCTGATGGGTGCGGCGATATACCGTATCCGCCTCTATCTCAACGGGCTTTCTGACAAAAACCTCGCTTCCGCGCCATCTGTCCTTAAGCTTTTGCGCCATAGTCTTGCAGAGCGCGTATTCGATAAGCGCGCCCTGAAGCTCCTGCTTCATCTTTTCGGCCTCGTCCTTTGGAAGCAGTGCCGCGGACTTTATCAGGATAAGCCGCGCCGCCATTTCGAGAAATTCGGACGTTACCTCGATATCCGCCTCGGTCATTCTTTCGAGGTAGATAAGAAACTGATCCAGAAGAACCGATATCTCGATGTCCTGTATATTCAGCTTGTGCTTTTGTATCAGCGACAAAAGCAGATCGAGCGGTCCCTCAAAAATTTCAAGTTTAAAATTAAGCTCTACCATAACTAACCTATAAAGAAAAGCGGAAGCTGTAAAAAGTTCATTATCCCGCGTACCGCAAACGAAAGGGGATATTGGAGGATAGGCGATAAAACAAGCACAAGCAAGCCTATCTGAAAAAACCTCGCGTTTCTGTCAATAAATCTCTCCGCCTTTGGCGACAGAAAGGTGTCCAGCACGCGGTATCCGTCAAGCGGCGGAACGGGAATAAGATTAAAGAGCATGATCGAGACGTTTATCTGCGCGGCTATATAAAACACCATCGACAACCAGTAAAGCACATCTGCCCGCTCGGCCATCATGGGATCATAGAACGCTTCAACATACTGCACATAAAAGATCTTGTACGGAATAAGCAGAATAAACGCCATAACAAAATTTGAAAGCGGGCCCGCGATCGAAATAAGAAGATTTGCGACCCTCATGGGAACCTTTCTGCAGCGCACGAGGTCTACTGGAACAGGCTTTGCGTAACCGAGATGACATAAAAAAATCAATATCGCTCCTACCAAATCAATATGCGCAAAGGGATTAAGCGTTACTCTTCCCATGCGCTCGGCGGTATCGTCGCCGCAGAGCTTTGCGACAAGAGCGTGCGCGCATTCGTGAACAGGAGAGCATATAAAAATCACCGTAAGCGTCGCGAATACCGACATCAAAACCTCGATCACCGAAGCGTCTCCGGTGAGCCAACTTATCAAATATCCAGCAGTACTGTTCAAATCGAATTGCCTCCATAAGCATTGATATACATATTATATTATAACACTTTTATCCGTAATTTTCAAGGGCTTTTTCCTTGACAAAGGCAATTTTTTATGATAGAATAAAAGCATAAATGCTTTTGAGGTGACTTTAAGTTGAGGATATTGGCAGTGGATTACGGCGACAGCCGCACGGGGCTTGCGATAAGCGACAAGGGAGAGATATTGGCTTCGCCGCTTACGACCGTTTTTGAAAAGGATCTCGACAGGTGCGTCGGGCTTGTCGCGGAAAACGCGGAAAAAAACGGCGCGGAGCTTATAGTAGTCGGCGATCCGATAAATATGAACGGCACGAGAGGTCCGCGCTCGGAAAAATGCAGGCTGTTTGCGGATAAATTGAGAGAAGCCTCGGGGCTTGAGGTCGTAATGTGGGACGAGCGCTCAACAACCGTTTCCGCTATTTCAATAATGAACGAAAACAACAAGCGCGGGAAAAAGCGCAAAGAAGCGCTTGACCAGGCCGCCGCGGCGATAATCCTCGAAAGCTATCTTGCTTTCAGGAAAAACCAGACGAGTAAGTAAGATTTAAATATCGGAGGAAAAGCCTTGAAGATATACACAATTATAGGAGGAGTAAACGGAGTGGGAAAGAGCAGTCTGTCCGGCGTTCTGTCTGCCGAAAACTCCGATCTGGGAATAATAATCGATACGGATAAGATAACCGCAGAAAACGGCGGAGATAGGATAAACGGCGGCAAAACCGCGATAAAGCGCATTTCAGACTGTCTTGACAAGGGAGTAAACTTTACTCAGGAAACGACTCTCTCGGGAGTAAGAACCCTTAAAACCATACAGAAAGCCCGCGATTCAGGCTATATTATACGGCTTTATTATGTGGGAATCGGCTCGGCAGACGAGAGCATCAAACGGATAAAGAACAGGGTCGAAAAGGGCGGACACTTTATTCCGTCGGAAGATGTCACCCGCAGACATGAAAAACGGTTTGAAGATGTGGCTAAAATTCTCCCGTACTGTAACGAAGTCCGTTTTTTTGACAACGAAAACGGTTTTGTCGAAAAAGCCGAGTACAAAAACGGCAAGCTGATACCCAAAGCCGAATCGCTGCCGGAATGGCTGGAAGAGCTGAGAGAATATCTCACCGGAAAATGAACAGCAACGCTTTGTCTTGACAATTTTCCACAACCTGTGCTATAATAGAATTGTATTTTGATCATGTAAAAAAATTTTCGGAGGTAGAATTATGGTAGTTGAACCAAAGGTTCGCGGATTTATCTGCACGACCGCTCACCCTGTAGGCTGCGAGGCGGCTGTAAAAGAACAAATTGATTATGTGAAATCAAAGGGAAAAATGGACGGCTTTTGCGCGAAAAAGGTGCTTGTTATAGGCTCGTCAATGGGCTACGGGCTTGCTTCACGAATTTCCGCGGCGTTCGGAATGGGCGCGGCGACGCTCGGCGTTATGTTTGACAAGCCCGGCTCGGGCAATAAAACAGGGACCTCGGGCTGGTACAACACCGCGGCGTTTGAAAAA
The DNA here is from genome assembly GCA_022508925.1 of Oscillospiraceae bacterium. GTDB lineage: Bacteria > Bacillota > Clostridia > Oscillospirales > Ruminococcaceae > CAG-115. Next base: position 5,862 of record JAFLUF010000053.1, on the reverse strand, counting down.
TTCGCCGCCGCTGAGGGTCTTTACGCAAAGACGATAAACGGCGACGCTTATTCCGACGAATGTAAAAAAGAGATAATTGACATTATCAAATCCGATCTGGGAAAGGTGGATATGGTCATATATTCGCTTGCCGCTCCGAGAAGAACAGTCGGCGAGACCGTTTACAAAAGCGTGCTTAAAACGACGGGAGACGCTTATACCAACAAGACTATCGACCTTAGGAACAACACGGTTTCCGAGGTGACAATAGAACCCGCCACCGACGAGGAGATAGAAGCCACCGTAAAGGTCATGGGCGGCGAGGACTGGGAAATGTGGATGGACGCGCTGAAAAAAGCGGACGCAATTGAGGACAACGCGATCACGCTCGCGTACTCATACATCGGTCCGAAGATCACACACCCCATGTACTACGAGGGCAGCATCGGCAGAGCAAAGGCGGATTTGCTCGAAAGCTCGCGGAAGATAGCGCAGAAGGGCTTTCGCTCGTATATTTCCGTAAACAAGGCGCTTGTAACGCAGTCGAGCGCGGCTATCCCGATAGTTCCGCTGTATGTGGCGATCTTATACAAGGTAATGAAAAAGCACGGCACCCACGAGGGCTGTATTGAACAAATGCAGAGGCTTTTCGCCGAGATCTCCGAAAACAAGCTCAATCTCGATGACGAGGGAAGAATACGCATGGACGACCTCGAGATGAAGCCCGAGATACAGAACGAGGTATCGGAGATTTGGCAGAAGCTCGACCAGGACAACTTCAAGGAATTTACCGACATCGACGGTTATTGGAAGGATTTCTACGCGCTGTTCGGCTTCGGCATTGACGGAGTGGATTATTCGGCGGACGTTGAAGTCTAATACAAAAAGTCTTTGGAAAGGGGTCTGGGGGATAACCTTTCTTCAGAAAGGTTTCCCCCAGAAAGCAAATATACTGTTAATTTATATTATTTCTGAGGGGAAACTTTCTGTAGAAAGTTTCCCCTCAGACTCCCCTTCAAAGACTTTTTGTAAGCTTTGCTATCATTTCACGATGTCAAATCCCATTGCAGTCAGCATTTCCATATCGGCGTTTATATCGTTGCCCGAGGTAGTAAGCATATCGCCCGTGATTGTGGCGTTTGCTCCGGCATTGAATGCCGCCCTTCCCGAGCCTTCCATAAGATTTCTCCCCGCCGCAAGCCGAATATACGCGGCGGGATTTATGTACCTGAAAATCGCAACAGTCCTGAGTATCTCGTCTTCCGAAAGCCTTTCGTTTTTCTCAAGCGGCGTACCGTCTATGGGCGTAAGCGCGTTTATGGGAATTGAAATTATGTTCAGCTCCGCGAGGGTAAACGCCATGTCTATCCTGTCCTCCCACGTTTCGCCCATTCCGATTATCCCGCCCGAACACACCTTGAATCCGCACTTCTGCGCGCGCTTTATGCAGGCTATTTTGTCGTCAAAGGTATGGCTTGTGCAGATGTTCGGGAAGTTTCTGCGCGAGGTCTCTATATTCGCGTGATACATTCTCACGCCGCTGTCGTAAAGCCTCTTGAACTGCTCTTCGGTAAGAAGTCCGTGCGAAGCGCACAATGAAATTTCGCATTCGCGGTTCATTCTCCGATAAGCGGATACCGCTTTTTCAAAGTCCTCGTCGCTTAGCGTGCGCCCCGCGGTCACTATCGAAAATCTATGCACGCCCTTTTTCTCGTAGTGCTTACATTCTTCGAGTATAGCGTTTTCGTCAAGAAAGTCGTATTCTTTAACTCCCGTGTGATTGTGCGCGGACTGTGCACAGAACTTGCAGTTTTCGGGGCATTTTCCGCTTTTGCCGTTTATTATTCCGCAAAGATCGATATGATCTCCGCAAAGCTCGGCGCGGATCCTATCCGCTCCCTTACACAGCTTTGAAAGCTCTGCGGTGAGCAAGAAGCTTATGTCATCGCTCCTGTCCAGACGTATACCGCTGATTATCGCGTTGGCAAGCTTAATAATATCAGGCATTTTTATTCTCCTCAATCTTAGTTTTATCTTGCGTTGATCTGATTATCGGCAGCAGCCGTTTCGCGAGAATTGCCGCGGGTATGCACATTACCATATCCTTTGGCAGCGGCAAAAGCAAGCTTCCGAGCATTGTCCATATCCCTGTCTCGCTTTGCAGATAAAATTTGCTGATCAACAGATAGTACGCCACTCCAATAGCGTAAATCGCCGCAAGCCCGCAGAGTCCCGCCATCGTAAACCGAAGCACGGTAGTTTTGCCCGACGAGGAAACGCTTCCGATAATGTACGCGGCGAGGATATATCCCAGCATAAACCCGAAGGTGGGCTGCAGCACATAGCTGATACCGCCCCCGTATGTAAACACGGGAACTCCCGCAAGCCCCAGCAGCACATAGCCCAATACACTGAACGCTCCCCTTTTTCCTCCTAAAAATAATCCCGCAAGTACTACAAAAAAGGGCTGGAGATTGATAGGACACAGCGGCAGGGGGATTGTGGTAAACGTCCCCACTGTTATCAACACAATAAACAGCGCCATAAACGCAAGATCTTTAGCTTTCATAAATTACCTCTTTTCTGTTTTTCCATTGCAATTGTAGCACAAAACAGCCGAATTGTCAACGTGATTTAAAAAAGAGTTGACAATTCGGATGTTTTCTTATTGAGATAATTTTATCAGACTAACATAATATTCTGTCAATTTTTTTGCCTGAACGGAAATATCATAAACCTCATACGAGCTTTCCGTAACTATGTTTCCGCTATCGCCGCTCAAAATTGCCGAGATCCATGCGTCTATACCGTCGGACAGATCTACAAACTTTATGTTTTCGGATATTTCAGCCTCGGTCGGAACAGCCGTTGACACAACTGTTTTCACACCGCACATCTGCGCTTCAACAGCGACCATTCCAAGCCCCTCGTACCTCGACGGCATGACAAACACGTCCATTGCCTGATAAAGCCTGTAAACGTCATTGCGGTTGCCCAAAAACAAAACCTTTCCGGATGATATTTTTCCCGCCTTTTCCTCTATCCTTTTCCTGTCATCGCCGTCGCCTATCAGCAACAAGACCGCATCAATATCCCTTTTACATACCTCAGCGAAAATATCCAGCAGAAGATCCTGATTTTTCTGATAACAAAATCTCCCCACATGACCTATAACAAATTTATCCTCGACGCCAAGCTCGCGCCTTACTTCATTTCGGATATTTTCATTAAAGCGGAATTTATTCAGATCGATCGCGTTGTTGAATACCGTTACCTCTCCGCGTTCCATTGACTTTTTCCCGAAAAGCCACTCGCCCGCGTATTTCGAGCAAGCCGCGTAATTTGTGGCATAAAGCTTGGCAAACGGACGGAGCGTATATTTGAGAATGTTTTTCTTGGTTTCTCCCTTTGCCGCGGTGGAGTGATTGTGCGCGATACGCGCCGGTACTCCCGCCCTTTTTGCCGCGTAAAGCGGAAAAACGCTGAGTGTGTTTATGTGGGAATGGACTATCTTATAATTATTTTCTTTAAACAGCGAGATCAGCGCGGGAATGTATTTATTCAGCTTCTGATAAGGAGGAACAACATACACGCGCCCGCCGAGGCTTTCAATTTCCTCATACGGGATATACGTCGAATCCTCGTCCGCGATAATGTCAAACTGTATCCTTGAGCGGTCGATATGGCGATAATAGTTCATAACCACGGACTCTACGCCGCCGTTCATCATTTTCCCGACCACCTGCGCTGTACGAATAGGCTCCATAACATCTCCAAATCTATCGAATTATTTCAGATATACTGCAGCAAACGCGCCCGAAAATCTACGGGCGCGTTCTTTTTATTTATACTGCCAACTGTTATTTGAAGCTGTAAAGCTGGACCTGCTCGAAGCCGTCCAACAGCTCGTCCGACATTGTAAACGCCATGTCCACTCCGCGCGCTACGCACTCTATGGGATTTTCCGCGATAAAACACGGCGCGCCTACTCTGTCCGTGATAAGCTCGGGAAGTCCGCCCAGAAGCGCGCCTCCTCCTGTAAGCAGAATTCCGTTTGAGAGAATATCTCCGACAAGCTCCGGCGGAGTAGATTCAAGCACAAGCTTTATCTGCTCTACTATCTCCATCGCGTTTTCATGCAGCGCCTCGTAAAGGTCTGTATCGCTTATCTCAACACTTTCGGGAAGTCCCTTAAGCAGATGTCTTCCGCGTATTATCATCTTCTTCGCACCTGCGGGATTAAACACGTTCGCAAGCTCTATCTTAGCCTTCTCCGCGGTTTTTTCACCGATGAGTATCTTGTACTTCTGCGTAATATGGCGGACTATCGCCGCGTCAAACTTGTTTCCCGCCATTTTTACCGAGCGCGACTGTACAATACCGTTGAATGAGGCGATAGCCACATCTGACGTTCCGCCGCCGATATCCACCACCATTGTGCCGCTTGGTTTTGAAATATCTATACCCGCGCCGATAAGCGCCGCGATAGGCTCTTCTATGAGATACACCTTTCTCGCGCCCGCCGACAGCGCCGCCTCTACAACAGCCCTGCGCTCCACGTCAGTAACCGAGCTCGGCACACACAGCACTATCCTCGGCTTTACCATAAACCCGCCGTTTACCATATTTATAAATTCTTTTATCATTGCCTGGGTCATGTCGTTATCGGAGATAACGCCGTCTTTAAGCGGTCTTACCGCGACAATATATTCGGGCGTTCTGCCTATCATTTTATAGGCTTCCTTTCCGACAGCCACGACCGCCTTTTTCTTGCGGTCATAAGCCACCACCGAAGGTTCGTTGAGTACTATGCCCTTTCCCGAGATCGTGATGATTATATTCGCTGTTCCAAGATCTATTCCTATATCAACTGCCATTTAATTACTCCCGCATATTGTTTGTCTATATTTTCCTATATTTTTGCCGGTTTATTCACTCATCGTGAAACCAGCGCTTCTTCCTTCCCATCAACTCTCTTACCATTTCCGGCATGACCGCTTTTCTCATCTGCTCTACCCTTCCGTAAAGCTCGTTCATGTGAGACGCGCTGTTAAGGCTCTTGCTTTTAGAAACTCTCGCAAAGCGCGGCGAGACCTTCTGTGAGACCATTTCCGAAAAAATCGCCACGCATTTAGAGCAGCTGCACGCGTTGAATCTGTCGAGAATTTCCGGCGCCTCAAGCTTTATCGCAAGCTCAGCTATATTAACGACCTCAACATCGTCGCCGTTTTCGGACCGCATAGGAGTATTGGCGCTCTTCATCAGCTTTGAAAGAGGCTCTCTGCCCCTTAGCTGCTTCGGAACATACCCCTTTCCTCCTAAGGCCGCGGGGGTTATCTCCGCCTTTTGTTCAACAAGGCGCATAACCTGCGGGGTTTTGCTGGAAACGGATTTTTCCACCGTACCGCGTTTTTTTAAGGGCTTTTTGGATTTTTGCGCCTTAGCCATTTAAATCAACCTTCTCGCTGTTCAGACTTTGCCTTTGGCTTTTAAATGCGGCTCGATAAGCTCGCCGACAAATTTATTGAACTCAGTCGCGCCCTTTGACTTCGGTGAAAACGTGATTATGCTTTCGCCGTGTGCGGGGGCTTCGCTTATTGCGATGCTCGCGCTGATCTTTGTTTTGAATATGCTTGTCTGAAGCTGCTCGGCAATTACCTGAGCCAGCTCTTCTACCTCTTTCGTAAGCAGCAGCCGCCCGTTGTACTTGTTCAAAAGAATCCCCCTTACGCAAAGCGACTTGTTGTAATATTTCTTTACAGCGAAGATAGTCTGCTTAAGCTGTGCTATTCCCTGAAGAGAAAGTATCTCGCACAGCATCGGGATTATCAGCTCGTCCGACGCCGTATAAGCGTTTATCGTAAGCACCGAAAGCGCGGGCGG
>JAFLUF010000052.1:10571-16440 GCA_022508925.1 Oscillospiraceae bacterium | reverse complement strand
GTGACGCCGCTTCTGCGCAGAAAACGGATACGCGGCGGGCGGTCGGGATATGTCTCAAGCACCTCTATTATGTCCCCGATCTGATAACGGTAAAAGCCTCCGCCCGTCGTCACGATAAGCTCGTATTCGCCCTTTGAGAGCTGTTCGGCGGTGAGTATAACGTTGTCCGATAATCTCCTGAATTCAAAGAAGTGTGAATATACACTGAGCCGAGAGCCTTCTTCGCCGCTTAGCGGAAACGACGTAAAGCACTCAGTCGCGAGCAAGCCCTTTGGCTGAACATAAACGCCCGGAAACCGCTCCGCTATGCCGCCGATATCGTCCGCCGCGCTTCCGTCAGCCCAACAGCTTATGATCTTAAGATCGGGAAAGACCTTGTCAAAGCGGTTTTCGGATACCGCGTCCAACATCTGTCCGGCACGTTTTTGAGGCAATTTTTCCATGAGACTTTGAGAGTGGTCACGGATAAAATCACAAAGAATAGTCAGAAACGTCGGGTTCCACACGGATATCAGTGTCAGCGATTCACACTCCAACAACCGCCGCGCCGTTTGAAAATAAAACTCCTCGATACTCCCCGCAAACTTCACGCTGTTGTCAACCGCGAAAATCCTGCGCATGACCGCCTGCTCGAGCCTTCCGAAATATGCCGCGTCCTCCTCAAAGCCTATCGGGATACCGCATTTTGTGTATTCTTTTCCCGAGGTAACGGGGGTTATCGACCAATAGCTTTTGCCGTTACACACTCCCCCGACGTTGGTGTAGATATCGTACAGCCACGGTCTTATCCCTCGCTGAAATTCCCTTTGCAAAGACTTTGTGTATGGGATAAGCTTTCTGCCGCCCGAGGAACCGCTCGTTGGCTCTAACAGCGTTACGTCCTCGACAGTGAGGACGTGTTTTTCTCCGTTGGAGATAGCCGCGATATAAGGCTCATAGTCCTCGTAAAATGTCAGCGGCACCTTTTCGGCAAAATCCGCGTAGCTTTTTATCTCCGAAAAACCGAATTTCTTTCCGTAAATAGTATCGGCATTCTCCCGAATAACGGACATTAAATAGTCGCTTTGTACCCGACCGATATCGCACGGTTTCATATATTTTTTATACTCGCCGCGAAACAGCAAGCGCGAGATAACGTTTAAAAATCTCGCCGTCATCAGAACAATATCTCCGGAGCGCGCGGCCTTAAGCACGCTCTGTCTATTTTCGCGAGACAGGCGAGGTCGTTTCCCTCGGCGTGACCGGGATTCGCCCTGCAGAAAAACGCCACGTCCTTGTTTTTCATTTTGCTTGTATCCGCGTCCGCCACGCCCGCGCGGAGCTTATCCTTGGTGTGACGGTACTCGATAACGCCCGTTTCGGGATTATAGTCCTCTGGATAAAGAGACGAGGCGTATGTGCGGATAATCTTCTGCTCGTATTCGGGAGTAGGGGTTCTGAAATTCGGATAGTACTCGCTCCAGAACAGCGGCATTATGCGGTAAGTTTTATAACCCTTGCAGATAAGGAACCAATAGAATTCGTCGTACTTTTCCGCGTACTCAAACCAGAATTTCGCCCAAACGCGGAACAGCTCGATATCGCCCCAATGATCCTTATGTATTATGGTGTCTCCAGAGAAAATGCCGTGAATTTCCTTATTTTCAACATTTATCGTAAGAAGTTTCTGAGTTGTAAAGCCGACGATCTTCTCAGCCTCATACAGAGCGAGACAGTAGTCCTTGTCCGCGAAATCACGGCGAAACACCGCTTCGTCCATATTATCGTAAAACTCCGACATAAGCCCGAACATAGCGGAAATATCCGTTTCGGAATACTCGCCGATTGGTTTTATCAAACCTTTCACGTTTGCTCCTCCTTTGCGTTCAATCCAAACCGCAGACCCTGCTTTTTGAAAACCTCTTTTCTGAACAGCGGATTGTAGATAAGATAAGTCATGAAACGGTAGGGCGTGCGCATATTGGTTCGCGGCTCAAAGGCTCTCGTGAAAATAGAGCCCGGACTGTTAAAGCGGCGGCGGCAGTCAAATGAAATTTCCGTAAGCTCGTCCGCCGTCATATTTTTAGGAACGATACTGCAATAATTAAATCGGTAGTCCTCGTGCAGCCACCACTTTCCGCCGTACAACAGCCGTCCCTCGCTTTGAAGCTTTTCATACAGCGGAGTATTGGGATATGGCATAAGGATATTGAATGCCGCGAAGGTAAATTTGTTTTTTATCGCGAAATCGCAGGTCGCGCGGATAGATTCCACGGTGTCGCCGTCGTGTCCCACCGTAAACGCCGCCCACGTCTGCAATCCCCATTTTCTAAGCTGCTCTATCTGCTCTTCGTACATATTTCCCGAGCCTTTGCGGTTTGTGGCTTTGCGGATCTCGGAGATGCTCTCGGGAGTTATCGACTCAAAACCGATGACCAGTCCCAGACAGCCGCTTTTCACCATAAGCTCCATAAGCTCTCTGTCCTCGAGCATATCCATGCTCCCCTGGCTGACCCAGTGGAGCTTAAGCGGGATTAGCGCGCGGAAAAGCTCTTTCGCGCGCTCGCGGTCGCATACGATATTGTCGTCCACAAAAAACAACAGCTTTCTCTTTTGCGACTTTATCTCGCGAATGACCTCGTCCACGGGACGGCAGAAATGCCGTGCCTTGAAATACGCCGACGACGCGCAGAAGCTGCACCTGTGGGTACACCCGCGCGAGAATTGAAGCAGCGTTATCGGCAGATAGCCCTTGCCCTCGAAAATATCGCGCCTCGCGATTATCCCGTTTTGCGGACAAGTCGGCTGTTCGGCGGTGTAGCGCTTTTTTAATGTTCCGTTTCTGAAGTCCGAGATCATCTCACCCCAGACCGCCTCGGCGTCTCCCACAATGACACAGTCGCAATGCTCCTCCACCTCCTCGGGAATAAGCATAGCGTGCATTCCGCCCATAACGGTCTTTACACCGCGCTTTCGGTATTCGGCGCTTATTTCGTAAGCGCGCCTCGCCGTAAAGGTCTCGACGGTGATAGCGACTAAATCGGTCATCTCGTCATACGGAATGGCTTCCATGCGGTCGTCGTACATAACGACATCGACATCGGAGGGAGTAAGCGCCGCGAGGATACCAAGCGGCAGCGGCTCCATACGCCCCTCGTCTACATAGAGACTGTGCTCGCGCCTGCCGATATTCGGTTTAATCAACGTCAGCCGCATTCAAGATACCTCCTAAAAGCTGTCCTTGCTTTTTGTTTATCTCCCGCCGCGAGATAAGGTTTATTGCCAGAAAAACCCCGAGATTATACGGCTTAAGGTTATGCGGATTGCAAAAAAGCCGCTTTAAGATACACTTTACGGAATAAAAATCCTTTCGCATTTTAAGACATCCGTCCCGAAGCTCCTCGGGAGTCATGTTTTTGGGAACGAACGCGGTGTCGCCGTAGCGGTAGTTATCGGACAGCCACCATTTCTTATACAGCAGCCGCCCCTCGGACTCCATTCTGCGGTAGACCCCTGTGCCCGGCATCGGGATAAGCGGGTTGAAATTGGTGACCGCAAGATTGTTTCTGACCGCGAAATCATAGGTCTTTTTGAACACATCGGGGCTGTCTGAGTCACAGCCCAGCACAAACGTTCCGTAGATCAGCATTCCGTGCTTGTGTATACGCCGTATTATTTCCTCATAATCGGCGGCGGAGTTGGCGATCTTGTGCATTTCGCCGAGACTTTCGGCGTTCAGGCTCTCATAACCCATAAGTACAAGAAAACAGCCCGCCCGTTTCATTTCGCCAAGCAGAGCGTCATCCTTTGCCGCGTCCATACTTATCTGACAAGCCCAGCGTTTTTTCAGCGGAGCTATCGTGCGGAACAGTTCCAACGCGGAATTTTTATCGTAAAATAAATTGTCGTCCACAAAGAAGAGAATTTTTTCTTTGGAGTGTCTCAGCTCTTCAAAAACCGTCTCGGCGGACTTTCTGCGGACAGTTTTGTACATCGTTTTGATAGAGCAGAAATCGCAGTTCCATTTACAGCCGCGCGATATCTGATATACTCCCAGCCCGTAATACCTGTGGCGGTAGATATCACGGAAATGAGCTATCGGTTTTAACGACGAGGATTCTTCCGAAAGGTAGATATTTTTCGGCGAACCCTTCTCGCAGTCTTTGATAAAATTCTCCCAGGTGCCCTCCGCGTCTCCGATAAGCACAGTATCGGCATACTCCAGCATTTCATCGCTCATAACGCTCGCGTGAAAGCCGCCCATAACGATGATATTGCGGTCGGTCTTGAACTTTTTCGCGAGCACATACGCGCGCTTTGCCGTAAAGGTCTCAACGGAAAACGCTATGATATCGGCGTCGATTTTCTCGGGCAGACGCTCGGCACGCTCGTCAATAAAGGTTATCTCGTGCTCCGGCGACGTAAGCCCTTTTACTATCCCGAACAAGATCGGCTTCATGGCGTCGCTGCCGATATGCTCAAACATATTCAGGCGGATAAAAACAATTTTCATTTCTTATACTTCTTATCGATCCCAAGGAATTTAAAGCCGATATTCGCGCCCAATAAAACAAACACTTTTGAGGTTTTCCTCAGCGGAGAACCCCAGACGCGGCGCATGACGCTCTTCCATGTATAGGCTTTTTTCCATACCTGACGGTATATCTCATTGAGACGCTCGGCGGTAATATTCTTGGGAAGGAAAACGGCTATGTGCTGATTATACAGGCTCCAATTTTTAGTTGTAATCCTGCCGTCGCGGTCGAATTCATCAAACAGACGCGTGCCGGGATACGGAGTGAGCATGGCAAAACGGCACAGATCAAGACCCAGATGTTCTATACGCTCGGGCAGAGCCAGCAGTTCTTCTTCGGTGTCGTTGTCAAAGCCAAGGACAAAACAGCCGTTTACGCCTATTCCGTGGCTGTGGAGATTATCGACGATCTCCTTGTATTTATCCGCTTTATAAAACATCTTTGCCGCGCTTTTCAAGGAGTCGGGGTTCATCGACTCCATACCGATAAGCACCCCTCGGCAGCCGCTTTCGTAGGCAGCCTGCATAAGCTCGTGGTCATACCCGAGATCAGCGGTGGCGTCTGCCGCCCACAGGACTTTAAGAGGTTTTATCGCCTCCATTAGAGCAAGAGCGTAGTTTCTGTCGCCGAAGAAATTCGGGTCGTAGAAAATAAGCATTTTCGTGTGCAGCGAACGAATTTCTTCCACAACGCTCTCTATGGGGCGCCGGTCGTTTTTCCACATACCCGTCATAGAACAGTACTTGCAGTGATTTGCGCAGCCGCGGTTTGCTATGATCGCCGGGATCTTGAGTTTCTTTCGTCCCGTGACCTTATCTCGGGCAGGTATCGGGAAATTTGCCGCGCAGATGTTAAAATCGCAATAGCGGGGCTTTGGGACGCCCTCGGTGAAATCACGGATAAATTCCGGAACAGCGTTCTCCGCGGGACCGACAATGACTGTATCGCAATACTCAGCTACTTCATCGGGCAGCGCTGTGGCGTGATATCCTCCGCAGACGGTATACGTCCCGCGTTCACGAAACGCCTTGCAGTGTCTGTACGCGGACAGCGCGGATGAAGTCTCAAAGGAGATCATTACCAGATCATAGTGTTCTTTATCATAATTCACGCGCTGAGAGCTTTCGTCCACCACGTCGATTTTCTCAAAGATCCCCTTTGGTATCAGCGAGTACAGCACCGCCAGAGTAAGCGACGGATAGGACAGAAGCTCCGAAAATTTACCTCTGTACGAGGTCTCATCGGAATTCCACGCTTGTATCATCAATAATTTCAAACAAAATCCCCCCAAGGCGAGCCGCCTTTGGCAATACGTTCCGCACGCACAATTTTGCCAAATGCGGATACTCGAATAA
>JAFLUF010000052.1:0-10471 GCA_022508925.1 Oscillospiraceae bacterium | reverse complement strand
TGCGGATACTCGAATAATATGATACTTCTGTATCTCACACTTGTTAAGGCGTGCCGCCTCTGGCAATACGTTCCGCACACAGAACATTTCCAAAGGCAGACGCTCGGATCGTGCGGTACTTCTGTATCACATGCTCCCTAAGGCGTGCCGCCTCTGGCAATACGTCTCATGCGTGGTATGTTGTCAAAGGTTGTTGCTCGAATAGTGCGATACTTGTGTATCACACGTTCCTTAAAGCTTACTGCTTTCATTGTATCATATTCTCCTACGTATTTCAAGGGTATTTTGCCATAATATGAAAAAAGCGCCAGAGGACATCTGTACAATCAGCTCCGGGCAATTGTTTTTACGCCAAATTTACGAAAAGCTATTGACAAGAGATAATTTATATGCTATAATACAACTGTACTAATTCAAATAGTACAGTTTTCTTTTTAGGGGTTTTTATGAAATTATCAAGCTTTGCGTATCTTGCGAAATACGGAGTTGATTCAATTTTAGGAAGACAAAGAGCGCCGATTTTAGGTACGATAATTCTTACAGACAAATGCAATCTGCACTGTAAGCACTGCTCCGTAAACAACATAACCGCAGTAGTTCACCCATACCGCCGGATAAAAAACGAGATGAAGCAGCTTTACATAATGGGAGTAAGAATACTTTTCTTCTGCGGCGGGGAAACGTTTATGTGGCAAAGCGGAGGGAAAACTCTCCGCGACCTTGTTGTCGAGGCAAAGCAAATGGGTTTTCTTATCGTAAATGTTGTCACAAACGGGACGTTTCGGCTCGATCTGCCAGAGGCAGACCTTATCCTGCTCAGTCTTGACGGAGACAAAGCCCGTCATAACGCTGTCCGAGGCGATACCTACGACCTTATCTTACACAACATAAATAACGCGACGTCGGATAATATCTGCTTTTATATGGCGATAAACAAAATAAACAAGTCGGCGGTGAAAAGTGTCTGCGAGCTGGCAAAACAAACGAAGAACGTCCGCGCCGTTTCGTTCAACTTTCACACGCCCTATCCCGATACGGCAGAGCTTGCGCTTACAAAAAAAGAAAAAGAGAAGTGCTGTAGGGTAATTTCCGAAATGATGAAAGAGGGCGCGCCCGTATTCAATTTAAAAAGCGCGTTTCCGTATCTTATAAACAACAGCTTTCCCACTCCGTGCCGTCAGTGCGTTGTTATGGAAAACGGAAAGCTGAGCGTATGCGGAAGATGCATAAGCGTAGACGGTCTGTGCGAAAAATGCGGTTATTTCTTTGTCGCCGAATATACGCTGTTATTCGGAGGAAACGTAAAAATAATCGCCGAAATGCTGAAAACTTATCTTAAGTATATCTGAGGTGGAAAATGAACGAATTGGCGTCTCTTGCGCGAAGCTATCTGACGCGCTCTCTGAAGCCGTTTGAGTTTAAAAACGAGTATGACAACCGGCTGAAATACGGCTCATGCGAAAGTCTGGGGCTTTATGTGCATATCCCGTTTTGTAAGCAGATCTGCTCTTTTTGCCCTTATTGTAAGGAACTGTACAGCGAAGAAAAAATGGATAAGTATATAGACGCGCTTATCAAGGAAATACGTTTGGTCGGAACCAAATTCAAAAAGAAAAGAGTTACAAGTCTGTATTTTGGCGGAGGAACTCCCGCGCTCGCCGCAGACCGCATAGGGAAGATAATTTCAGTAATCAACGAGTATTTCATCATAACCGAGGGCATAGGCATAGAGCTTCACCCCGACAATGTAAATTACGAAACGCTGTCTGCGCTGAAAGCCTCGGGAGTAACAAAAATCAGCATAGGGATACAGTCGTTTCAGGATAAATTCCTGTCTGTTCTCGGACGAAGGAAATTTGACATTGAAAAAATGTCTGAGGCGCTTAAAAATGTGAAATTTGAAACGGTATCAATGGATTTCATTTTCGCGCTTCCGAATCAGACCTTCGAGGATCTGAAAAGCGATATCGAGCTTGCGTTTTCAAGCGGAGCGAATCACGTCGCTATCTATCCATTCATTGATTTCACCTTTACGAAAAGTCCCGTAAAAGCGATGAACGACAAAGAGAAAAGGGAGCTGCTTGATAAGATCACGCTGTATTGTCAGAATCAAGGCTATCGCCGCGATTCTATCTGGACATTTTCCAACGACCCCTCCGCTAAGTACTCCTCAATGACAAGGGAGAATTTCCTCGGCTTCGGCTGTTCGGCGACAACGCTTCTCAAAAAGCAGTTTAAGATAAACACCTTTAATGTTGAAGAATACTGTAAGCGGGTTCAGAGCGGAAGACTTCCCACATCGCTTACCCTGCGCTTTACCCTCAGGCAAAGAATGGTCTACTGGCTGTTCTGGACGGCGTATTCGACAAAGGTAGATTCCCGCGATTTTGAGAAATTCTTCGGCGTTCCGCTTGAAAAGTATTACGGCAAGGAGGTCAGGATCGCCGAAAAGCTGAACCTTATAACCTCGGACAACGGCGTTTATCAGATGACCTTAAAGGGCGCGTTTTATTATCACTATTTCGAGAATTATTACACGCTCGCGTACATTGATAAAATGTGGGGGATTATGAGAAAAGAAGCTTTTCCGAAAAAGATAGTATTAAACTGAAAAAATCCGCATAACCAAATGTTCGGTTATGCGGATTTAGTTATTCTTATTCTCTGAAGGGATATTCCAGATAATCTATCTTCCAGCCGCCTCTTTCATATTTCAGAGTGCCGTTTATCGCGTACTTTGAGTATAATTCGGTATCGTTAAGAATGGTGGTATCGTTTGCTTCATAAACAGACCGCACCCAATTTTCATCAAGATAGGTAAATTCAATTGTATTGTCTGTTTTGGAGATGACCTTTGCCGAACCGTCAACGATCCATATACCCGAAACGGAATCTGTGCCAAGATGGTATAATTCTCCGTCCAATTCAATAAACAGTGTATATTTGCCGACATCATTCTTTAAGGTATATATCCCGTCTGCATTATCAACAATGCTGCAAACAGAAAAATACTTGCTAAAAAACTTCTCGGTTCTTTCCGCGGAGAAATATTCAAGCATGAGCGTTTTCATTTCCTCCCACGATGTCGGTTTCTCAAGCAGGTCATCGCTTCTCCTACCGCCGAAACGGTGATAGCGGTGAACCAAAGATCTGTCATGGGCAAATCTGACTTGAATTTCATCAGACGGGTAGCTTCCGTTGTTAAGCCACCTGTAAATTTCATTCGCCGGAGGTTGTAAATCGGAAAGTATTTTCTGAAGCTCTCTGTCCTCGTCGGTAAACCCGACCGGCACAGGCGGTGTGTTTTCATCGGTGGCTCGGTCGGAGCCTTCATCTGTTTGATCCTGCAGATGATCTATCTTCCAGCCGCCTCTTTCGTATTTCAAGGTGCCGCGGTTTGCTTGCTCCGAGTAAAGAACGGCGTCGTTCAGACATTCTAATCTGTTTTCCAAAAAACTCTCATGCCAATAATCGGGAAGATAGGTAAACTCGATCGTATCGTCTGTTTTAGAGACTACCTTTTCCGAATCGGGAAAAATAAATATGCCGGAATGAGAATCCGTACCAAGGTGGTATAATTCTCCCTCAACTTCAATAAACAGTGTATGTCCCTTGCCGGTCTCGTTCTTTAAGGTATATGTCCCGTCATTGTCATCCACGATCCCGCAGACGGAAAAATACTCGTTTAAAAATTTCTCGGTCCTGTCTTCTGAAAAATAATCGAGCATCAACGCTTTCATTTCCGCACACGTTTTCGGTTTCTCAAGCAGGTCGCCTTCGGCGCTTCCGCCGAAACGGCAGTAGGTGTAAACCTCATCACGGTCGGAAAACCTGACTTGAATTTCGCCAAGCCACGGGCCTCCGTCGCCCAGCCATCGGTAAATTTCATTAGCTAATGGCTGTAAATCGGAAAGTATTTTCTGAAGCTCTCTGTCCTCATCGGTAAATCCTACCGCAACAGGCGCGGCGCTTTGCCCGGAGCCGCTGTCAGAGACGTCTTTATCATCCGAACCGATCATACTGTCGGGTTTGTCGGTCCCGGGGCTTTTACCGCAAGCCGTCAACAGCAAAGCCGCCGCTAATATAGCAGAAAAAATCTTTGCTCTTTTCATTTTTCATCCTCAAAAAATGTATGAAATTCCCGGACTTGCTTAATCTCTCAGCCTGAACATACTGATACGGTCGCGGAGGACTTGAGCCTGAGAGCTCATCTCCTCGCTTGCCGCGGCGCTCTGCTGGGCAGTAGCGCTGTTGCTCTGGACTGCCTGAGCGATCTGCTTGATGCCTTCGTTGATATTTTCAATAGCGCCCGACTGCTTATTGCTGGATTCGGAAATTCCCTGAATAGAGGTTTTTACAGTCTCGGCAGTAGAAGCGACATTCTGAAGAGAATTGTCCGCCTTGACGGATATCTCTCTGCCGTTCTTTACGCAATTATTAACGTTTTCGACAAGCTCATTGATATTGCCGGTAGAGGCAGCGACCTTAGATGCAAGAAGCTGTATTTCCTCAGCGACTACCGCAAAGCCCTTGCCTGCCTCGCCCGCGCGGGCAGCCTCGATTGCCGCGTTAAGCGCGAGTATGTTCGTCTGGAAGGCGATGTCGTCAACGGTCTTGACAATGTTGCTTATCTGATCAGCCGCGGCGGAGATAGCGTTCATGGCGCTGTGCATATCGCTCATATCGCTGCTGCTGGCACGAATTCCCTCAAACGCCACTTCCATAGCTTCAAACGCGCCGCGAATATTCTCGTTATTGAGAGCTACATCCGCGGTGAGGTCATCAATAGACTTTGACAGGTCGTTTATCGAAGCGGTCTGCTGGGTGCTGCTCTGTGCAAGCAGCTGCGCACCCGAGGACACCTGGTCGGAGCCCTGAGCTACCTGGTTCGCCACGGAATTTATGTCTGCCATAGTCTCATTAAGCGTTGTGGAGATGTTATCAAGAGAGTCTTTTATCTTCGCGAAATCTCCCTGATAGTCTTTTGTAAGAGTAAAGTCAAGGTCGCCGTCAGCTATCTGGTCAAGCACGGAAGAAATTTCGTTTATGTAATCGATGTAATTGTGCAGATGATTTACGGTAAGCGACATGGTCTTTGCCAGAGTTCCTATCTCATCGCGGGATTTTACATTTATCTCAACATCAAGCTCGCCGTCGGCAATTCTCTTGGCGGTACGGTTAAGGTTGTCTATGTGGCGGGTTATCATGGATATAACAATAAACGCAATGACAGTGCCCGGGATTATCATGATCTGCGAAGCGATCGTAATAGCCATGCGAAGACCGTTCAGTTCCTCTTTTAAGTCATCAACGGTAACGGAGGTGATGATCGTCATTCCGTTGCGCGCTGTTCTGAAAGCGGTCGAATAAGCAACGCCGCCGATGCGCATATCAATAAGATCTCTGTCGGTGTTGCCCGAAACAATAGCGTCGAGGAGCTTCTTTGTTCCGTTGGCGTCAACATCAGCAAAAGGTGTGCCGTATTCTGTGCCGTCGTGGTGAAGCACCTGATTATCCAGACCAAGTACAAAGTTTGAAGCGGTCTCATATACCGTACTTATCTCGGCGATCTCTTCGATAAGAGAGAAATCGATATCCATACCGATAATGCCGAAGTTTGCCCCGTCGATAAACAACGGAACAACATAGGATATCATATGTACGCCGACGTTCTCATTGAAATAAGGATCCATCCAGGTCGGACCGCCGTTGTTTACGGGAATATAATACCAGCCGACATGGTTTAGGTCGGTTTTGTCATAGATGCTGAAGTCGGTGTTGTCAACTATCTGATACGGAGAATTAAGTCCTCCGGTCCTCATATAGAACTTACCTGAAGTAGGATAAGCAACATCGGGACTGTAGCGTATATACGCGGAGATCGCGCCCTCGGTGTGCTCTGCCGACGATAAAATTGCCGGAGCTATCTTCTCGGTATATTCGTCAACATATGAGTCAGACGCCTTGAAAGCGCTGTAATCGCCAAGGTTGTCCAAAACATAATCCGCCAGAGTATCGACCGACTGCTCGATACGCATAAGATAGCCGTTCAACTCCGACGCGGTGTTGTCGCAGATATCGTTGATGATCTCGCCTGAGCTGTCCTGGATTATTCTGTCCGCATAGTAATATCCTACCATGCCTACTCCAAACGAGGCTATCGTTATGAAGATCATCACCATAAGCGAGATTTTAAACTTAATTTTCATAGTTTCCTCCACATTATTTAATAACTATTATGTTCATTATACTTTATTCAGGTAGGATTTGTCAATAGCTTTTAAAAATAATGGTAATTTATTAGGAAAAATCAGCCGAGCCGCCAAATATAAACCTCTTATTTATTGTGAACAATGGGAGTGATCAAATATGCTTTCTGGCTTCTTCAAGCGCGTTTATTACCCTATCGCACCACGCGTCAAATTCGGGGTCGTCCTGCTGTAATTCAGGGTGGGCGAGGATATTTCCGAGCGCGAGCCTTGCTCCCTCGGCAAAACTGACTTTCGGGCAAAATCCGGGGACTGCCCTTTTCAGTTTGCTGTTGTCAAATACAACGGACACAGATTTATCGCCTGTCAGATTGCCCTCAAAATCATATTCAGAGCCGACTGCCGCCAGAAAATCGGAGGCGATATGATAAGGAACAAGTTTGACGCCGAGTATCTGCGCTATTGTTTCGTATATCTGATCCCAGCTGAGCGTTTCGTCGCTTGTTATCTGAAACGCCTCGCCTATCGCGTGAGGATTAGCCATAAGCCCGACAAAGCCCTCGGCAAAATCCGTGTTGAAGGTAAGCGTCCACAGAGATGTTCCGTCCCCTTGTATAATAACGGGCTTTTGCTCTTTTATGCGTTTTATTACCTGCCAGAAGCCCTTTTTCCCGCGAACGCCTATGGGAATGTTATTTTCGCCGTAGGTATGGCTCGGGCGCACTATCGTTATGGGAAAGCCGTTTTCTCTGTATAACTTCATAAGAAGCTCCTCACAGGCGATCTTATCTCTCGAATACTGCCAATAGGGATTTGCGAGAGTTGTGGCTTCGTTTACGATATAACCGCGGGCGGGCTTGTGATAAGCGGACGCCGAGCTGATATAAATATACTGTTCGGTCCTGCCGTTAAACAGCCTGTAATCGCGCTCGATATGCCCGGGAACAAACCCGATAAACTCACAGACCGCGTCAAAGCGCATATCGCCGAGCTTTTCTCTTACAAGCTTTTCGTCGTTTATATCCGCTGTTATTGATACCGCGCCGTCCGGCAGAGGCTTGTTTCCTCTGTTCAGCGCGCAGACCTCCCATTTTCTTTCAATAAGCAGCCGTACGACCGCGCTGCTGATAGTGCCCGTTCCTCCGATTATCAATGCTTTCATAAGTCATTCCTCCGTTAAATTTTCAGAAAAAACTCCGTCTGTGTGCAAACGGAGTTTTTGATTTCAGATCATATGGGATATCTTGTTATCATGTAATTCCATTCGGTTGCGGCATTGGAAAGACTAAGCGTTCTGCCCCAGTGAACAGTGCCGTTGTAATTAGCCTCGGCAATTGTAACCGTATCGCCGTCCACCGCAAGTACGATGACCGAATGCTGGTTGTCAGCCAGCCTGATTATATCGCCTGCTCTTATGTCCGAAAAATCAAAGGTGATCCTCCCCGGCCACTCTCCGAAAGCCGCGTCGCTGAGTTCAGCCGTAAACGCCGCACAGCCTTTTCCCGTATAGTATACATCGGGAAACAGCCTTTCGGATTTGTATAACTCGGAATTTGTAAATTCCATACCTTCGGGATATGTCGGCATAAACGAGATAAGTATATCATACACCTCCTGCTCCGTGGGAATGCTCGTAAAGCTCATCTCATAGGCTTCATACGGATTACCTATACATTTGAATGACGCTTTTCCTTCTGCGGCCCCTGAGGGATATTTGATGTCAGAAAGCAGATACATGTGATATATGCCAAGATCGTGCCGCGAATTTAAAACCTCATTACAGACAGAACAGTGGGCTCCCTGCGTAAGACCGTTTATCTTGCAGGTCGGCACGATCCCACTGTCAATTACGACAGTATGCCCGTTCAGGCTGCACAGGCTTGGATCGACAGGGTTGCTGCTTGTTGTATTTGACACTGACGAGCTTGAAGATTTGGACGAGCTCGCGGAGCTTACCGCGGAAGACGAGCCTGAAGATTTGGACGAGCTCGCGGAGCTTACCGCGGAAGACGAGCTTGAAGACCTGGACGAGCTCACGGAGCTTACCGCGGAAGACGAGCCTGAAGATCTGGATGATCTCGCGGAACTTGACGAAACAGACGAACCTGAAGATCTGGACGAGCTCGCGGAGCTTGACGCGGAAGATGAACCTAAATATCTTGACGAACTCGCGGAGCTTGACACGGAAGATGAGCCTGAAGACTTTGACGAACTCACTGAGCTTAACGCAGACGACGAACTTGAAACGGCTGACGAGCTTTCGGATATAGAGCTTGAAAAATTGATCGGGTCTACGGGGGTTTCCGAATGGCTGTACGTTTCTGTGTGGCTTGAGCGGGTCTCCGTTGTGAAAAAACTGCTTTCCCCATAGGAGCTGCTGTCTGTATGCAAGCGCTCTGTCTTCTGCTGTTCGGCGCATCCGCTGAGGAAAAGAACGGCAAAAACGGTCAGATACAATAGAACACGTATTCTGAATTTATTCATTATAGTTCAACTCCATGTGCATATCCGTCTTAAATAATACAAATTGTGTTTTACAGCAATAATTGTATCATACCAAAAACTTTGTCAAGCATAGAAAAATCAACAGGTAAAAGCAGCAAAACGCTTCGGTTAACGAACAGACCTGTGCTTTTACTCAAGCTGCTTAAGGCGCTTGTCGAGATACGAGTATCTGTGTGTAAGAAATGTCACCACGCCGCTCGGATTGATCTCGGAGTACTGATAATTAAACGTATCCGTACTGCAGAATTTATTCCGGTCGTTTTCAACGTGCGGTCTTATCATTCCGTAGACCCTCAGAACTTTCTCCTTTAGTCCGGGCAGCTCCTCCGTAAGCTGACGGCAGTAATCAAGATACGCGGCATAGTATTCGTCTACCGCCATAAGCTTTTTCGCCAGCGGGCGGATATCCCATGTCAGCTCGTTGTACACATTGACGGCGGGAGACGCAATATCCGTATACGCGCTCACACTTGGGGCGTTCATATCCCAAGGGAGCATAACGAGCCTACCGCCCGAGCTGTAAAAATAGTAGTTATGAGCAAACAGACCGCAGTAGCCGTCGCGGTTATCGATAACGGCGTTCACCGCAAACATCTTAAGCGCGGAATCTACGTCGAGATACTTTTCTATTTCTCCCTTTTCCCCGAGAGGAGTTTCGTCCAATGCTCCGATAAGGCGCTTTATGTCCTCCATTGACGTATCCGAGCCTTTTTTCTGAGTAAAATTTGACAGCGGCATATTCTTTTCAAGCGAAGCGCCGCTCTCGCCCTCGTAAAGATTATGCCTGTGAGAATTGAAATACCTCTCGAGATAGCTTGTATCGATCGCTTCAACTCCGACGTAAAATCCATTCAGCTCGTCGTTAAGGTAAACATTGAAAAACGTTACGCACGAGGAGTATCCGCCAATAAGTTCAAACGCCTCATAGCCGATAAAATCCCTCATGAAGGAATAATCGTCGCCGCCGTTATTTAACGCCAGCTCGTCAAGCCCTAAAAAATTCTGACCGTCGACATATTTGTCAAACTTGATCTTAAACGGATAGCGTGTTCCGGCTCCCACCGCAAGGAAAAGCGAAGCGTGTCCGCGTGTCCTGAGTCCCACGTTTCCGATAAAATCTCCGTCGATATAAACGTCCGCGGGGTGATAATCACCGCTGTACGGATTTGCCCGTATCGCCTGCCACTCTTTATCGTCGATCTCTATTCTTATCTCATGGACCTTTTCCTCGCGCATCCACGCGACATATTCAGGCTCGTTGTTTTCGATTATTTCGGGAATTTCGGGAGCTTTCTGATCAGAGCTTTCGGAAAAATTGTCTGAGCTGAAAGTATTATCCTCCGGATATGTCTGATATTCGGAAGAAGAATTATCCGACCCGATATCTCCGCGGCTTGAATTGTCAGTATCCGATGATGAGCCGCCCGTAAAGTTAATGACCGTACACCCGGCAAGTATCATAGCTGTAAGGCAAATAAGCGCCGTTTTTATCTTTTGCATTTGATTCTCCGTATTTTTTTCGATAGTTTCATTATAGCACAGATGTAGTAAATTGTCAACAAGGCGAGAAATAATAAAGCCGCGATTTTCCCTCCGGACGTCTCGGGTCTTGTACAAGCGCGGCTTTGTCATTTAAAAGCTCTTGACAATACACCGGAAATATGATATAATAAAAGCATAAATGCTTTTATTATACAGATTAAAATGCCCTCGCGCATCCGCAAATCAAAGATTTGCTCCGCGCGTATCGGGCAATT
>JAFLUF010000051.1 GCA_022508925.1 Oscillospiraceae bacterium | reverse complement strand
TTCTTCGGAAGAATGATTTATAGGAGGAAAAAATGGCTGATATTGTATATCCATATACCAAATTTCGGTATCGCCTCGAGATCGACGGGTTAGACGCGGGCGGTTTCAGCGAGGTTACGGGCTTTGACGCCTCAATTGACGTTGTTGAATACCGCGAGGGTGATATGGTCCCGACGCCCATGAAGGTACAGGGGCTTAGAAAATACGGAAACGTGACGCTTAAATGGGGACTCACCTCATCTACCGTTCTTTATGACTGGCTTATGGAAGGAGTAAACGGTCCGGTAAGCCGTAAGACCGTTACTATTACGGCAATCGACGAATCGGCTGCCGACTGCGCCTCGTGGCAGATCATAAACGCGTGGCCCTGTAAATATACCGTCCCCGATTTCAACGCGACTTCGTCAGAGGTCGCTATCGAGACCCTCGAGCTCGCGCATGAAGGTATGACAAGGACAATGTGATTTATGCTTTATGGCAAAACCAATACCGTTGAAAGGAAAATAAAATGCTTATACAAACGGAATACGAATTTGAACTTCCGTACGGCTACGCGGATGAAAGCGGAACTCTGCACAAGCGCGGTATAATGCGCCTTGCCTGCGCCGCCGATGAGATATTGCCGATGAGCGACATAAAAGTACAGCAAAACCCCGCATACCTTACAATTATCATTCTTTCGAGAGTGATAACGAAGTTAGGCACGCTTCCGCAGGTAAACACAAAGATTATTGAAAAGCTGTTTACTTCCGATTTAGCTTATTTGCAGGATCTTTATCAGAGGATAAACCAAAGTGAGGCGCCTGTCTATAAGGCGGTCTGCCCCAAGTGCGGCGAAGAGATCGAGTTTCCGGTAAATTTTTTTCTGCGGGACGAATGACCCGCACACCGGTTGAACAGCTTTATAAAGAAGCGGCGTTTATCGCGTATTATTTCCATTGGCAGCAGGACGAGATATTACTGATGCCGCATCATGTAAGACGTAAATGGTGCGGCTGTATTTCCGATATCCATGCCGAGCTTTCATCCGACGGAAAAGAGAATATTTTTGAAATAAGGTGACCGCAATGCATAAACTTCTGAACGTATACTCTTTTTTTGTAACGCTCGGTCCGCTTAACGCGGGATTTCAGAAGATCTCGGGCATAGGCTCAAGCGTTGAGCCTGAATATATTTACGAAGGCGGTCAGCTCTATCCCTATCCCGTCATAGGTTCAAAAAACAAGGCGGGAAGGGTTACATTTGAAAAGGGACACGGTTATTTTAATCCTTTTATGGGAAACGATGGTTTCAAGGCAGGCACAAGGATAACCCAGCCCTGCAGTATTATCATAAAGGATAAAAACAAAGAGCCGCTGAGGGTATTTGCCTTTGATTCGGGACTTATTGTTTCATGGGAGATATCCGAGCTGGACGCTATGGGCGGCGGAGTTATGATCGACAAAGTGGTTGTGGAGCACAGCGGGATATACGAGATATGAAAGCTATCAGCATTATAAAGCCGCTGAGAACAAGCGCCGCGGATTTAAGAAAAAATACCCGGAAAGAACTCGGCGGCAGATATGAAATTGTGCCGGTCTTGTCTCTTCCCAAAATGCTTTATCTGTACAGCGCGTCGGAAAACGGTGTGCAAAAAGCGGGAAAAAACAGCATAGGCATAACTCTTATAAGACCCGAAACGATCTATCGTCTTGCGACATATTTCAGTTCTTATAACTCAGCAAGCAGCAAACTGCGAAAGCTCGGTTATATCTCGGAAAGTCTGTTCAGATCTTACACGGGATTAAATCAGCTTACGCAGGCGCTGTGGAGAATATATAAAAGCAATAATCTTCAGCTGAGTCAAAGCCTGCTCGCGCTGATACGAACGATCAATCAAAAAAATGGGATCGAGCTTGAAACTTATTTTGAGGGCTTTTCGAATATCGTTCAGGTTCAGAAAAATATGATAAATGTCCTGAAGAGTATCGATCATTCTCTGTTCGGACAATTGTATTCAACATACGGCAATTCTTCGGCCGTGAATATCGGAAGACGTGAAATATACCGGCAAACCAGTACTGTCAGTAACAGCCGCATAAAAGCTGCCGAGGCGTTTTCCCGAATTACCGAAAATTTTTATTCCATGACGCCGCTGCTTACGCGTATATACGAGGGAATAGAAACGGGAGTTTATCTTTACAGCGCCGACAGCTACCGTAACGCGAAAACGCTATACAGGCTTACAAACTCACTGTGGAAGGTCTATCTCGGACAGAATTTGGAGCTTTCGAGAAGCTTTTCAAGACTTATTACACGCGTATATCAGGAAAACAAAAGCGTTGAGCTGAGAAACTCGGGAAACAATATGTTTTCCGACAACCGTTCGCTGAAAAATCTTGTAAACGCGCTGAGAAAGGCTTTTTCGGGAAGCAGTCTCGAGCTTAGAAACAGTATGATAAACCTGTTCGGAGATATTCAAAAGGCGGAAAGCCATAAAAACATTGCCATAAGCAAAAATTATGATCTGAGTTCCTCCGTCGGCATTATCCTGCTGCACAGGGAAATCGTTCCCGAACACGTACGCATACGGCTTGACCACAGGAGATCCGCGCTGCCTGACCGTTCCGATCAGTCCGACGCTTACAGCCGTTTTGAACGGGAAATAAAAACAAAGCTTAGTCAGCTTGAGACCTCGTCAACTCCCGTTCCTCGCACAAGCGGCACGGAGGATATCGTTAAGGACGTTCTGGAAAAAATCAACCGAAAACAGCAGCTTGACTGGAGATTGGAAAAGCTGCAGAGGGGGATATTTTAGTGGAAAAGGCAAAGATAATTATTTACGGTGAAAACGGCGCTCAGAACGCGATCCCCGTTTTATTCAATCCGTCCGAGTACAATATCTCACGCAGCGTAAATTACGCTAAGCTCGATATCCCCGGTACGGACAGTCCGATAATGCAGTTTATAAGCGGCGGCGAGACCTCGCTCAGTCTTACTCTGCATTTCGACACTCAGAATGATTATATCCGAAAGACCTCCGATGACGTCAGAGACTATATACAGCCCATTTTGAACGCCTTATGGATAGACGGAAAGCTCCACGCGCCGCCCGAGGCGGCTTTCAGCTGGGGCGGATGTTTTTTCAAAGGCATTATAACCGACGCCAAGCAAAGCTTTACAATGTTTCTGCCAAGCGGCATTCCCGTAAGAGCACGGCTGGAGCTTACCTTTAAAAGCAATGAGGATACGGTTGGCGCGAGAAAAAAATCTCCGTTTGAATCCCCCAACCGCACCAAAGCCCGCCGCGCGGAAAAAGGCGCGCAGCTATGGCGTATAGCCGACGCAGAATACGGAAACCCGAAGTATTGGAGAATGATAGCGGACCTCAATAAAATATACAATCCGAGAAAGCTCCCCGAGGGAAAGCTTCTGCGGCTTCCGCCGATCAAAGAATTGTAAGCAGCCTTTGCCCGTGCTGTTTATCGAGAACAGAAAACGGTCAGATTATAACGATTATGAAAGAATTGATGAATTCCGACACCTTCAGCTACTCCGAGCTTAAGGCAAAATACGGCGGTTTTCGCAATCCATGCTGTGCCGTAAAAGCGGGCGGCACGGACATACAGACGCTGGGGCTTTTTGTTTCCGACATGGAAATACGCCAGACCATAAAGGACAAGGCGGGAGCGTGTACGTTTGTGATAAGCAACGGCTACGATATTATTTCCGGAAGCTTTAAGGACGAGATCGCCGACAACTTTCCGCTCGGACAAACCGTTGAAGCGGGCATGGGTTATACCACGCCGGTTTATATGTTCAAAGGCTTTGTGACGGACGTAAGCTTTACTTTTGAGGGCGGCAGACCTCCGGGAGTTAGAATTACCTGCAGTGACATACGCTCGCTGATGATGCAGGGAAAGCTGAACGCAATGCCGCCCGTGGCAAGCTTTCCGCTGATGATCCCATTGATAATGTGTATGTACACATCTATCCTTAATATGAAGATCGTCTACTATGATCTCTGGAATATTTTGGAGGATTTTAGGCAGAACACCAACGATTTTAAGTATCTGTATGACTACGGACTGAAAAGAGGATACGAGTTTTTTGTTCTGGGCGAGTATTGCTATTTCAGGAAAAAATGGGAGAATACGGCGCTGCTTATGCACCTGAAATGGGGCGAAAGCATAATGAGCTTTAACCGCGCCACAAGCTATTCTTCAAATAATCTGAGCGGCGCGCTGGGCGGTCTTTTAAGCTTTATTCCGTTTTTTTCGGATAATATGCTGACGCCGCAGGGATATCCCCACAAAATGGCAACCCCGCAGACGCCGCAGATACAGGTAGACACCTCAGAGGCAAAA
Source organism: Oscillospiraceae bacterium (assembly GCA_022508925.1). Taxonomy (GTDB): domain Bacteria; phylum Bacillota; class Clostridia; order Oscillospirales; family Ruminococcaceae; genus CAG-115. Next base: position 12,767 of record JAFLUF010000051.1, on the reverse strand, counting down.
AATACGCTTGACCTTATCAATATTATGATGACGAGCCTGCATAATCTTGGCACCAGTATGGCGTCCGGAACGGTAAAGTGCGTGGGTATCCCCGAAATTATCCCGGGGCGTTATATACGGCTTACGGGACTTGATAAAAGGTTTTTTGACGGTGATTATTATATTGAGGAAGTGACGCACAATATTTCCTCGGGCGGATATGTCACGTCGTTTGAGATAGGATCTGGAAAGTGATCCGGCCGCTTTTGCGGAAAACCAACCGAAAAGAGGGACAAAATGCTGGACGATATAGCGAAAATGCTGACGGACGACGACCCAAAGCAGCCGTATATCCTGTTGGGGACCGTTATCGCAAATTATGACCCCCTAAAGCCCGCCTGTGTGAAAGTCTCCCTAAGCGGAAGACCTGCGGGAATGGGCATAACCGCCTGGGCAAAGGTCGTTATGCCGTCCGCTTCCGGCGGAAGCGGCGTCTACAGTCTTCCCGACGTCGGCGATCATGTGGTGGTAGCTTTTTTGGACGGAGAGATCGACTCTCCCGTGGTTATCGGTTCGCTTTACAACGGAACCGCGCTGCCGCCCGCGGAAACCATGACACCGCTGAATAACATAAAAGAGATCAAAACAAAGCTCGGAAATAAAATTAAAGTTGACGATCTGAAAGGAATAGAAATAAAATCGGTCACGGGTCAGACGCTCGAACTCAGCGATACTTCATTGTCAGCAAAGCTTAGCGACCCGACGGGACAAACAAGCGCGGAGATCAAAAACGGCATTCTTACACTTAAAGGATTGGCGGGAGTAAAAATAAAATCGGGCTCTTGTGAGATAAGTCTTGACGGAGCGTCTCAAAGCGTTACGATAAAAGGACTAAATGTCTCGGTCGAGGCGGTGCAGGGGCTTACACTAAAGGGAATGCAGCTAAACCTTAATGGGCAGATAATTTCCGTATCCGCAAACGCTCAGCTTGATCTGAGCAGCACGGGAGCAACAAATGTCAAGGGCAGTATTTTAAAGCTTAATTAGGCGGTGATATCTTGGATGAGCATTCTTTTCTGGGAAACGGCTGGAGCTTCGAGGTCATGCCGGATCCCGTTACGGGAAGGATCCGTATGTGCGGCGGAGAAGACGATATAGCACAGGCGATACGGCTGATCTTAAATACCAGGCGGGGAGAACGCGTTATGCGTCCCGATTTCGGCTGTAGGTTGTGTGATTTCGCCTTTGAATCCTTTTCACAGTCCGTGCGCTCCGAGATGATAGAGGAGATAAAAACGGCGCTTATTATGCATGAGCCGAGGATAAGCGATATAGAAGTCACGATCGACGAATTCGCGCCGGAGGAGCGTATTGTTCTTGATATAAGCTATGTTGTAAGGTCGACAAACAATCAGTATAATCTGGTATTTCCGTTTTATATCGAGGAGGGCGGCAGTGGCTTATAAAGATATCCCGAAAATCGACGGCCGCGGCTTTGAGGAAATTATGGAGGAAATTGCGAGGCTTGCAAAGAAGTACACACCCGAATGGAAATTCTCTCCCGACGATCCCGACGCGGGAACCGCGCTTGCCTGTGTTTTTGCCCGCAGAACGGCGGAAACCATAGAAAAATTCAATCAGACGCCGCTTAACCATCGGCGTGAATTTTATAATATGCTTGGCGCGCAGGCGCTTCCCGCTGTGCCGTCTTTCGGTTATGTGCAGTTCAGACTCAGCGGCATAAACAAAAAAAGTTTTTATGTTAATGAGGGCTTCAGACTTTTTTCTCCTGTAATTGACGGGCAAGGTACGCGGCTTTCTTTTGAAACAACGCAGGACACATGGATAGTTCCGGCGAGCATCAAAGAAACGGTATATGCCGATAGCGACCGAGATATTATTTGTTTTTGGGATGAAAAAGAAAAGCCGTTTGAGCCGCATATCCGCGCAAACTCAAACGAAAGATACCTGTGTTTCAGGCATAAGCTTCTTGAAAGCATGACAGAGAATTGCCGTCTTTATATGACGATTTCGGGAATTGACGGAGAACGGTGGGCAAAAAGGCTGAGTGATCCTTCACTTGCTCGGTTCGTCCAAATTTCCGGCAATAAAGAAACGGAGATAGACTGCTTTGAAGAAAAAGGCAGAATGAGGATAGCGGCTTCGGTCTGTAACGGCGTATGCAATGAGATAAAAGCGGAGATAAAAAGCATAAATGAATTTGAAGGGCTTTTGTTCGGAGGAATAAATATAGCTTTTGAGAGCCGGAATATAAAGCCCGACAATGTTTTTGTAAACGGAGAGCTTGAGTCCGACGATACGTTTTACGCTTTCGGAGAATCCCCCGCTGTATATGATTCGGTTTATATTGAAAGCGCCGCGGCGTTTTCCAAGCCGGGGGCGACAGTCTCGCTTGCGTTTAATATTGATTTTGATACAGTTGATTTCGGAGAGTTATCCGAGCCTGTTATTCCGGATAAGCTGTTTGTCAGGAAAAGCGATGTTCGCGCGCCCGAGCGAAAGAAGATAACTGTTGACGAGGTAGTGTGGGAATATTGGAACGGAACAGGCTTTGCGGCTATCCGCGGGCTTGAGGAGTTTAAAAGAATTTTCTCCGGAATTGGCGAAGACGGCTCCAATGTCCAAAAATCGCATTATGAATTGAAATTCGTATGCCCGCCCGACCTTTTGCCGGTGCTTACGGGCGCGGCACAACGGTTATGTGTAAGAGCAAGGATCAAAAGAATTAAAAACGCGTATGCGTTTCCGTCGGAGATATATCTGCCGCGCTTTGAAAATATCCGCGTTTCTTATAAATATGACGAACCGCTTTCGGTTTCCGATATCGAGATCACAAATAACTGCGAAAAAAGTTCTGGGACAAGACCGTATCCGTTTTCGAGACTTCCGGGGTCCGCTCTTTACATAGGACTTGATGAACCCGTGCGCAGTTTTACGCTTCTGGTATGTCGGGACGTTCCTTCAGATCAGCTTTGCGGCGCCGAATGGAGCGTGTTTTCCGACAACAGATGGGAGAGAGTAAGCCCGCGGACAAAAGCCGGGCTTACGGGGTTTTTCAGCTTTGAAATGCAGGCAGAACCGACGCAAAGTGTGATGTTCGGAAAAACGGCATACTGGCTTAAAGCCGAGCTTCACGGTAATGAAAATATTGCGCTGGACAAGCTGCTTTTAAACTGCGTGCCCGTTATACAGCGGGAGACTATAGAGAGCTTCTGTTCCGATAACATTATCGAAAGTATAAACCTTGACCGGAAAAATATATTGGAACTTCAGGTCTGTATAAATACCGCCAAGAGAAATCAAGAGGAAAAATGGGAACCTCTGCAAAGTCATTGGACGCTTGACAAGGCGGAAGGGATAATTCGCTTTTCTCCCGCGCTGACTTTGGCTCCTAACAGCCGCACGGTCAAACTGAATTACCGCTGTGGGGGAGGTTTTTCGGGAAATCTTCCCGCGGGGCAGGAGTTTGTTCCCTCGCTTACAGACGGTTCGATATGCGGCGCGGCGAATCCCTTTCCTATGACAGGCGGCTGTGACAGCGAGAACACGTCTCACACCGAATCAAGACTTGCGGGAGAGCTGAGACACCGAAACCGTCCGATAACAAAAAGGGATCTTGAAGAGCTTATCACCGACGGGGATATCGTATCGGCACGGGTCTGTGCCGACAGCGGCGGAGGACTTGATATCGAGGTAACAACGCCAAGCGGTATAAGCTCAGAGGATATCCGCAGCAGGGTTTATTCCAAATTGTCGGATATATTGCCCGTTGGTTCGGGCGAGGTCAAAATCAGGGTCGTTTATGAAAACAGGTGATAGTTATGCCCAAGCTTGAGAATTTAGACGATGTAAGCTATTCCGAGCTTATGAGAAGATCTGTTTCGGAAATACCGCAGTTATGCCCCGAGTGGACGGATTTCAACGCTCACGATCCGGGTATTACTTTTCTGGAAATGCTTATGTGGCTGACAGAAATGCAGCGTTACTATCTTTCCCAAATCACCGAAGACCATCTTGAAAGCTATCTGCACCTTATCGGAACAACCGCAAGAAAGGCGGAGCCGTCGGTCATTTTAGCCCGCTTTTCCTCCGAAGAAAACATTTCAATAAAAAAGAAAACTGTTTTTAATATCGGGGATATCCCGTACCGAACTGTTGATGATATGATCATAGCGCCCGATAAGCCCGAAATTACCCTCACCGAAAACGGCGGAATTCTTATAAAACAATTTCTGACGCCGTTTAAAGGAAAAAACCTGCCGCTTTATTTTTCGCTTAATGATGAAAAGAATATAAATCCCATCAGAGACGGTTTTTATTCGCAGTCGGAAATCAAAGTCCGTCTTATCACCCAAAACGACGAGGTCGATTGTCCGGTCAGGGACGATACCTACGGATTATGTCAGAGCGGCTTTATCACTGTAAGACTTCCCGAGGAATTTGACGAAGATACGGCAGCTTTGCGGTTGGAGCTTATATCGGAAAACAAACCCGAGCTGCCTTCAGAAAGCTGCTTTCATTCCGATATCCGTATGCTTGTTCAGATGGACAAGGAAGGCAACACCTTGGGCGCGGGCGGTATTGTGAAAGAAAATTTCGAGTTTTCGGCTGATATAGAAGGACAAAAGATATATGTGTCGGTGTACAGGGAGTTGGCGACAGGAAAAAATTCCGAAACTCCGCAGGACGCTTTTAACAGGTTTAAATCGGAACAGCGGCGTATGCCGAGAGCCGTAAACAAGGAAGACTATGTTCGTATCGCTGTGGAGGCGCCGGGAGTTTGCGCGGAGCTTGTCAATGTGTTTTCCAAAGAACCGGGAAAGGTTTCGGTGTGCATAAAAACCGCCGACGGAAAACTCAGCGAAAGCGAAACAAAAAATCTGAGAAAAGTATTGTTTGAGGCAAAGCCCGTGGGTACGGAAATAGAGATACTGACGCCGGTTATTTTTTCCGCGAAGCTTTTTGTAAGCGCCAAAACAGACGGCTGGGCGGGTATCAGAAAGCTTACGGAGCATATCGCAAATATTTTTGCATCTATTGAAAAAAGAATGGGCGGCTTTATAAATATGCCCGATCTTTTTAAGCAGATCGGCTCATCTCCGAACGTTACGGAAATGAAAGGTATGAGATTGCGTCTGGGAAAAGGCATTGAGCTAAACGAAAACGATACGTTCAAGCTTCCCGAGGACGGACTGCTGTCACTCAACGAAATAGTGATACAATAAAACAGGTGAGGTAGAATATGGAAAAGATAAACCCGCTTGAATACCTACCCGAGCTTTATTTGAAAGCGGGCGGTTTTACCGAAAGATTTTTGTCGATCTTCACGGATATTTACTCCGGAATTGAGGAGAAGATAGATGTAAGCGACAGGCTGTATGATCCCAAGCTGTGCCCCGAGGAGTTTATCGAATGGCTTGGGGAATGGATCTCTGCCGAAAATATGCGTCTTTTTCCGGACAATAAAAAAAGAGATTATCTGCTGGCTATACCGCGGCTGAGTTCGCATCGCGGTACGCTCTGCGGATTAAAGGAGCTGTTGGAGCTTTACTGCGGAACGAAAGTGTTTGTTGTTGAGCACTATCACGTAAAGCGCTATTTTTCATACTGCAAAGACCTTGAACGCCTGTATTCCGGCGGAAGGTTTACTGTCTGGATATTATGTTCTCCGGCAAAATGCAAGACCGACGCGTTGGAGAAAATCGCCGAATCACAGCTTCCCGCAAATATTACCGCAAAAATAAAGGTCCTGTCAAATATAACAGAGCTGAATAATTACTGCTATTTGGGAGTTAATTCCGTAATTGCGGGTACGAGCCGAGGAGCGCTGGACGGAAAATGCGCTTTAAATTATGTTCATTTAGGGGGCGAAAGAAAATGACAGAAGACGAATTAAAATCGCTCGAACGAAACAGATTCTTTTACGGGAAACTGCTTACGGCAGAGGATTTTACAGCCGAGCAGAATTACTTTAATACAAAGATGAGACTGCTTAACCGTCTGCTTTTCGGCAGCGGGGTTATTGCCGGCTTAGGCGTGGTCAAAACCGATGAGCTGAGCGTGGCTATAGACAGCGGGATAGCTCTCGACTATGCGGGGCGTGAAATAATCGTCCCCGAGCCAATTATCGTGAAAATAAACGAGCTTGACGGATATGACGGATTTATACGAGAAAACACCGATTATACGCGTGCGTATTTATGCATCGAATACAACGAAACGCGTACTCAGCCGATACATTCTATCGCCGCGAGCGCTCTCGATGACGAAAACAACGGTCCCGAGTACAACAGGATCACCGAGGGCTTTTCGCTGTACATAACCGCCAAGGCTCCCGAGATCAATCCATGCGAGATTGAAAACAGGGCGCTTGTCCGCAAAACCGTGATTTCCGACACGATCGATGTTTCTGTTGTTTTTCCGAGAACAGTACGCGCAGGCGAGGAATTTATTCTGGAAACAAATATTGACACAGGAAGCGCCGACAGCTCAGTCGAGATCGAATTTGATATTAAGCTTGAAGCGCTGACTGCCGAGGACGGCTCCAAAACGGTTCATGTAATGTATAAAAAACATAATGCCGACCGCGAAAATGAGAGCGTCCGCACAATACTGAAAGCAGATATGTCGTTTGCGGATAAAGGGATCATAAGGATCGAAAATATAAAAGCCTCATGCAATAAAGCGCAGCTATCGGCTGCAGCGGTTTATGCAGAGACCGAAATAGCAGATGAAAGTTGCTTTTCTGTCATAAACAAGCTCAGAAACCGTAATAATGAACGACGGTTCGGACTCTGCCTCGCGAGGCTCGAGCTTTATGTTTCGCCACAGTATTTTATATTGGAATCAGTGAAAAATCTGCCGTTTTCGCAGAGTATACCTTCCATTTCCGAGCTGCGCGCTTTTCAGCTTCGGTCGGAATTTGTGCGGACGCGCCGTTCGGACAAAGCAGAAAATCCCGTACAGACATTGGTTCAGCCGATTGTAAATTCGGGATATATCAGAGTCGAGATACCCGAAAAAGCAAAAAAGGGGCAGATATTTCACAGCGTCTATATGCCGCACGGTTTAGGCACGGGAACCGTTTTTGTCAGCGCGGGGATCTCGAACGACAGCGGTATCGTGTTTGAAAACTCTTCTGTTTTAAACGAGAGCTTCAGCTATGGAGTAAGCGTAAACAAGGAAACGGGAATGTTTTCGGTATCTGTAAGGTTAAACCGCGATCATGAAAAAGACACGCTTAACTTTTGCTGGTTTGCTACAAGACTTCCCGAAAAGACGGTACTCAGAAAGATAGAGATATATCCAAGCGTGCGTTATGCCGGGCGGTATGAAACAGTGCAGTTTACCGTCAGTCACCCCGACGGCGGGATATGGAGAAACGGAGAGCTTGAGTGGAACGTTACACCCGATGACGGCGGAAATATTACTCAGTCGGGCGTTTTTACGGCTTTTGATAAACCGGGCTTTTATGAGATCAGCGTCAGATCCGTGGCGGAGCCCGATCTGACAGCTTCGGCGTTTCTGGTAGTTAAGTAATGAAGTTAAAGGAATACGAGGTCTTATATGTCGAGCGCGCGGAAAATACGGTGTATGTATGCCAAAGACCTCCCGAAAGCAAGCTTTACCGCGTTATTGAATCAACAGACAGAGAGCGTATCGCGAAATATATAAAATATTTCGCCGCGTGTAAACCAATGGGATTTTATGAGGATTTCTGCCTGAATGAAAAGTATTACGCCGTTTTCCGTGTTCCCGACGGAATTCATTTAAAAAAAGCGGGAGAAACGCTTACAGCGCAAAAAGTTGTAAGAGCGCTTGCAATACAGGATCCTCCGCTTGAAATAGCGGTGAAGATACTTTCGCCCGAGCATATTTTTGTATGCGGAGATGAGCTTGAATTTGCTTATGACCTGCCCGAAACCGACTTGAAAATCACACGGGAATGTTTCTTTGAAAAATTAGCGGATTTTATAGATATGTATTGTGAAACAGAAGCGGATCTGAATGCCGAAAAGTGGCTCGAAAAGCTTCGCGGCGGAAAATTTGAAGATCTTATAAGCGTTTACATGGGTATGCCGGACACTGCAGAGGAAAGGGATATTCCGGATAAAGAGCGTTTCAAAAAAATCAAGGATATGTTGCCGAAGATCATTGCGGTTATCGCGGTAGCGGCGGCAATAATAACCGCGGCTGCTTTCGCGCTTGATCAAGGCAGTGATGATATCGGGTACAGCCGCATAGATTCGCTTGGTACGATCGATCTGACAGAAAATTAAGGGGAATTTGATCATGTCCGAAAAATTTTTTGACGCGCTGCTGATCTACATAAATAAGAAAAAGGTATTTTTTATTCTTGCGTTGATCGCGGCGGCATCGGCGGCGTTTTATTTTTTCGTTCTTCCGAAAATAACGGAAAATAAACCCGAAAGGGTCGTTGTTAATTCGCCTGAGATGGCTAAGTTGAGCGGCAAGGTAATTCTCACCTACAGTGATCCCGACAAAGTGCTGTATAAAGGAGATATGCTTAACGGTCACGCCGAGGGTTTTGGGATGCTCTATGAGAAAAACGGCGTTCTTGTTTACGAGGGCGGCTTTTCAAATGATATGTACTGCGGACAGGGAAAGCTTTATTCCGAAGACGGCTCGCTTGTTTACAGCGGCGAGTTCAAGGATAATCTGTTTCATGGGCAGGGAACGCGATATGACGCTTCAGGCGAGGTCGAATACAAAGGCGGCTTTGAAAACGGAGAGTACAGCGGATACGGCGAGCTGAACACTGCGGGAACTGTCTACGAGGGGGAGTTCAATGAGGGCGTTTTCAGCGGAAAGGGATCGCTTACCTGCGGCGTAGCTCTTATTTATGAGGGCGAATTTAAGGACGGTCTTTATCACGGCTCGGGTGTGCTGTACAACGACAACGGCGATATAGTTTTCAGCGGAGATTTTGAAAACGGTAAGTACAGCGGGTATGGCGAACTGTATGATGAGGGAAAGCTTATTTACCGCGGCTGGTTTTCACACGATCTGTATAATGGCGAGGGAGAAGTATATTCGGGCGGCTGTTTGACTTATAAAGGCAGCTTTGTCGCGGGCGTAAAAGCGGGAGAGGGTACCGAGTATAACAAAAACGGCGATATAAAATACTTCGGGACCTTTAAAGACGATAAATACAACGGCGAAGGCTCATTGTACTCATCAGGCAGTTTGTTTTACAAAGGCGAGTTTCAAAACGGCAAACTTACGGGACAAGGCAAGGAATATGACCGCGAAGGTCACCTGATCTACGAGGGAGGCTTTCTTAACGGACTTTACGACGGCACCGGAACTCTTTATGACAGACAAACAGGAATACTGATTTTTTCGGGTAATTTCCGCGATGGTGTATCTCTGCCGACAGAAACGAAGGAGCCTTCCTTACCGGATGTTTCGGAAACGGAAAATACGGATGATACTTCCGGTAAATCCGCTTTCGGCAAAGAGTAGAAAAAAGAGGGGTGTAAGTTTAAAATGGGATTGTTGGTATGCGGCGGAGCCATCCTGCAGTGCAGTTTCGGTATGGCTCCGATGCCGATGACGGTGCTTCCGAAATCGCGTGTTACAAACGCTATGCCCGCCGCTAATATCATGGACAATGTCCCTTTTGTAAATATCCTTCCGTTTGCTATGTGCAGTTCTATGGCAAATCCCGCGGTTGCGGCGGCAACCGCGGCCGCGTTCGGAGTCCTTACTCCAATGCCGTGTACGCCCGTAACAACAGCGCCGTGGGCGCCCGGAAGTCCCACTGTTCTTATCGGCGGACAGCCCGCGCTTAATAACTCGTCACAGCTTATATGCTCCTTTGGGGGCTGTATTCAGATAAAATCGGCGGGACAGTTTCAGATATCGGTTCCGTAAAGGAGATTTTTATGTTGAAACGTATTGCGGCAGGCATAGCTACAGCGGTGGTTTTTCCGCTGATCTATCTGTTTTTTGTAAAATCGGGAGATATACCGAGGCGTTCCGACAGTATTGCAGACGATATGGGATACAGCTATACTCTGTTTTACGATCTTGATGAAGTAATATTTATAAAATCCGACAGCGAAGGAAAAATAACAGGCAAATGGAAAACCGCCCGTATAAACGGAAATAATTACATCACCGCCGAAGCAATGAAGGTTTTCAATGGCGAATTTTACTGTGTACTTACCGAAATAGACTCAAAAAATTATATAATGTACAGCAGGCAGTGGCTAAAAGTCGATTTCCAAAGCAGTTCCGCCGAGGTCATTTATCAAAGGGAATATGGCGATATTCAAGACGCATACAGTACGGTGCTGACGGTTTCCGACGGCGAAATACTGACTGTCACAGCGCATGCCGAAGGGAACATAATAGTTACCGATATGTACGGACAAACCAAATGTGATGTTACACCCCTGACAAAAGCCGCAGTAAATTATGCCTCGATTCTTTCCGACGGAAAAATCATTTACTCGGATATCCTTAACAGAATTTACATAACAGATGAGATCGGAAATTCCCGTCAGATCTATAAAGCCGACAGGGCAGGCAGCTTTTACGGATTATATGTAAACGACGACGGTTTTTGTATTATCCGTGATACCTGTACGGATAAGTATCTTATAAGCTCCGACAACATATACTCCGGGCAGATATCCTTCATGTCCGCAGATATGCTTGAGTCTCCGCAGGGGATATCCGCGTACCGTGATACCTTTGACGGTATGTTTTTTATGTACTGTGCCGCGGGAGCCGCCGCGGGGTTCATTGTTTTCGCGCTTGTGTCTATAAAGCGTTTTCCTGTTCTTCTTAAATTTGCCGTTATCCTTATCCTGTGTCTCGGGATAGGCGGGGCAATCCTGTTTGTACTGATAAATTCCATTATAGAGCAACCTCATCTTAAAAGCTGCCTTGAAAAAGCGCTTTTGTCGGCAAAGATCCTTGAAGCGGAGATCGACCTCAATGAGTTTGAGAATATAGATTGGAACGATCCCGAAAAAAGCGGGTATTTTTCCAAACTTACGGAGCTTATGGAGTTCAGCGCCGAAAGTGACAGTGTAATGATCGCAAACGACGCTTCTGATGTTACCTTTGATGACAAAGATTACTATTGTATTTATCCTGTCATCGGCGGGGAAATAAGATCCGGCATTTGCGACCAATTTCCCGTGAATCTTCCGCTTGAAAGGGTTGTGGAGGAAGATATGATAAGCGCATATAAGCTGGTGGCGGAGGGGGAGGTCGGCTCCGCGGCCTGCGGGTTTTCCGATGACAGCTCGGAATGGGTGATCGCTGTTTACCCGCTTAAAAACTCGGAGGATAAAGTTATTGCGCTCATTGAATCGGGAATATCAAAGTTTAATTACATGACCTCGTCGAGACAGTATTCATCGGATATATTGCAGATCGTTGCTGTTTTTGAACTTATTACCGGGGCGATGATACTCGCGGCTGCCGGCGTTACGCTTCACCCGCTCAAAAAGCTGCATAAGGCGGTTGAGGCAACGGGAAACGGAGACTACGGCGTTTCGGTAGAGTTAAAAGGACGTGATGAGATAGCGGGCATTTCTAAAGCGTTTAATGTAATGTCTGCGAAGATATATGATCATACGCAGAGTTTAAGCCGGCTAAACGAAGCATATCTCAGATTCCTGCCGTCAGGGATTATTTCCGCAATCGGAAAGCCGTCGGTGATTTCGGTTTCAAGAGGCGATTACAGCAGCATGAGAGGTTATATACTTCATATTCAGCTTATTAATTTTTCCGAGCAGACCGCAGATATGTCGAATGATGACGTTTTTGAGCTTATAAACAATATAAGCCGTCAGATAATGGACAGTATCATGGAAAAAAGCGGAGTTATTGAAAGCTATAATCAAGAGGAATATATTTGTATTTTCAACGAAGCGGACCTCGCGTACAGTGCTTCCGTAAATCTTATACAGCGGTTGAGAAGCGATTATCCGGGTATAAAGACCTCGTTTGTAATAGTAAGCGACAGTATGCTGCTTGGGATCGTCGGGCATGAAAAAAGGCTCGGTACTATAATGCTGTCACGCGGTATACGGCTGTCAAAAAAACTTGGACAAATTGCCTCTTTATGCGGCGCAAATCTTATCGTTACATCAGATATTTCCTTTTCCGCGCCCTGTCCGCAAAGACTTCTCGGTAAGATCGACTTTGACGGGCGCGAGTACACCTTTTTCGATTGCTTCGGAGGTGACGAGATTTCAATGTATTTGAGTAAGCTGGACGGCTGCGCGCAATTTGAGGAAATGGTCCGACAGTTTTATGAAAATCAGTGGCATAAATGCCGCCGTTCCGCTTTATCATATCTTGAAAGGAATAAAAATGATTCCGCGGCAATAAGATATCTGTTCCTGTGTGAAAATAACATAAAAAATTCCGTAGAGAAGTCGGATATGGAAAGTATAATATTATAACGCAATGTGAACACTTGTCGCAATCTTGACCCAACATATTTTTCCGCATTACGCTCAGAACTGCGTGAAGAAATCTCCGACAAGTCGTGTCATTAATCGTCCCGTATGTTGTTACGGGACGTTTTTTTCTTGAATATGACGAAATCTTTTTTGCGGCAAATTAGGCTTTGGTTTTCTTTAATAGGCGTTGTTAAGCCGATCGGGGTTTTTTATTCATCAACAGTCCGTAGAATTATTACAAAATTGTAATGAAATTGTAATGAAATAGTAATATTTCTGTGTTATGATATAATCATAAAAAGGAGGACTGTTCTATGG
>JAFLUF010000050.1 GCA_022508925.1 Oscillospiraceae bacterium | reverse complement strand
AAACTTTCTGTAGAAAGTTTTCCCTCAGACTCCCTTTCAAAGACTTTTTGTATTCACGCCTTTACGCGTTCAATACCGGCTTTTTCTTCATCACTGTTTTCCCAAGCATCTGCTTTTCGCTTATCTCGCGCTTTTTGTTCACCGAACAATTCGGCAGCACCAAAGCAGTTTCAAGCACCGTCGAAATATCCTCCGCGGGCACAAATCTGATGTTTTCCTTTACCTTTTCATCTATCTCCTCAAGGTCGGGCACGTTGTCCTTGGGAATGCATACAGTCCCTATCCCCGCGCGGTACGCCGCCATTGTCTTTTCCTTAAGTCCGCCGATAGCCAGCACCTTTCCTCTGAGCGTTATCTCTCCCGTCATCGCAACGTCCCTGCGAACAGGCGTTCCCGAAAGCGCGGAAACCAACGCAGTTGTAAGCGTAACTCCCGCCGACGGCCCGTCCTTCGGCACAGCTCCCTCGGGCGCGTGGATATGGATATCCTTGTTTTTGTAGAACTCCTTGTCGATGCCGTATTTATCGGCAAGCGCGCGCGCAAGGCTCACGGCGATCTTCGCCGACTCCTTCATAACATCTCCTAAAGAGCCGGTAAACTCGGTCTTTCCCGTTCCGTCAAGAACGAGAACCTCAAGCGGGAGCATTGTGCCGCCCACGGATGTCCACGCCAGACCGTTCACCAGACCCACTTCGTCTCGTGCCGCAAGCTTTTCGGGACGGTATTTCTTGACTCCCAGAAATTCTTCGATATTTTTCTCGGTAACGTTTACGGCTTTTTCTCCCGAAACTATCATCTTCGCCGATTTCCTGCATATCTCGGCAACTCTGCGCTCGAGCTTTCTTACGCCCGCCTCGCGCGTGTAGAAGTCGATGACAGAGTAGATCGCCTTGTCGCTTATTTTGAGATTCGAGCGCGTCTCGCCGTTTTTCTTAAGCTGTTTGGGGATAAGGTGCTTTTTGGCGATGTTGAATTTCTCCTCGCGCGTATAGCTTGAAAGCTCTATAACTTCCATTCTGTCGCGAAGCGGTGCGGGGATAGTATCGAGATTATTTGCTGTCGTAATGAACAAAACCTCGCTGAGATCAACGGGGATATCGACATAGTGATCGTTAAACGCGCTGTTCTGCTCGGAATCAAGAACCTCAAGCATCGCCGACGACGGGTCGCCCTTATAGTCGCTGCCCATTTTGTCGATCTCGTCGAGCAATATCACGGGGTTTATCGTTTTAGCCGTTCTGAGAGCGTCGATTATTCTTCCCGGCATAGCTCCGACATAGGTCTTTCTGTGGCCGCGTATCTCTGCCTCGTCGCGCACGCCGCCGAGAGAAATTCTCGCGTATTTTCTGCCGAGAGCCTTTGCTATTGATCTTCCTATCGAGGTCTTGCCGACTCCGGGAGGGCCGTAAAGGCACAAAATCTGCCCCTTTACGTCGGGAGCGAGCGCCCTTACCGCGATGGTTTCGAGAATACGCTCCTTGACCTTTTTCATGCCGTAGTGGTCTTTGTCAAGCTGTTTTTCGACAGCGTCAAGACTAAGCTTATCCTTGGTGCGCTTGTTGAAGGGAATGGACAGAACCGTGTCAAGATAGGTGCGGATAACAGCCGCCTCCTGCGAAGAACCCGACATTCTGCCGAGCTTTTCGGCTTCTCTTATCAGCTTTTCCTCGGACTGCTCCGAAAGTCCGAGCGCAACTATCTTATCTATGTAGTTCTGCTGTTCTTCAAACGGGTCGTCGTCGTTTCCGAGCTGGCGGGAGATGGCTCTCATCTGCTCGCGCAGATAATATTCGCGCTGATTTTTGTCAACCTGCTCGCGCACCTGTTCGCTTATCTCAAGTTCCGTGCGCATTATGTCTATCTCGTTCCTCAGCATCGTGATAAGCATTGTCACGCGCTTTGTAACGCTGGTTGTTTCAAGCAGCCGCTGTTTCTCCTCTACCTTAAGCACGACGTTGAACACTATCTTGTCAAACAGTCGCGTAAGATCGCCCTCTGACATAATGCCGTCGTAAAGGTCGCGCGGCATTTTGGGGGAGACCATGGCGTATTCTTCAAAGGTCTGCGTAAGCGAGCGTACAAGCGCGGTCTCGGTTTTTTCCGAAAGTCTCGCGGACTTTACGGATATCTTAGCCACCTCGTATTTTAAGTATTCCGCGCAGTGTACGCGGTTTACCGCCTTCGCCTTGTACAGACCCTCGACCAGAACTCTCGTAAGCCCGTCGGGAGTGGTCAGAAGCTGACGTATCTCCGCCACAACGCCCACGCTGAAAATGTCGTTTGTGTCAGGCTCTAAATCGTTTGCGTTTTTCTGCGCGGCGAGAAATACGCGCCCGTCTCCCGCAAGCGCCGCCTTAAGCGCCGCCACCGAGCGTTCTCTGCCCACGTCAAAGTGAAGCACCATCGACGGAAAGACTACCAGCCCTCTCAGCGAGATCGCGGGCATAATTGTATTTTTACTCGTTTTATTCATATATGTAACCCTTTCTTTCAATTCGTAAGTATGTTTTGAATTGAAGTATACCGCACTGCGTATCGTATTTGTTACGAAAATGCTCACGCGTTGTCATAATCCATTATACAACGTTTATTCACGGTTTGCAACACTAAATTCATTCCGATTTTTTTTCACATTAACGGAAAATAAGTGAAAAAATGAGATAAATTATAGGCTGGTGGAGCATATATATCCAGATAGTATAACGTCCGACAGTCGCCAGCCACTTTATATGCACGGGATAGAAGAACTTCGGAAGAGAGCCGTTTTTCGCCCATACTCCGAAATAGCTCCCCGCCAAAAACAAAAACAGCCACGGAAGCAGCGGGAAATAGTCAAGCGTCACAAACGTGCTGTTGTAAAACCCGAACGGAAACAAAACTCCCACGTCGTACAGCTTATCCCACAGTTCCCATTCAAACAGCCCTCCTATACCGATAAAGCCGTTTCTAACATTGTAGGTCATTGCGAATAAAATTCCGAAAACAATTATCCCAACTGTTGCCGGGAGATAATCCAACAGCTTTTCGCAAAGCCCGAAGATCATCATCGCTATTCCCAGAAAATGTAAAATGCCGAAATAGATCGTATAGGCATTGAAAAACGGAGTGACAAACGTAAGTATCATTCCGAAGAAAAAGCACAGAACACCGCGCTTGAGATTGCTGCGCGAATAACGGCATACTGTTCCCGAGATAAAGATGAACAGTCCCGCGAATACCGACTGAACGATGTCAAACCAGTCATCGAAAAAAACAGGTACCTTGACCCCGAAGATAAAATTCAGATCATACAGCGCGTGATAGACCACCATACATATAATGGCAAACCCGCGAAGCTCGTCAAGCAGTCCCACGCGCTCTTTGCGCTTAATTTCCGTCCCCATATATTTTCTCCCGATTATTGTTATGTATTTAACTCCACATTACATTGTAGCACATTTCACGAAAAAAAACAATAACCTCTTGAAAAAAAGTTTGGAATATGTTAATATAAACAGGGTAGATTTTTCGGATATTATGTGAAATTTTTGTGAAATTTCAGGAATAGGGAATATTAGTGGAACACATTGAGATAGGAAACGTAAAAATAGAGAAAACCGCGGCGCTTGCGCCCATGGCGAGCGTTGCTGACAGAGCTTACAGAATTATGGCAAAACAATTCGGCGCGGCGTATTGCGTGGCTGAAATGGCGAGCGTAAAGGGCTTGTGCTATTCCGACAGGAAGACTGCCGAGCTTTTGTGCCTGTCGGAAAATGAGCGTCCCGCGGCTGTACAGCTTTTCGGCGCAGAACCGGAGTTTTTCGCTAAAGCGGTAAAGATCGCCGAAGAGTATAAGCCCGATATTATCGACATAAACGCGGGATGCCCTATGCCGAAGATAGTAAACGGCGGGGCGGGCGCGGCGCTTATGAAAACTCCCGCGCTTTTGGGAGAGATAGTCCGGGCGGCGGTCAGGGCGACGGAGATCCCCGTAACGGTGAAAATTCGCAGCGGTTGGGACGAAAGCTCGATAAACGCGGTAGAAGTTGCGAAAATCGCCGAGCAGAACGGCGCGGCGGCGATAACCGTGCATTCGCGGACAAAAACCATGTTGTATACGGGAAAAGCCGACAGGAAAATAATAAAAGCGGTAAAGGACGCGGTGAGCGTTCCCGTGATAGCAAGCGGAGACGTAACGAGCGTTGAGGACTGCGTGGAAATGTACGAGCAGACAGGCTGTGACCTTGTTATGATAGGCAGGGGTTCTTACGGCAGACCGTGGTTGTTCGGGCAGATACGCGACTATTTCGACGGAAAGCCTGTGAGGAGCGAACCCGATCTCGACGAAAAGCTTGAGATAATGCGCCGACATATCTCGCTTTTGGTAGAAGACAAGGGCGAATACGTCGGGATAAAAGAAGCTCGCCGCCAGGCGGCGTGGTATGTAAAGGGAATAAACGGCGCGGCAAAGCTGCGTGACGATTTTTCCAAAATGAACACGCTCGCTGATTTCGAGCGGCTGACAGAGAAAATCAGGGAGGCAACATGATGGACTTAACGAAAATGCGATCGTTCTGCGCTTTTGAGATAAAGGACGACAGGCTTGTCGGGGCACTGAGCAGATGCGCGGAAAACGATATATCGGCGGTAGAACAATATTCGGAAATAGTTAATATTCTGCTTACAAACGGACAGACTCTCGGAGAGTATTTTCACGAGCTTTTGCTGTATTCGGCGTCGCCTCTGGTAGAGGAATGCGCCAAACACCCGAACGAACTCCGAAAAAGCGCGATAGAATACGACCTTTCTATCGTGCGCGATATCGTTTCGGTAAATTCCGAGCAGTTGAAGCTTGAAATTGCCGAAAACACGGGCAGCAAGGCGATTTTCCGTATGCCGGACTATGAAAACGGCAGTTTTGATTATACCACGGAATACTTTCTCGATTTCGTCCGCAAGAACGGCAGCGGGATTTTCGCGAAGTACCGCGCGTTTTCGTATAACGGAAAACTCAAGCCGATTGAAAATCCCGACCCGATAACCCTCGCGGATCTAAAAAACTACGAGGTGCAGCGAAGGCAGGTTATCGAAAACACGCTGTGCTTCCTTAATGACAAGCCCGCGCAGAACGTTCTGCTGTACGGCGACAGGGGAGCGGGGAAGAGTTCGACGGTAAAAGCGGTGTTCAACGAATATAAACAGCTCAGAATGGTTGAGATAGCCAAAGAGGACATACGGCTTATGCCGGAGCTTTTTGAAACACTCGGCAGAACGGGGCTTAAATTTATCGTGATGATAGACGACCTGTCGTTTTCGGAGGTGGACGACCGATTTGCGGCGCTTAAGGCGGCACTTGACGGTTCGCTTTCGGCAAAACCCGCAAATATCCTCATCTATGCCACCACCAACCGCCGTAAGATCGTCCGTGAAACTGTGGCGGAGCGTGAGATATCAGCGGCGGATGCCATTGACGAAAGTATGTCGCTGTCGGACAGATTCGGACTGTTTATCACGTTTTCAAGGCCGGACAAGCTGCTGTATCTCGACATTGTGCATAAGCTGTGTGCCGACAGGGGTATAACCGCCGACAAGGCGAGGATAGAAGAAGCCGCCGAGCGCTTTGCCACACGCCACAGCGGACGTTCTCCGCGCACCGCGCGTCAGTTTGTCGAGTGGCTTTCGGGAAGAATTGAACTTGATCTGGAGTATTGATATGAATTTCGGAAAAAAAATTTGCGCTTTATTGTTATCAACATCATTCGCGCTTGCGCTGTGCGGCTGTGAGGACACCGAGTATACGCCGTCCGAAGTGGTCGTTTCCAACAACGAGGAAAAAGAAGAGGAGATAAAACCTTTTCCCGCTTTAGTCTGCGGCGTCACGCTCGAAAAGGCGGTAAACAAGGCGGTCTCGCTTTCTCCCGCAATGACGGAGATAATCTGCGAGCTTGGTTTTCAGAGCAGATTGGCCGCTGTCAGCAGCTATTGCGACTATCCGGAGGACCTTGGGCTTATGACCGTCGGAAGTACCGAAAATCCTGATATAGACGCCATCATTGAGCTTGCTCCCGACGCTGTTTTTACGCTTTCGCTGCTTTCCGAAAGGGATATCTATATGCTTAATCACGCGGGAATAGCGGTTTTAACGCCGAAAATACCCGAGAGCGCCGAGGATTATTACACCATGTACAAAGAGATTGCCGCGGCGTTTTACGGCAAGGAGATCTCAGACCCCAACAAGGGTGAGCTTAAAACGGTTGAAGTTGCCAACAAAGCGCGCCTTGAGCTTGAAAAGGCGGCAGACGCGACACCGCTTGAAAGCTTTGTATATGTGACCGAAATGCTTACGCTTGCGGGAAACGATACGTTTGCGGGGGCGATATTGGGGCTTTCCGGCGAGAATTTGTGCAAGGAAAGCGGATATGTTTCCGCTGACGCCTGCGAAGGGCAAACTCCCAAGTATATAATCGCGGACGATAAACTGAACCGCGAAAAGATAACCTCAAACGCTGTTCTCAACAGCATGATATACAACGGCACGAAGCTCGTTTATATAAGCTCGTCGTATCTTGAACGCCCCACTGCAAGAACTGCGGGAGTATTTGAGCAGATAGCACAACAGTTGACAGCTGACAGTAATCAGTAAACAGTATTTTATGTTGAACAAAGACGCGCTCGGAATATATCTGAGCGCGTCTTAACTTTAACTATTACTGTGTACTGTCAGGTGTTATTTGTGGTATTTCCCGTTCGCGTTGATGCTCATTGCTCTGTACACCTGCTCAAAAAGCATCACTCTCGCCAACGAATGAGCAAACGTCATCTCCGACATCGACAGTCTGAAATCACACTCGCGCTTGAAATCCTCGCTAAGTCCGTACGAGCTTCCTACAATAAAGCTTATTTCCGAGATATCGCGTATTTTTTCCGAAAGTCCCTCGCTCGAAAGCATTTTTCCTTCTATACAAAGCGCGATCTTATATCCCCTTGCATATCCGCTTATCTTTTCGGCTTCCTTTGCGAGAGCCTGCGAGATCTGCGCGCGGCTTGGATCCTGAGGCAAAAATGCGGGTTCGGGTTCAAAAACTTTTACATTTGCGTACGCCGAGATACGCTTTTTGTATTCATCGCACGCCTCGCGAAAATAGCTCTCTTTAAGCTTTCCGACCGCTATGAAGTTTATATTCATCTGCGGTTGTTCCTGTTGGAGTTTTTAGAGGAAGACTGAACCGATACTCTTCTTCTCGAGCGTTGTTCCTTCTGCTTGTTTTTGATAATAATGCGCGCGGCGATCACACCGACTATCAGCACGACCACGGCAACGACCGAAATGACAAACGCGGGAGAGGAAACCACATCGTTTATTCTTCTGCGGTAAAGCTCGTTCTGATCGAGAGCAACAAATTTCTCTGTCACCAGCGGTATTATCGCTACGACCTCATTCGCCATAACAAGCTGCAGATCGCCCACATAAGTGCCCTTTTCAATCTCCGCGGTAAGTTCTTCGACGGTAGGCTTTATCATCTGAACGATAGACTCGGCTCCGTCCATTTTGGGAAGCAGCGTATAGTATTCGCCGTTTGTGACGATCCCCACCTCGTCGGTGTCCATGCCCAGATCAACGGGAGCAGTCATGATGCGCTGGTTTTTTTCAATAACCTTCGCGTATTCAAACTCGGAAAACGCCCAGTCATAAAGCGCCGCGTGGTCGACATACGGATATTCCTGCGTAGTTTTTTTGTAGGTCTTCTTGCCGGTCTCCTCGTCGATTATCGTGTCGTAATAGGGCGCGCCGAGCGTTACAAGCAGATAGGAATAGCCGTCCTTTACGCAGGTAGTTACAAGCGTTCTTGCACCTGCTGTTTCAATCTCTTCCCATTTGCCCGTCGTGTTATTATATTCGTAGTATTCGTTTATGCTTCCGGTTTTAATACCTTTTACGCCCTCATAATAATACTCGGTATTTGATCTCATCATTTTGTTTGAGTGGTAAACGGTATAGCCGTTGGCTTCAATTGAGTTTGCCGGCATATCATAGGACACCGACTGGCATATTTTGGTAAACTCGGGATAGGTGTCCATAGCATAGCGTGTTATAAGATAAAGGTCTCTCGCAGAGGTGTAATTGTCTTTGTCATAAAGTCCGTGGGCGTTTGAAAAATGAGTGTTTGTACAGCCGATCTTCGCCGCAGTTTCGTTCATCATGTTCACAAACGTCGGAATATCTCCCGCTACGTTATAAGCGATGATGTTTGCCGCTTCGCAGCCCGACGGAAGCATAAGCCCGTAAAGACAGTCCGTATAGGTAAGGTTATTCTGCTTTGTGGCGATACCCGCGGTAGAAGCGCCTACGAAGTTCGGGTTTGCGCCTGCTCCCCAGAATTCGTCAAAGCATACATACGGGCATTCTACGATTTGTGACAGATCGCTTATTTTCTCAAAGCACACCAGCGCCGTCATAATTTTGGTAAGCGACGCGGGAACCATTCTTTCATCGGGATTTTTCGAGCATACGATGATATTGGTGTTGAGGTTTACCATAAACACGCCCTCGCTGTGAAGCTTGTCCGTGTCGTAAAGGTTATACTGGGGAAGCTCGGAGGATGTCGGCGCGGTCGGCGCGGGAACAGTAACTGAGCTTTCAACTTCCTCTGCAAATGCCGTAAAATTTGTAAAACTTGTGCCAAATAATGAAATTATCGCGAAAAATGTAAAAATAATTGTGAACTTTTTTGCCTTAAACATATAGACAAACTCCCCTTTTTGGTATATTATATATATAGGAAACTTTTTCGTTAAAAACATACGCCCTATACTATTATACAGAATAAAACGCCGATTGTAAATAGTTTTCTCAAATTTGTAATAAATTTGTAATATTTTAGACAAGGCTGTTGAAAAAGTCTGCTGTGCGGGATCGATAAACGCTGTTGCTTTTATCGGCGCGGAGCGGATACATCGGAGGGGTTTTAATGATTTATATTACCGGTGATACTCACGGGGATTTTTCGAGGTTTAAAGACCCGAAGCTCCGCAAGCTCGGGAAAAACGACGCGCTTATCATCTGCGGCGATTTCGGCTTTATCTGGGACGGCAGTCCGAATGAAGCAAAGCTCCTCAAAAAAATAGGAAAGCTGAGATACAACGTGCTGTTTGTAGAAGGCTCTCACGAAAACTACGACCTTCTTGAAAAGTATGATGTCAGCGAATGGAACGGCGGGAAAACGCGCCTTATAAGCGGAAAGCTCCGTCAGCTTATGCGCGGACAGGTCTATGAGATCGCCGAAAAGACGGTCTTCGCGTTTGGCGGCGGACGGAGCGACGATTCAGCCGACCTCGACGAGGGCAGAAACTGGTGGAGAAGGGAAATTCCGAGCGACGACGAGTTTAAAGCCGGTACGGAAAATCTCGAAAAAGCGGGATACAAGGTCGATTTTGTAGTGACTTACGAGCCCCCCGCGAGGATGCAGGAGTTTCTTGTCGGATCTGACGGAAAAAACCATATAAACGTATATTTCAGCGAGATCTTTGAAAAGCTCGATTTCAAAGGCTGGTTTTTCGGAAAGCTGCATCTGAACAAGACCGTGCCTCCGAAATATTATGCCGTTTATGACGGTATCGTACCCGCGGATACGACAAAGATCAAGAAGAAAAAATTGCCCAAAGAGAAAAAAGAAAAGTAAGATTTAAGAAAGGAAAATCAAAATGGCTGATATTACCTATGAGATCACAAAAGAACTCGGAGTTATCTCCGAAAACGCCAAGGGCTGGACGAGAGAGCTTAATCTCGTAAGCTGGAACGGACATGACGCAAAATACGATATCCGCGACTGGAGCCCCGACCATACCCGTATGAGCAAGGGTATGTCCCTTACCGAAGAGGAAATGGAAAAGCTTGTAGAGCTGTTCAACGCGCGCAACGAAGAGGACAGCTTCGAGTAATTGCCGATAAAAAGGGATTTGAATTATATCCGGGAGTTGAGGACTTACGGTCCTCAACTCCGGCTTTTTTGCAGTGGGAGATGTTTTTGGTTTGGCAAAGAATTATGAAATGGATATGTGCAGCGGCCCGGTATTGAAAAAAATGCTGATGTTTTCGCTTCCGCTCATGGCTTCGGGAGTATTGCAGCTTTTGTTCAACGCCGCGGACGTAATAATTCTCGGACGTTTTGCGGGAGACAACTCAATGGGCGCGGTGGGTTCTACAAGTTCGCTTATAAACCTGCTTACAAACCTGTTTGTCGGACTTGCGGTGGGTGTAAACGTGGTTGCGGCAAGAGCTCACGGAGCAAATTCAAAGGATGATATGCACGAGGCGGTGCATACCTCGATGCTTTTGTCGATAATCAGCGGAGCGCTTTTGGCGGTAGTCGGTTTTGTTTTTGCTCCGCAGATATTGAAGCTTATGAACGCCGCGGAAAGCCAGCTCCCGCTCGCCTCGCAGTATCTGAGGATATATTTTCTCGGCACGCCCGCGCTTATGATATATAACTTCGGCTCGGCGATCTTACGCGCCGTGGGGGATACAAAGCGTCCGCTGTACTTTCTTACCGCGGCGGGCGTATTGAATGTACTGCTTAACATACTGTTTGTCGTGGCGTTTGGTATGGACGTCGTGGGAGTGGCGCTGGCGACGATCATTTCACAGTGCCTGTCCGCCGCGCTTACTGTGATCTGTCTTACAAAAGAACGCGAGGAGATACGCCTCGATTTGAAAAAACTCAGTTTAAATAAGCATACGCTGATAAGCATAATAAAGGTCGGACTTCCCGCGGGAGTGCAGGGGTGTATTTTCTCGATGTCGAATGTTCTTATCCAGTCCTCGGTAAACCTGTTCGGCGATATAACCGTAGACGGAAACTCCGCCGCGCAGTCGATAGAGGGATTTATCTACATGGCTATGAACACGTTTTATCAGGCGGCTATCTCGTTTACGGGACAGCACGTTGGAGCAAAGCGCTATGACCGCATACCGAGGATACTTTTATGCGCGCTCGGCAGCGTTATCGTCACGGGGCTTGTTTTGGGCTGGGCGGCGTTTATTTTCGGTCATCAGCTTTTGTCGATATACTCGGACAGCCCCGAGGTGATCGAAGCGGGAATAAACCGCGTGAGAGTTATCTGTACGACCTACGCGTTCTGCGGAATGATGGACGTTATGGTAGGAATGATGAGGGGACTGGGGCATTCAACCGTGCCTATGGTGGTTTCGCTGATAGGCGCGTGCGGACTGAGGGTTTTGTGGCTTATGACGGCGTTTCAGCTTCCCGAGTTCCACAACACGTTTACAATCTACGCGAGCTATCCTATTTCATGGGCGCTGACGTTTCTGGCGCACGTGGTGTGCTATATTGTTATCTGGACAAGGCTTAAGCGAAGTCTAAAAGCAGTGGAAACCGCAAATGGTCTTTAACTGCCCACTGAACAAAAAGTCTTTGAAAATGAGTCTGAGGGAAAACTTTCTACAGAAAGTTTTCCCTCAGAATTATTATAATATAATACAGATAAGCCCGCCGCAGCCGTCGTTGATTATCCTGCCGATCGTTTCCCTCAGCTTCATTCGGGCGTCGCGGGGCATACGGTTGAGCTTGTTGTGAAGCCCCTCGTTTACGAGATCGTGCAGCGACTTTCCGAAGATGTTGCTCTCCCATATCTTGGTCGGGTTCTCCTCGAAATCGTTGAGCAAAAAGCTTATAAGCTCTTCGGACTGCTTTTCGCTGCCGACTATCGGATTTATCTCCGTCGTTATGTCCGCGCTCATCATATGAATCGACGGGGCAGAGGCTTTAAGCCTTACGCCGTATTTTCCGCCCTGTTTGATTATCTCAGGCTCTTCGAGCTTAAGCTCCTCCATCTGCGGGAGAACTATCCCGTAGCCCGTAGCCTCGACCTCGTCAATGGCGTTTTTGACGCGCTCGTATTTTTTCTTGATATCCGCAAGCATCAGCATACACGGCATAAGGTCGGCTTCGCTCTGAATATCCAGCCCCGTTTCCTCGCCGAGTATCTGATAGAACAGCTCGTCGTTGAGCGCGATGTCGATTATTCCCGAGCCCGTGCCGAGGTCAAGCTCGGGAGTCTCGGCGCGCTTTACATACTCGCATTCGGTTATTTTTTCGCCCGCGTTTTTCACCTTGCTTACGTCGGTTATCTCAGCGCACGCCGCCTTTATCGCCTCGATAACTCCCGTTTTAAGCTTGTGGTCTTTCTTAAGCGACATTACCCACCGCGGAAGCTTTATCTTTATCTCCTTTACGGGGAATTTAAGCAGGACCTCGCCCAGTATCTCTGTGATCTTTTCCTCATCGGTCTCGAGGCAGTTGATCGGGATAACTTTCTCGCCGTATTTTTCCGACATCTCCTCGGCGAGCTTTTTGGTTTCGGCGCTGTCCGGCTCGCGGGTGTTGAGCAGTATTACATACGGCTTGTTTATTTCGTTGAGTTCGGCGATTATCTTTTCCTCCGCCTCGGCGTATTCGCCGCGCGGGATATCCGTTATAGAACCGTCGGTAGTAACTACCACGCCGATAGTCGAGTGGTCGTTTATTACCTTTCTTGTGCCTATCTCCGCCGCCATATTAAACGGTATCTCCTCGTCAAACCACGAGGTCATCACCATTCTCGGCGCGTTGTCTTCGATATACCCGACTGCCGAAGGAACAATATAGCCTACGCAGTCTATGAGTCTCACGTTCATTTTAACGTCGCCGATGGAGACTGCCGCGGCTTCTTCCGGTACAAACTTCGGTTCGGTGGTCATAATGGTCTTGCCCGCGGAGCTTTGCGGAAGTTCGTCCGCGGCGCGGCCTCTGGCGTATTCGTCGGAGATGTTGGGGATAACGAGCTTATTCATAAATCTGCTGATAAAGGTAGATTTACCCGAACGCACCGGCCCCACAACTCCGAGATAGATATTTCCGCCGGTGCGGCGGGCAATATCGGCGTAAATAGAATTGTTCATATAATTTATCCTTTCATTGTCTGAAATCATATGTATGGAACAACGATCATACCTTCAAGCTTGTTTTCGTCGTCAGCGGTGTTTTCCTCAAGCAAAGCGGAAACGGTTGTGTTGTATTCCTTTGCGATATCCCAGCAGTCTCTCGGCTCGTCGGCATAGCATATTCTTATGGCAAATTCGCCGTCATTCTGCTTTGGCTTATCCTCGAGTATTCTTGCCGAGGTAAGCGCGTCATATGCTATTATTTCCCGCATATCTCCCGAAACGTCGCACATTGCCGTTATTTCAAGCGCGTTATCCGGCATTATCGCAAAGCTTGTGCCTGAAACTACCGTTGAAAAATTGACCGAGCTGTTTTCGCTTATCCCCGACAGAAGCTTCTGTTCAAACGGCTCCTGCTTTTCAATGCAGAAAACCGTGCCGTCCGCGCTTTTGCCGTATGCCTTACAGCGCAGAAGTCCAGAAAGGACAAGTTCGTTTTCCACGACTCTTGCGGCGGCGTTTCTGATTTCCGCGCGGGTATCCCAGACAGAGGCTATGTCTGTGTCGTTCTTCACGGAGAGTTTGAGCTGAAAGCTCTGCGAAACGGGCTTTGGCACGCTTCCGAGTTTTATTTTTCCCGTGGCTGTTTCGGTCTCAAAGCTTGTGGAATAAGCGTCAGAGGCGATCTTTACCTTGCTTTCCGCCGCCGCCTTAAGCGAACATTCCGCCGTTATCTCACAGGACATAACGCCGCTTTCGGTTCTTGGGATAAGTTCAAAGCCAAGCACGCTTATAGACGGGATCACCGTGTATTCGTCGGAGATCCCCGTTACGTCGAGTATCGCGGATACAGGAACATCTGCTGACATTTTTTCCGCCTGCGCGCTCGCGCTGCTGTCGGGGAGAGCTAAACCGTAAAGCGCTTCTATGCAGACTGTGCCCTTGACCACCGCTTTGTCCGCGACAATTCGCAGGTCGGTTATTTTAGGCACAGCCGAGCTGTCCATAATAAACGAAATACCCGAAGCGCCGGTATCTATCTCCTCGCGTATCACGAGCTTTTTGGATGAAAACAGCGTTTTTCCCGCGCAGGAAATTTCTTCTGTCTTAAGCTCAAGACCATCCGGGATATCGGGCTGATTTACCGTTGTACACCCAAATGCCTTTATTCCGACGGAAATTGCCCCTCTTACGTCAATTCTGCGCTGGCTTACCGCGCGGCAGGTGCAGTAGCTTTCACTAAGTGTAATGTTTACGTTTTCGGCATAAGAACCTATATCGACGGTTTTTGAAAACGTTGTTCTTCCCGTAACGCAGCAAAGC
Organism: Oscillospiraceae bacterium; assembly: GCA_022508925.1. Classification (GTDB taxonomy): domain Bacteria; phylum Bacillota; class Clostridia; order Oscillospirales; family Ruminococcaceae; genus CAG-115. The sequence goes on along the minus strand of JAFLUF010000050.1, from coordinate 3,039 downwards.
TGACCGCCCTCTTCGTTTGCGTAAACGGCGCGCGCTATTATCTCACCGTCGATTGAAAGCTTTCCGTCAGACGATACGGCGTATGACATTATTCTCGGCGAAAGCGAGCCGGAAAGCGTTCTGAAAACCTCGGGACAATAGTCGGGCACGATACAGTCGATCTCCGCGCTTTGCTCCAATACGGAATCGTAGATAGTCTGCTCGGCGTAGATACCTTGTTTTTCTTCTTTTTCCATAAAATCCTCCTCAAATTATTTTTGTACATATTATGCTTGTCAATCGGGGAATATGACGGGCTGTCACTGTCATTATGCATAAACACTTAAATTTTTTTCGTCTGTAAAAGTACTTGTAATTTCGGAAAAAATGTGTTACAATAAAGTGTATTGTTTAAAACAGTGAAAAAAGTCTGAAGGTGATCGATCGATGATTGAGTTTTACAGAAGCATAGAGGGAAAGGTCTGCAAAATAGAGGAATACGAGATAGGCTGTTGGGTGTCGGTCACAAGCCCCACAGAAACGGAGATATCCTACGTCGAAGAAGACCTCGGTATCGACCGCGACTATGTGCGCGCGGCTCTCGACGAAGAGGAGCCATCGCGAATTGAAAGCGACGACGGCGTTACGCTTATCGTCGTGGACTATCCCATAGCAGAGCAGGACAACGACCCTGACCGTACCCTTTTGTACTCGACAATGCCTATGTCGATAATAATCACCGATAAAAATGTAATTACCGTAAGCGCGAAGCAAAACACGATAGTAGATGAGATATCAAAGGGCGTTGTAAAGGGTGTCCGCACGAACTATAAGACAAATTTTGTATTTACTATCCTGCTTCGCATAGCTACGCGCTATCTTCAGTACCTCAAGCAGATCGACAAGATATCGAACTATGTCGAGGGAAAGATGTATCTTTCTATGCAGAACAAGGGACTGATACAGCTTCTCGGTCTTGAAAAATCGCTGGTATATTTTTCTACCTCGCTCAAATCAAACGAGGCTGTCCTTGAAAAGCTTATGCGCGGACGCTACATAAAGCTTTATGAGGAGGACTCAGACCTGCTCGACGACGTTATGATAGAGGTAAAGCAGGCAATCGAGATGACAAATATTTATTCCAACATCTTAAGCGGTACGATGGACACCTTCGCGAGTATTATTTCAAACAACCTTAACATCGTAATGAAGCGAATGACAATTCTTACGATAATAATTGCCGTTCCGACGATAGTATTCAGCTTTTACGGCATGAACCTCAACGAAGCCGCGAACGGACTTCCTCTCGCCAACATCTGGTTTCCGATGGCGATAAGCGTGGTGCTTTCGGTGGGAGTGGGAATTCTGGTGAATATGATACAGAAGTTCAAGTGACATACTTTTATTTAAATGTAATGCTCTCCCATATCGGGAGAGCATTTTGTATATTTATAGGGAATTGTGCAATAATATCCAAAGTTAAGGTAAAGATGTTTCGGCTGTAACTACTGCCGCCACGCAAAGCGTTTTGCGAAGAATAATGCGCGCAAGAGGCAGAACAAAAAAGTTTTGGGGAGGGTCAAGGGAACCCCTTTTTAAAATGGGGATTCCTTGAAAAAGGAGAAAACTATGTTAATTAAAAAAGTGATCGGTCGCGAAATTCTGGATTCCCGCGGAAATCCAACCGTTGAGGCAGAGGTTCATCTCGACGACGGAACAGTTGCTTTCGGAGCCGCGCCGAGCGGCGCTTCAACAGGTCAATTCGAGGCGCTCGAGCTTCGTGACGGTGATAAAAGCCGCTATGGAGGAAAAGGCGTACAAAAGGCCGTAGATAATATCAACAACACGCTTAACGGCGTTGTTTCCGGACTTTGCTGCGCGGATATCTACGCGATAGATGAAGTAATGAAAAACGCCGACGGATCACCCGACAAGTCTGATCTTGGCGCAAACGCGATACTCGCGGTTTCAATAGCTTGTTCGCGTGCCGCGGCAATATCCCTCGGTATGCCGCTTTACCGTTTTCTGGGCGGGATAGGAGCAACGTCGCTTCCCGTACCGATGATGAATATTCTTAACGGCGGCGCTCACGCGGCAAATACGGTCGATGTTCAGGAGTTCATGATAATGCCCGTCGGCGCCGATTCGTTCAGAGAAGCGCTGCGGTGGTGCTCTGAGGTGTTTCATTCTCTTGGAGGGTTGCTTAAATCACGCGGACTTGCGACTTCTGTCGGCGACGAGGGAGGATTTGCTCCGGATTTGAGCAGTGATGAAGAAGCGATCGAATGCATTCTGAACGCCGTCGAAAAAGCGGGTTACAAGCCCGGTGAGGATTTTATGATAGCTATTGACGCGGCGGCAAGCGAGTGGAAATCCGATAACGTGGGAGAATACTTTCTCCCTAAATCAAAGAAGAAATTTTCAACCGACGAGCTTATTTCGCATTGGGAAAGTCTCGTAAACAAATACCCTATTATTTCAATTGAGGACGCGCTTGATGAGGAGGACTGGGACGGCTGGCAAAGGCTTACTAAAACGCTTGGAAAGCGTGTTCAGCTTGTCGGCGACGACCTTTTCGTGACAAATGTAAACAGAATATCAAAGGGAATATCCCAAGGCTCGGCAAACTCGGTGCTGATAAAGCTAAATCAGATAGGCACCGTCTCCGAAACTGTCGAGGCGATAAAAACCGCCCATAAAGCGCATTATACCGCAATTTCATCTCATCGCTCGGGAGAGACCGCCGACACGTTTATTTCCGACCTCGCGGTCGCGTTAAACACAATGCAGATAAAGACAGGCGCGCCCTCGCGCTCGGAGCGTACGGAAAAATACAACCGTCTTTTGCGCATAGAAGAACAGCTCGGAAGCTCGGCATATTATCCAAAACTCTCTGCTTTTAATTTGGAATAACAAAAAAATCCGTGGGATTCCACGGATTTTTTTGCAAACCTCTTGACAAAAAACGGAAAATATGGTAAAATAACAAAGTTGAATTCGGAGAGGTATCGAAGTGGTCATAACGAGGCGGTCTTGAAAACCGTTTGGGGGCAACCCCAC
>JAFLUF010000005.1:38354-56294 GCA_022508925.1 Oscillospiraceae bacterium | reverse complement strand
TTGGTAGAACGACGGTCTCCAAAACCGTATGTCGAGGGTTCAAGTCCTTCTGCCCGTGCCAATTAGAGGTTAGAGGTTAGAGATCAGAGGTTAGAATTTAGACCCGTCACTTGCTGTTTTAACCTAACGCGTTTCGTCCCGCATTTGTTGTGGGGCGATTTCTATATGTGCCGTGTTTGAAAAAACCGGAAAAAATCGCGCGGGGTTGATACATTGCCTTTGAGTGGTTATAGGTTAATAGACAATACAGGAGGAAAGAAATGAAAACAGTAAAAATTTTATCCGCGGTATTGGCCGCCGTGCTTCTTTTTGCAGGCTGCAGTAACGATAGTAAAAAAGAGCAGCAGGGCGGCTCGGCAAAGGGTCAGACCGTTACCAAGAAGTACGACAACGGCGATGTTTATGTCGGAGAGATGGCAAATAATAAGAAAAACGGCGAGGGAAAACTGACCTGGGCAAACGGTGATATCTATGTCGGCGGTTTTAAGGACGACCTTCTTGACGGTCAGGGGAAATATACTTTTGCAAATGGCGACGTTTACGAGGGCGGATATAAAAACGGCAGCCGAGACGGTGAGGGAACATATACCTGGTCGAACGGCGATGTTTATGTCGGTGAATGGAAGGACAGCAATCGAAACGGTCAGGGAAAATTCACCTATGCAAACGGCGATGTATATGTCGGCGAATGGAAAGACGACAAACAGAACGGACAGGGAACATTTACCGGAGCAAGCGGATATGTCTACATCGGCGAATTCAAAGACGACCTGTTTAACGGTCAGGGACATATGACATATAATGACGGCGGCATTTACGACGGGGAGTTTAAGGACGATAAACGAAACGGTTGGGGAACATATAATTATCCCAGCGGGAATTATTATGAAGGCGAATGGAAAGACGGAAAGACGGACGGACAGGGAACATTTATCTGGGCGAACGGCGACAAATATGTAGGAGAGTTGAAAGACGACTTATTTAACGGTCAGGGAACACTGACTTACGCAAACGGCAATGTTTACGAGGGAGAATTTGCAGACGATTTTGAAAACGGTTGGGGAGTATATTCCTTCGCTAACGGCGACGTTTATGAGGGCGAATGGAAGGACGGCGTAAAAAGCGGCTTTGGAACAATGACCTACGCGGACGGGACCGAGGTATCAGGTCAGTGGGAAAACGATGAATTTGTCGGCTGACTTTCAATGAAAGCCGGATAATTAAAAGAGCCAATCAGAGAGTTCGTGCGGGGTCGATGCATCGTCTGTTTGTTTTAGAATTTGTAGGAGAGTATGGAATGACCTTTTTGTGTACATAGGGTTAGATGAGGTTGATTTGAAAAATTGCTTTTTGGTAGCAGAGTATGTCAGAGGTTTAGGCATATAGCAAATTAAGAATCCGCGGCGGTTAAAATTCGCTGCGGATTTTTGCAAGCCCTTTCAAAAATCTTTCAAAAAATTCAAAAAGCTCTTGAAAAAAGTGCGGAAAAGTAGTATTATAATTGTAACAAGTAATACTGAAAATGAAAGGAACGGCGGGCTTTCCGCCTTAAATGGGGTAATGAAAATGGGCGATAATCTTCTGAAAACCATTGAGGAAATGATGCCGAAATTTTCAAAAAGCCAGAAGCTGATCGCAAACTACATTCTCGAGCATTATGAAAAAGCGGCTTATATGACGGCGCTGAGACTTGGTCAGACTGTAAACGTAAGCGAGTCGACGGTCGTAAGATTTGCGCTGGAGCTTGGCTTTGAGGGTTATCCTCAGCTTCAGCGCTCTCTTCAGCATCACATAAAAAACCGCCTTACCGCAATTCAGCGTATGGACGTTACGCGCACGAGAATAGGCGACGAGGATACGCTCAGCGGAGTGCTCAGTCAGGACGTTGACAGAATACGCAAGACTATCGAGATGGTTGACAGGGAGAGCTTTGAAAACGCGGTCACGCTTATAAATACCGCAAAGAAGATATATATTCAGGGGGCATTGTCGTCGGGTATATTGGCGAGCTTTATGCATTATCATCTCAGACTTATAGCGGACAATGTCATTCTCGTAGGCTCGGTCGGGATAAGCGAGCTTTATCAGCAGATGATACACATAGGCGAGGGCGATCTGCTTATAGCTATGAGTTTTCCGCGGTACGCGAAAAGCACTGTCGAGGCGTGCAGGTTTGCTCATGAGGAGGGCGCGCAGATAATCGCTATCACGGATTCCGAAAGCTCGCCGCTTGTAAGCTACGCGAAAACAAAGCTCTACGCGTACTCGGATATGGTTTCGTTTGTGGACAGCTTAGTTGCGCCCATGAGCCTTATAAACGCGCTTATCGCGGCGGCTTCCGCGTCGAACAGATGCAGGGTCGAGCAGACATTCGCGAAACTCGAGGGTCTTTGGGAAAGCAACGACGTTTACAAAAAAGATGTTTAAACAGGTGAGGGGCAATGCCGAAAAACGCGGCGTTGCCCTGTTTGATAAAATATTATTTGTGTTATAAGAATGATAAATCGGGATATCAGGAGAAATAAAATGAGTGTAAAGTTAGCCCAAAAAATAGATTTTGATATTGTTAAGGAAATAACTCATATAACTATCAATAAAATCTATCCGCACTATTATCCAACCGGCGCGGTAGAGTTTTTTCTTAATCATCACAGTGATGAAAATATAGCAAATGATATTTCAAGCAACCGTGTTTTTCTATGCTATAATTCGGAAGATAATGCGGTGGGAACGGTTACAATTAAGAAAAATGGAATATGCAGATTATTCGTTATGCCCCAGTATCAGGGCAATGGATATGGAAAAGAGTTAATGAATTTTGCGGAAACAGAGATTGCAAAACACTATGATGAGGTAGTACTCGATGCTTCGCTTTCGGCAAAATCAATTTATCTCAGAAGAGGATATAAAGAAATTGAATATCACACGATAAAGACCGAAAACAATGATTATTTATGCTATGATATCATGAAAAAGCAGCTTTAATTCTGATTCAGAGCGCCTTAAAATATTGACAAAATACAAAAAGTCTTTGGGAAAGGGGTCTGGGGAAAGCGTTTTTCGCGAAGCGCATAATGCGCGAATAATGCGCCCTTTCTTCAGAAAGGGTTTTCCCCAGAAAAAAGAGGAATAGATGTCGGACGTTATTGTAATAGGCGGCGGCGCTGCGGGAATGACCGCGGCGATCTTTGCGGCGGAGCACTCGAGGGTGACTTTGATTGAAAAAAACGACAGGCTCGGGCGTAAGCTCGCTATCACGGGAAAGGGTCGGTGCAATCTGACCAACAACTGCGATGTTGACGAGGTCATGAAAAATATTCCGCGCAATCCGCGGTTTTTGTACAGCGCGATGAATAACTTTCCGCCGAGCGAGGTGATGAGCTTTTTCGAGGGCTTGGGAGTTGAACTCAAGACCGAGCGCGGACGGCGCGTGTTTCCCGTATCCGATAAGGCGGGGGATATCGTAAGCGCTCTCGAACGGGAGCTGAAAAGACGGAATGTTGAGATAGTCCGCGAAAACGTTCGCTCACTGATTATTGAGAACGGAAAGTGTACAGGAGTAAACACCGCCAAGAAACAGTTCAAAGCCGACGCGGTTGTTCTCGCGACGGGCGGACGCTCCTATCCGAAAACAGGCTCGGACGGCTTTGGATATGAGATAGCAAAAAAGGCGGGGCATACGGTGATACCGCCAAAGCCGTCGCTTTCGGCGCTTGTTACCGAAGAACAGTGGGTGAAAAAAGCCGCGGGACTGACGCTTAAAAACTGCTCTATGAGACTGCTGAACGGCGAAAAAACGATTTACGAGGATTTCGGCGAGCTTGGCTTTACGGAGGACGGAATAGGAGGGGCGACGGTTTTAAGCGCCTCGGCGCATATTCCCGACGGAGAAGAAAACAACTGCTCGGTTATGATAGACCTAAAGCCCGCGCTGCCCGAAAAACAGCTTGACCAAAGAATTCTTCGGGATTTTTCCGAACTTCACGGAAAAGCTTTTTCGGACTGTCTCAGAAAGCTATTGCCAAAGGAGCTTATTGAGCCTTTGGCGGAAATAACAGGAGTCGAACAGTCGAAAAAAATCTCCGAAATAACCAAAGAAGAACGCAAGAATTTGGTGAAAAGTCTCAAAGCTCTGAGGCTTAAAATAAGCGGCTTTCGTCCGATAGACGAAGCTGTAATAACCCGCGGAGGCGTTTGTACAAAGGAGATCGATCCGAAAACCATGGAGAGCAGGATAGTTAAAGGTTTGTTTTTCGCGGGAGAGATAATCGATGTTGACGCTTATACGGGCGGGTTTAACTTACAGATAGCGTTTGCGACGGGCAGACTTGCGGGTGAAAACTCAGAGAAAATTATATGAAAATGTTTAAAAACCTATTGCAATTTTAATAAAAATGTGGTAGAATGAAGTGATTAGATAAGTGTACTATTTTGCACTTTTCCAATTTTTTCCTTATTTTCCTGATAGGAGAGATCTTAAGTTTGAAATTCATTTCTGTCGCGATCGACGGGCCTGTCGGCGCTGGAAAAAGCACTGCCGCGAGAGAGTGCGCCAAAAGACTCGGGTTTGTGTACTGTGACACAGGCGCTCTTTACAGGGCGGTCGGTCTTTACTGCGTAAGAAACGGTATCGACCCTAAAAACCCGTCCGGCTGTACCGAGAGAATAAAGGTCGAGATCTCGCTTATCGACGGAGTTCAGCACGTTTTTTTAAACGGAGAGGACGTGTCGGAGGATATTCGCCTGCCGGAAATTTCCATGGCGGCAAGCGCAGTCTCGGCTGCGGCGGAGGTCAGAAAGGCTCTCCTCGGAATTCAGCGGGATATAGCCGCGAATAACAATGTGGTAATGGACGGGCGCGATATCGGGACAGTCGTTCTGCCGAACGCGGACGTCAAGGTCTTTCTTACGGCAAAGCCCGAAATAAGGGCGAAAAGGCGGTATGACGAGCTTGTTAAAAAGGGCGTTGAGACTACGTTTGAAGAGGTCTTGCGCGACCTTAACGAGCGCGACTACAACGACAGCCACAGAGCCGAGGCGCCTTTAAAGCAGGCGGAAGACGCGGTTTTAGCGGACACTTCGGAGCTTGATTTCGAGCAGAGCGTGGAGCTTATCTGCCGCATTGTCAATAACGTCAGGGAGCGGCGAAATGTTTTATAATTTCTGCCGCGGGGTCGTAAATTTCATTTTCCATATCGTTTTTAAAATAACGGTTATCGGAAAAGAGAATATCCCCGAGGAAAAAAGCGGATATATAATCGCTTCAAATCATGTTTCAAACTGCGACCCGCCCATGGTGGGGATAGTGTTTAAGGGCAAATACACCTTTATGGCAAAGGACGAGCTGTTTCATGTCAACCCGATCTTCACATGGCTGATAAAAAAGCTCGGCGCGTTTCCCGTAAAGAGAGGCTCTAAGGACACGGCGGGTATTGATACCGCTATAGAGAGTTTAAATCAGGGCAGGGTTTTCGTGATCTTCCCCGAGGGGACACGCTCTAAGACAGGAGAGCTTGGAAAGGCTAAGAGCGGTGTTTCGCTTATCGCGGTGAGGGCTAAGGCGCCTGTCGTGCCGGTATATGTGGAATACGGAAAGAAGAAGTTCCGCAGAAACGCTCTGGTCTCTGTGGGGAAGATAATTCCCGCGGAGAGCTTTGACGTCGATGCAGAGGACAAGCGTGAGATACACAGGATAAGCAAGCTGATAATGGGTGAGATCTCCGCGCTTAAGGAGAACGCTCCCGATGTCAGGTAAATATAGGATAGAGGTTGCCGAAAACGCGGGGTTTTGTCCCGGCGTTCAGAGGGCAGTTGATATAGCCGAAGACGCTGCGGAAAAGTTCGGGCGGGTGTATACGCTCGGCGAGCTTATTCACAATGAAAACGCCGTAGAGGACTTACGCAAAAAAGGCGTTTTCGCGGTGGAGTCGGTGGACGAAGCAAAGGGAGAGCCGCTTGTGATCCGCTCTCACGGAGTTTCAAGAGCAACAGAGCAGGAAGCGCGCGAAAAGTGCAGGGCTGTTTTTGACGCGACCTGCCCGTTTGTAAAGCGAATACACTGCATTGTTTCGCAGATGCCGGAGGACAAGACGGTTTTCGTGCTTGGGGATAAAAACCACCCCGAGGTTGTCGGCATTGTCGGCAACGCCTCTTGCAGGGCTTTTGCCTGTAAAGATTTTGAGGAAATTGACGCGCTGATACAAAGCGGCGCGCTTGATTGCGATAAGCGCGGCGGAGATTTCGCCGTTGTAGTTCAAACAACCTTCGACCGCGGCAGATTTGACGAGTTTTCAAAAAGGCTACGTCAGAAATACAGCCGCGCTGAGATATATGACACAATTTGCAACGCCACCGACAAGCGTCAGAAAAGCGCGCGGGAGCTTGCGAAAAGGGCCGCTCTGATGATTGTTGTCGGAGGAAAGAGCAGTTCTAACACAAGGAGGCTTTTTGACATTTGCGGAGAATACTGTAAAACGGTTTTCGTAACAAATGCGAAAGAGCTTTCCGGGCAGACGGTAAAGGGTCTGTGCGCCGGTGATCTTATCGGCATAACGGCCGGAGCATCAACTCCGCGCTACATCATTAAGGAGGTTCATGATAAAATGAACGAGGAAAACATCAAAAACACCGAAAATAATGAGGAGGACTTTGCTTCGCTGCTCGAACAGGATCAGTCTTTTACAAGATTATATACGAACAAAAGAGTTAAGGCTACGGTTGTCAGCGTTTCCAAAAAGGAAGCGGTCGTTGAAGTCGGCGCGAAGCAGACGGGCTACATAGTCCGCGAGGAGCTTACAAACGACCCCAACGCCGAGGTTGAGGACATAGTTAAGCCCGGCGACGTTATCGACGCGGTCGTTATCAAGGTGGACGACAACGTTGGTACTGTCGCGCTTTCCAAAAAGCGCGTTGATTCGGCGCTCGGCCTGGAAAAGCTCGCGGCTGTAAAGGAGTCAAACGAGACTATCGAGGGCACGGTGTCTCAGGTAGTTAAGGGCGGCGTAATCGTGATCTACGAAAACACGAGAGTGTTTATTCCCGGTTCGCACACGGGCATTCCCCGCACAGGAAAGCTTGAGGATATGCTTAAAAAGACCGTTAAGTTCAAGATCATCGAGGTAAGCAACGAGCGCGGCGGCAGAGTGGTAGGCTCTATCCGCCAGGCGAGCAGAGAGCTCAGAGACGCTGAAAAGGCGAAGTTCTGGGAGAGCATCGAGGTCGGACAGAAGTTTGAGGGCGAGGTTCGCTCTATCGAAAGCTACGGCGTGTTTGTTGACATCGGCGCGGTCGACGGTCTGGTTCACACCGCCGATCTGACCTGGAACAGAGCGGGTCATCCGAAGGATATCGTAAAGATAGGCGACAAGATAAATGTTATCGTAAAGTCGTTTGACGCTGAGAAAAAGCGCGTTTCTCTCACCGCAAAGGATCCGAGCGACAACCCTTGGACCAAGTTTACTGCTGAATATCAGAAGGGCGATGTTATCAAGGCGACGGTCGTTTCGATAACCGACTTCGGAGCGTTTGCGCAGATAATCCCCGGAGTTGACGGTCTTATCCACATCAGTCAGATATCGGCGGAGAGAGTTACGGACATAAACACCATTCTCAAGGTCGGACAGGAGATTGACGTTAAGATCATCGATATCGACGTTGAGCGCGAGAGGGTTTCGCTTTCCGTTCGTGCGCTTTCCGAGGAAACTCCCGCTGAACAGGCTGAAACTGTTGAGGCGGAAACAGAAGAATAATCGGAATAATGCAAAACAAAAGACGCGGTTCGGCGGTGAGCTGGACCGCGTAGTTATTTACATCAATAAAAGGACAGCGGAAAATATGAAGAATAACAACACCGACGCCCGGGCGGTGAGCTATAAAACGGGTCTGAGAGACGGACTGCCTATCGCGCTCGGATATCTTTCGGTTTCGTTTACATTTGGGATAAGCGCGGTCGGAATGGGCATAAGCCCGCTTGCGGCGATACTTATTTCCATGACCTGCCTTACCTCCGCGGGACAGCTCGCGGGAGCGGGAATAATCGCGGCGGGCGGCGGCTTTGCGGAAATGGCGCTTGCTCAGCTTGTGATAAACATCCGCTATTCGCTTATGAGCCTGTCGCTTTCGCAAAAGCTGAACGAAAAGTATAACCTTCCGCACAGGATAATAAGCGCGTTTGGAATAACGGACGAGATATTCGCGGTCGCCTCGGGAAAGGACGGCGATATAGCGCCGCGGTATATGTACGGGCTGATAACGCTTCCGTATATCTTCTGGGCGGCGGGCACGGCAATGGGCGCGCTGTTTGGGGAGATACTTCCCGAAAACGTGAAGAGCGCGCTTGGGATAGCGATATACGTTATGTTTGTGGCTATCGTTATTCCGCCCGCAAAAAAGATACGCGGAGTTATGGCGGTAGCGCTTATCGCGGCGGGGCTTAGCTGTATCATAAAATTTGTGCCGATATTCTCAGGTATCTCATCGGGAATTTCGGTGATAATCTGCGCAGTCATCGCGGCGGCAGCGGGAGCGCTTTTGTTCCCGAGACCCGAGACTCCCGATAAAGGAGGCGCAAAATGATTGAGACAACATATCTGTGCGTAAGCATAGTTATAATGGCGGCTGTCACCTATATGATAAGAATGCTGCCGTTAGCGGCGGTGCGCGGGAAGATAAAGTCGCGGTTTGTGCTGGATTTTCTGTATTATATTCCCTACGCCGTTCTAAGCGCTATGACAATTCCCGCGATCTTTTTCAGCAGCGGCTCGCTGATAAGCGCGGCCGTCGGACTTTTGATCGCGCTTGTGCTGGCGTTTTTCGAGCGCGGGCTTATGACCGTCGCGGTCTGCTCGTGCGCGGGAGTTTTCGTGACGGAGTTGGTTATGACGATTTTTTGGGGGAAACCTTTCTGAAGAAAGGTTAGCGTTTTTCGCCGCAGGCGAATATTGCGCCCAAACCCCTTTCCAAAGACTTTTAATAAAAATTTTCCCCGACTGTTTATGCAGTCGGGGGATTTTTTGTTTATCCGTTTATTGCTTTGTATAAGCCGTAAATGTGGTCGTAGTCGTAGGTTTTGCCTTTGTAGGTGACTTGAATGTTTTTGCAGACATTGAAAGCATATTCGCCAATCTCGGTCACGCTGTCGGGAATTGTAATGCTTGTAAGTCTTCTGCAGTAATGGAAAGCACTACCGCCGATCTCGGTCACGCTGTTAGGAATAGTTATGCTTGTAAGGCTTGTGCAGTCCTGGAAAGCAGCAATGCCAATCGAGGTCACGCTGTTAGGAATTGTAATGCTTGTAAGGCTTGTGCAGCCATCGAAAGTATAATTGCCAATCTCGGTCACACTGTCGGGGATATTTATGCTTGTAAGGCTTGTGCAGCCATAGAAAGCATTGCTGCCAATCTCGGTCACGCTGTCGGGAATTGTAATGCTTGTAAGGCTTGTGCAGCTAGAGAAAGCCGAATTGCCAATCGAGGTCACGCTGTCGGGGATTTTTACGCTTGTAAGGCTTGTGCAGTAATAGAAAGCACTATCGCCGATCTTGGTCACGCTGTTAGGAATTGTTATGCTTGTAAGACTTGTGCAGTTAGAGAAAGCATGCTCGCCAATCTCGGTCACGCTGTCGGGGATAGTTATGTTTGTAAGGCTTGTGCAGTCCTTGAAAGCATAATCGCCAATCTTGGTCACGCCGCTGCCAATGTATGCTTCTTTAAGGTTTGAACATTTATAGAAAGCATCGTCTGCTATATTGGTTACGCTATTTGGGATATTAACATACTCCAATGATTGTTTGATTTGTTCTGATAATGAAAAATCGGAAACTGTATCGGGCAAAACGATTTCGGTTAAATCTTTTTCTACATTTTCGAAATCAACCTTTACAACAGGCTCTCCCTCTATTTTATCGGGAATACGTATCTTAGGGCTTTCTTTCAGATAGTCGGAAATTACCATACCGCCAAGACTGCTGTCATATTTAAAAGTAAATGCGCTTGCGTCTGTTTCGTCGATCTTGGGCAGAATGTCCCATATTCCAAGTTCTGCGTGTTCGGGGTTTAAATCGGCGTCAATGTTATTTGCTCCGCCGTCATTGTCGTCCATGATAATGCTGTCTGAAACCGAACCCTTGTCCTTGTCCTTGTTCTTATCCTTTTTGGATTCCTCGGGTTCGGTGTTTTCGTTGCACCCGACAAACAACAGCGCGGCGGCTAATACCGCCGATAAAATTTTTGCTCTTTTCATGTGTTAGTTTTTCCTCCTATAAAACAAAAAGTGCGCAGCCGAAGCCGCGCACTTTGTAAAAATGCTAAGCTCCGATTGCTGCTACACAACTCGTTTCCCAATAGATAAGGCATACGAAAAAAGAGCATGCACTTTTACCGAAGGCAAAAGTGTATACCTTCCCCATTGGGTTATTAAGTTGTGTAGCAGAATAATTATAGCACAATACTCAAAATTTGTCAATAGCCCCCCCGATCGCAAACGCAGTCGGGGGATTTTTTGTTTGTTGCAGTTTTTTGCAGTTTTGGTGATGATATTATCTTTTCAGCGGGAGAGAAAGACCCGCGAGTAATCTGAAAGGAGGAATGAGCTTGGGGCTTATGGATCTGCTTATGGGCAGACAGAAGCTTAAAAGCGCCGAAGAGCTTTCGGGCTTTTACTCGGGCGAGCTTTCGCAGTGGCGTGACATCTACAGCGGCGGCGGAAGCTGGCGGTATGCCCGAAAGGGCGGACTTAACGGCGGCGGCACGAGAAGGGTAGCGTCGCTGGGGGCGGCAAAGGCGGTCTGCGCGGAGCTTGCGAGGCTGTGCTTTGCGGAAAGCTCGGAGCTTGTCTGCGCGGACAAGGAAACTGAGGAGTTTTTGCAGGACGTATTCGCGAAAAACAATTTTTCGGAAAGATTTTCGGATTTCGCCGAAAAGGTGTTCGCGCTTGGCGGAGGAGCGATAAAGGTCTACTACGACGGCGGCGTAAAGCTTGATTTTATCACTGCAGACAGATTTGTCCCTACAAAGTGGGACGCGGGCGGAATATACGCGGGAGCGTTCGGCTCGGGAGTTTACGCAAACGGTAAGAGCTATGTCCTCGCGGAAACACAGGAGCTTTCGGACAAGGGGCTTGTGATTGAAAACAAGCTCTACCGTGAAAACGGAACGGAGGAGAAGCTTTCGGAGGTATATCCGGGGCTGGAAGAAAGAACCGTGATAGAGGGTCTTGAAAAGCCGCTGTTCGTTTATTTCCGCGCGGGAACGGGAGAAGTAAAACAGTGCGGCGCGCTTGGAACTTCGGTTTTCGCGGGCGCGGAGGACACGCTGAGATCTATAGATATCGTGTTTGACAGTCTTTCGAGAGAGTTTGTGCTCGGCAAAAAACGCATTATCGTACCGAGCTACGCGGTGCGCGGAGACTACGACGAAAACGGCAAGCTCAGACGTTATTTCGACGTGAACGACGAGGTGTTCGAGGCGTTTTCGACCTCGGACGCCGAAGAACTGAAGATAACGGATAACACGGGCGAGCTTCGCGTGACGGAGCATATCGAAGCGCTCGGCGAGCTGCTTGATCTGCTTTGTATGCAGGTGGGGCTGTCCGAGGGGGCGCTGTCCTACAAAAACGGCACGATACGCACAGCTACCGAGGTGATAAGCCGAAACAGCCGCACCTATCGTACAGCAAGCTTTTACAGAAGACGGATAGCCAAAAACCTTGCGGTCGTAGCTCAAAACATCTGCCTGCTGGGAAAAATGGCGGGCGAGCTTTCGCGGAAAGCGGAGGAGAGCGTTACGTTCCGTTTTGCGGACGGAGTATGCGAGGACGACGGCGTTAAGACAGAGCGCGCGAGGGCGCTGTACGCAAGCGGGCTGATCTCAAGAGCGAGAGCGATCTCCGAGATTTACGGCATTTCGCTTGAAGAAGCGAAAGCCATGGAAAGAGAGGATTTTGATGGAAACTGAAGAGAAGATAATGGAAAGCGAAGCGGTTATTGAAGAAACACCGAAAACCAACCCAATTGAAGCCCAATACAACGAGGGCTTGAAAAACGAGGAGATAAAGTCTCTCGCGGCGAAGGTAAACGAGCAGAGCGCGCAGATAGAGGAGCTTAATCAGCAGCTGTCCGACGCGAAAACAAGACTTGCGCTTTTGCTTGCGGGAATAGCGCAGGAGAAGCTTGATGAAAGCGCGGCTCTCGCGGCGGGAATATGCAAGGCGGGCAGATCTCCCGAAGAGGCGGCGAAAGAAATCGCGGACGCCTATCCGCATTTAAAGGCGGTAAAGAACGAGATGCCGAAGTTTGCGGCAAGCGGTTCGGGAGCGGACGACGGCTTTTCGGCGGTGCGCAGGATATTTGCAAAGAGATGATTCAAGGCTTCGCGCTGTGAAGCGAAGCAAAGCATAACGATAGGGCGGGTAGGAGGGATTTTACGAGGCGGGGGATATCACCGCCCTTTATATAACTCGGCATAAACGCCGCAGACGGCGCGGATCATGGGAGATTATCCCGAAGGGTTACGGCGCGGCAGTCTGCGGCAATGCCGAAAGAGAGTTTTGATCTTGATTTTAATTTTTAAAGGAGTTTTTATTATGGCAAATACAATGGAATACGCAAAGGTTTTTCAGAGCGAGCTTGACAAGCAGATAGTCGAAAGCTCTACGTCCGGCTGGATGGAAGAAAACGCGTCGCAGGTGATTTACTACGGCGGAAATGAGATAAAGATCCCCAAGGTGACTCTCAAGGGCCTGGCGGATTATGACCGCGACAGCGGCTATGCGGGCGGCGCGGTAACTTATTCATACGAAACAATGTCGATGAGCATGGACAGAGGCAGACGTTTTCGTATCGACGCGCTCGACGTTGATGAAACGGGTTTTGCCGTTGCGGCGGCAAACGTAGCGTCGGAGTTTCAGCGCACGCAGGTCATTCCCGAGATAGATTCTTATCGCTATTCTAAGCTTGCGCAGGCGGCGGGGATAACAAAATATTCCTACACTCCCGCGAAAACCACCGTGCTTTCCACACTTATCGACCAGATAACGGAGGTAAGAGAGGTCGTAGGCGGCGAGGGAGAGCTTGTCATTTGTATGGCGCGCTCTGTTTATGATATGCTTATGCTTTCGAGCGAGGTCACTCACTCTATCGACAACGGAAACTTTACGCAGGGCGGGCTTGACCTCAACATCAGAACGATCTGCGGCGCGGCGGTTATTCCCGTGCCTTCTTCGAGAATGATGAGCAAATATGACTTTGACAGCTCGGACGGTTTTTCCGCGGCAAGCGGCGCTTCGCAGATAAACTGGATAATCTGCCCGAAGGACGCGCCTATCGCGGTTTCCAAGACAGACAACGTAAAGATCGTGACCCCCGAGCAGAACCAGTTTGCCGACGCGTGGGATATTGACTATCGCAAGTATCACGACCTGTTTATTCCCGACAACAAGAAGGCGGCTATCGCGGTTTGCTCCGCGGGCGCGGCTTCCGATTAAAAAAGCGCTGAGGCGTTAAGGCAACACCGTACAAAGCCGTCAGGCGGTCTTTGTGCGGTGTTGACTTAAATCAAGGCGGGCGGCAAAGGCGAGTATATCTCACGCGGGAAAGGTCATCAAGGGTTGTTTCTTGAAGCGTGAGATGAGGAAGTGTCGCACGCTCCTTAAGTCGAGCCGCCTTTGCCGCCCGCTGTTTAAAGGGAGGTTTTTATGATAATCAGTGTTGAGGAATTTAAAGAAATGGGCTTTTCTTCTTCAGACGACGAGCTTACGGCTGACTGTATAAAGCGCGCGGAATATGTTCTTAACGGTCTCAGCGGCGGAAGAGCGATCTTGGTCTCTCATACAAGCGGAGCCTGCGCGGAATATGTAAAACAGGCGTGCGCGTTTCAGGCAAACGCGATCCTGCGGGAGGAAAAGGCTCTCAGAGAGCAGAGCGCCGAGCCGGAAAAGAGCATAGAAAAAGCGACGATAGGAGATTTTTCCTATACATATTCAAGCTCAGGCTCCGATAAAAGCAGCGGCGCGGATATCCGGACGCTTGATACCAACCTTACGGTTATAAGACTTTTGAGAGCCGCGGGCTGTCTGTATACCGGAACGGAGGTCTCAGAATGACTCTTGGGCCTATACCGAATGAGCTTTTGGGAGACGATATTTATATTCAGAAGCCTGTTGAGCACGGCTGGATAAATTATCGCATATACAATGTCCGTGTGGAAAGAAGCAGCTCTATAGAAAGCGGTTATCCCGACAATCCTCTGGAAAAGACCAAATTAACAGTCTGGATAGACTGTGTAAATTCAAAACCGCAGAGAGATATTTTCTGCGGAATGAGGATCTTATACAACGAGGAAATATTCGATATCGTAAACATAAAACCGCTTAGGGCGGGAACTTTGCATCACCTGAAAATAACCGCGATAAAGGCGGGAGACCATATACCATAAACCGAGGAGGGATAAGATGAGCGAGTATACTGAAAAAACCAAGGTCATGACGGAAGACAGGATAGGGAAAAACGCCGACGAGGAAGGGTATAAGATCGCAAAGCTTATACGTCTGGGAAACCGCGAGCTTGAGCGTCAGCTAAATATAAAGAAAACATCGGCTTATCGCTGAAACGGAGGTGTTTTATGACAGTTACAATAGGCGGATTTGATTTTATGTGCACTCACATAGACCTTAAGCGCGAGCTGAGGCGCACGGATATCAGATATAACACCCAGGGAGATATGCTTATTGATCTGGTGAGAAGGAAATACCGGCTGGAGGTAACCTTCGGGCTTCTGACAGCGCTTGAGATAGAAGCGCTCAGAGCTAACTGCGAGAAGATCTTTGTAAAAGTCGGATTTGACTCTCCCGAGGGTCGTCTTGTAAGGGAGTTTCATGTCATGAACGAGCCGGCTCCGATAATCACGACCGTAAACGATGTAAATCTGTACGGCGGGGTAAAGATCGTATTCATGGAGAAATGAGGTGGTTTTTTGGTAGATGTTTCGGATAACTTTAAGGCGCTTTCCATGAGAAACGGAAGATATGTCAGCTGTAAAATCGTCGCGGGCAATGAAACGTTTCTGGACGACAGGATAATCGAGTTTGACTTTGACGACGTTGTTCACCCCAACTGGTATACTATCGGCTCGACCTGTTCAAACAGGTTTGCTTTTTCGGTACAATATTCGGGAGAGCTTGAGGTGCACGACGAGGTAAAGCCGTACATAAGCTTTGACGACAAAGAATGGTGTCCTCTCGGAGTGTTTTATGTCGCGAGAAGGTATGTGCGCGGAAAATATGCCTCTATCATCTGCTATGACAGAATGTACTCTCTTGATACGGAGTATGAGCCGAAGGTCTCGGCGCCGACAACCACGGCGGCTATTCTCGGTGATATCTGCGCGAACTGCGGAATTGTCTGCGAAGGCGGCGTTTACGGCTACGCGGTCAACACGGTCCCGACAGGGGCGACCGTGAGAGACGTAATAGGTTATATCGCGGGAGTGGAAAACGCCAACGCGAAATTTGACCGCGAAGGAAAGCTGAGGATAAAGAGCTATACACAGACGGACAGCTTTTCCCTTTCCGTAAACAACTGTATGGATTACAGCAGAAATATGTCGTCATCGAAAATCAGCGGACTAAAGGTCGATACCGGACAGGAGATAATAGAAGTGGGCAGCAGAGGAGAGCTTACCTCTCTCGAGCTGTACAACCCGCTTATGACAAAACAGCGCGCGGAAAACATCGTTTCGCTGCTTTCACAGATAAACTTTTATGGGGCGGATATAGAAATGCAGGGATTTCCGTTTCTTGAATCGGGCGACCATATTTATCTGCTCGATGAAGACGGAAACAATTATCCGATAGCGGTAAGCGAGATAGAGTTTCATTATAACGGCGGCTTTACGGCGAGGCTCTACTCAAAATCGCGTTCTTATACCGACGCGTCGGATTATCAGGACGACCGGCCGGCAGACATATGCCTGAAAAGTGAGAATTCGGGGAATATCGGTATTTCGTCCGCCGCGGTCAAAGCAGCAAGCTTTGAGTTTGAGTCAAGAACGACCGGAGCCTATGCCCGCGGCGATATGAGCTTTGTGCTTGAGGGGACGGGTTCTGTTGAGATAAAGGCTTATGTAAACAACGTGCTTGTGCGTGATGTTACGCACAAAAACCAAAGCGACAAACAGCTTGTGCATTTTTACTTTCTTTCGCAAAATCTTCCGAAAGGGAAAAACAGCGTTTATATTACGATCCGGTCGCTGAGCGGCACAATGAGCATAAAAAGCGGAGGGCTTTTATCAACGCTTATCTGCGGCGCGACTACAGTATAAATACAGCATACAAAACCGCCCAAATGTTAATTTGAGCGGTTTTCCCTTTTAAAAAAGGCTCTGATTTTTTTCTTCAAAATATCTGCATTTTGACGACGGATTTAACGACGAGCAGGCGCGCGAAAGGTCTTCGAGCACGCAGAATCCGTCCTTTTGCCATCGGCAGTTTTCTCCGCAAGTTATAAAATTCATTTCGCACCTCTTTTCGTAGCTGTATAATATGAATTTTGCACGCGGTTTATTCGGCGGATTATTGACAAATATTTCATTTAGATGTATAATACTGATATACGATGTTTTGAATATATCCGGAGTAGTTTATGAAAAAATATGTTATAAGGGTCTTGAATATTCTGCTGATAAGCGCGGCGGTAAACGCGCCGTTTATCGTGTCCGGGCTGCCGACGGTTGTAAAGATCGCCGCGGGCATTCTGCTCGGAGTTTATTTTTTGTTGTTTAACATTCTTCCGACCTTTGAAAAATACCCGACCTTCAGACTGAGAATTTTAGGAGACGGCGCGGAGCTTATTCTGTTTTTCTTTATCACCTGTATCGTATCGGTGCCGTTTGTGGTAATAAGTATCGTTGAGCTTGTAAACGGCGCGGATGATTATATTAAGTATATCGTTCAGTTTGCCGTGCTTGTTATCGCGGAGACGGTGATCTTCTGGAACGGCATAATCCGCGTATATTTCACTTCCGTTCAGCTTGGGATAAGGCTGAGAGTTTTGGGAATAGTTTTCGGAATGATCTTCCCGGTAAATCTTGTCATGCTGATGATAATTTACCTCACGACACACGGAGAGTGTAAGTTTGAAAGCGAAAAGATAAGGCTTAACGAAAGCCGAAAGGACGACAGGATATGCGAAACGAAATACCCCGTGCTTATGGTCCACGGCGTTTTCTTCCGCGACAGCAAGCTGCTCAATTATTGGGGGAGAGTTCCGGCGGAGCTTGAAAAAAACGGCGCGACGATCTACTACGGAGAACAGCAGAGCGCGCTTTCTGTCGAGGAAAGCTCTAAAGAACTTGCGGATAAGATAAAGGACATTGCCGCGAAAACGGGCTGCGGAAAGGTGAACATAATCGCTCACTCAAAGGGCGGTCTTGACGCGCGCTATGCTGTCTCGATGCTCGGCTGCGACAAATATGTGGCGTCTCTCACTACGGTAAACACCCCGCACAGGGGCTGCCTTTTCGCCGAGTATCTTCTGAAAGCCGCGCCCGAAAAGGTGACGAGATTTATTGAAAACACCTACAACGGCGCGTTTCAGGCGCTGGGAGACAAGTCGCCGGATTTTATGTCGGCGGTGAGAAATCTTACGGCGGGATTTTGCGAGGAATTCAACCAAAAGGTCATAGACAGCCCCGAGGTCGTATATCAATCAATAGGCTCCAAGGCGAAAAATCGCAGAAGCGGACGCTTTCCGCTTAACGTAAGCTATCCTGTGGTTAAAAAACACGACGGCGACAACGACGGACTTGTGGCAATTGAGGCGACCGAATGGGGAGAAAAATGGATAAGGCTTTATCCGAAAGGAAGCAGGGGAATCACTCATGCTGATGTAATCGACCTCAACCGCGAAAACATCAAGGGCTTTGACGTGAGGGAATTTTATGTTCAATT
>JAFLUF010000005.1:0-38254 GCA_022508925.1 Oscillospiraceae bacterium | reverse complement strand
ACGGCGCGGAGCAGATAAGCGCGGTTTTCGGAGACTTTGACAAAAATATAAACCTTATACAAAGGGCGTTTTCGGTTAAAATATTTTCGCGCGGCGACGAGGTGAAGATAACGGGCGAAAACGAGCTATCCGTCGCGAAAGCCGAAAAGGCGGTAAAAACGCTGTGCGGTTATTTCGCGCGCGGAGAAGCCATCGAAGAACAGCAGGTGAGGTATGCTATCGCAATGGTAAACGAAGGAAACGAAGAAGAAATAGCGGCGGTATCGGGAGACTGCGTGTGCGTTTCATACGCGGGAAAGCCAATAAAGCCGAAAACCGTCGGGCAGAAGAAATACTGCGACCTTATCCGCAAAAACACCATTACTTTCGGAGTGGGTCCCGCGGGCACGGGAAAGACCTATCTTGCGGTGGCGCTTGCGGTGAGCGCGCTCAAACAAAAGCAAGTCCAGCGGATAATCCTTACGCGCCCCGCGGTAGAGGCGGGAGAAAAGCTCGGATTTCTTCCGGGAGACCTGCAGAACAAGGTCGACCCGTATTTAAGACCTCTTTACGACGGGCTTTTTGAGATGCTCGGGCAGGAGAGCTTCGCGAAGCTTCACGAGCGCGGGGTTATTGAGGTCGCGCCTTTGGCGTATATGCGCGGAAGAACTCTCGACGATAGCTTTATCATTCTCGACGAGGCGCAGAACACCACCCGCGAGCAGATGAAGATGTTTTTGACGCGCCTTGGGTTCAATTCCAAAATGGTAATAACGGGAGACGTAACCCAGATCGATTTGCCCGAGGCTAAAAAATCGGGACTTGTAGAGGCGCTGAAAATACTGAAGAACGTAGAGGATATAGGTCAGAATTTATTTACCGAAAAGGACGTTGTGCGTCACAGGCTGGTTCAGGATATCGTAAGAGCGTATGCGGAGCATTCGGAAGTTATTTATAATAGCGTCAGGCGCGATAGGAGAAAAAGATAGCGCAAGAAAAGAACAACCGTTAAGGAGCGTTTATGAAAATCTACATTGATCTCAGCGACGAGCAAGATAAGATCACGCTCGATTTTTCAGCCGAAGAGCTTATCGAAGCCTGCGCGAGGGAGGCTCTTGTTGAAGAGGAAATAGAGGACGACGCGGAGGTTTCGGTGACGTTTGTCGATAATGAAAGTATACGCGAATTAAACAGAATACACCGCGATATCGACTGCGAAACCGACGTGCTTTCCTTTCCGCTTGGCGATGAAAACGGCTTTGAGGTAAACTGCGATAACGACGCGATATTGCTTGGGGATATCGTCATCTCGCTTGAAAAAGCCGTTTCGCAGAGCGAGGAATACGGGCATTCGCTTAAGCGCGAGGTCGCGTTTCTGATAACCCATTCACTGTTTCATCTGCTCGGGTATGACCATGAAACTCCCGAGGAAGAAACGGAAATGTTTGAAAAACAGGAGAGGGTCCTCGAAAAATTGGGGATAACAAGATGAGATTTTTCAGGAGCTTTTACTGCGCCGCAAGAGGAATTGTTGAAGCGGCAAAGGGCAGAAATTTCAAAATAATGCTCTGCATAGGCGCGCTTGTGATCTTCTTCGCGGCGAGGTTTTATGAATTATCCGCGGCGGAATGGGCGGTGATGTTTCTGACCGTCGGCGCGGTTTTAAGCATCGAAGCGGTAAACACAAGCGTCGAGCGGCTTGCGGACAAGGTCTGCGGCGAAAAGGACGAGCTTATCCGAAAATGCAAGGACTGCGCGGCGGGCGGCTCGCTTATAATTTCGGTTTTCGCCGTCGCTGTCGGAGTGAGCTTGTTCTGGAGAGAAGAAAAGTTTTCGGAAATTTTAAATTTTTTCTCCGAGCCTTTGCGTATCGTGATACTTGCGGCAGTACTTGTGCTGATGGCTATATTTGTGATATTTCCGAGAAGAAAGGAAAAATAAAACCCTTTGGAAAACCAAAGGGTTTTTATTTTAACAATGTCGCTATTATCTCGTTTGAAACAAGAAACCCGTGCGGGGTGAGCGAAAGCCTGTTGTCGCTCAGCTTGTAATATTCCCGCGGAATTAAAACCAACCGCCTTTTTATTTTCTCCGACAACTTCTCCGAAAGTTCAAGACCTTCGCAAAGCCTTAACCCCAGCAAGATTTTTTCCTCGTCTTTGTCGGGAGATTCGTCGGTAATTTCTTCATGCTGAAAATTATCTTCAAGGAATTTCGCGAGATTTCTCGAAACCGCGAAGCGTTTTCCGTTGTGATATGAATGCGCCGACGGACCTATGCCGACGTATTCCTCCGCGCGCCAATATTTCAGATTATGCCTGCTTTCAAAGCCCGCTTTCGCGAAGTTGCTTATCTCATACTGCGTAAATCCGCGGCTTTCAAGCAGTTCGGCCGCGCGCAGATAAAGTTCGGACTGCAAGTCCTCGTCCGGTAACTCAATTTCGTCCGTTTTTCTCCCGAAAACCGTGTTCTGTTCTATTTTCAGAATATACGCCGAAACGTGCGTTATCGGCAAACCGCAAAGCTCTTCTATCGTTTTTTCGAGAGAATCAAGCGTCTGATTCGGAACGCCGAGCATTATATCCGCCGAGATGTTTTCAAAGCCGAGCGAATTAGCAAGCAAGATAACGTCTATTGCGTTTTGCGCGGAATGCGTTCTTCCGAGAGCGGAAAGCTCGCTCTCGTCAAGCGACTGAACACCGAACGAAAGGCGGTTTGCTCCCGCGTTTTTCAGCTCGCGCAGAACGGTTTCGTCCGCGCTTTCGGGGTTGCATTCTACAGTAATTTCCGCGTTTTCTGTGAAATTTACCGCGCCGAGAATTTCTTTGATCTTATCGTAGATAAGCGCGGGAGTTCCTCCGCCGAAATAGACTGTATCAAATTGTTCTTTGCTGTACTTCGACAAATTCCGAATGACCGCGTTTTTGTATTCCCCGGCTTTTTGCACTGAGATCGGAAGCGAATAGAAATCACAGTAAGGGCATTTTTTCGCGCAGAACGGAACGTGTATATAAAGCCCGCGCATCAGTCGTCCTCAAGCTTTAAGACTGCCATAAACGCCTCCTGCGGGACCTCTACCGTGCCGAATTGGCGCATACGCTTTTTGCCCTCTTTCTGCTTTTCAAGCAGCTTTTTCTTTCGTGTTATATCGCCGCCGTAGCACTTTGCCAGAACGTCTTTTCTGAGCGCCTTTATCGTTTCGCGCGCGATTATCTTTCCGCCTATGCACGCTTGTATCGGCACCTCGAAAAGCTGGCGCGGGATATGCTCCTTCAGTTTTTCTGCCATTCTGCGGGCGCGCTCGTAGGCGCTGTCGGCGTGGATAATAAACGAAAGCGCGTCTATAACCTCGCCGTTTAGCATAATATCCAGCTTTACAAGCTTTGACGGCGCAAAGCCCTTCATCTCATAATCATAGCTTGCGTAGCCGCGCGTGCGTGATTTAAGCACGTCGAAAAAGTCGTATACTATTTCATTCAGCGGAAGCTCGTAGTGTAAGTCCACGCGTTTTTCGTCGATATATTTCATGTCCTTGAAAACGCCGCGTCTGTTCTGACAAAGCTCCATGATAGAACCGACATAATCAGACGGAGAATAAACGTGCGCGTTTACCACAGGCTCATAGCTCTTGGCAATGAGCGTTGTGTCGGGGTAGTTGGTGGGGTTGTCTATCATCACGGTCGAGCCGTCCGTCATTTCTATCTTGTACACAACAGACGGCGCTGTGGTGATTATGTCGAGATTATATTCGCGTTCAATTCGCTCCTGAATTATATCCATGTGCAGAAGTCCCAAAAATCCGCAGCGAAAGCCAAAGCCGAGCGCAATGGAGCTTTCGGGTTCATACGACAGCGACGCGTCGTTGAGCTGGAGCTTTTCGAGCGCCTCGCGAAGATCGCCGTATTTAGCGCCGTCGGCGGGGTAAATTCCGCTGAATACCATGGGGCTTACCTCGCGGTAGCCCGGGAGAGCCTCGGCGGCGGGATTGTTCGCGTTTGTAACGGTATCTCCCACCTTTGTGTCGCCAATGGATTTTATAGAAGCGGAAATATAGCCTACCTCTCCTGCCTTAAGCCCGCTTGCGGGAACAAGCTCGGTGGCTCCCATATATCCCGTTTCGACTACGGTAAACTCAGCGCCCGACGCCATCATTCTGATCTTATCTCCCGGCTTTACACAGCCCTCTTTTACGCGGACGTAGACGATGACGCCCTTGTAGCTGTCGTAATAGCTGTCGAAGATAAGCGCTTTCAGCGGCGCTTCGGTGTCGCCCTTGGGCGCGGGAATTTTCTTTACTATTTCCTCCATGACCGCGTGGATATTTATTCCCATTTTCGCGGAGATCTCGGGAGAGTCCATCGCTTCTATCCCGATAACGTCCTCTATCTCGCGCTTTACCTCCTCGGGGTGAGCGGAGGGGAGGTCGATCTTATTTACGACGGGTACTACTTCGAGGTCGTTTTCCACGGCAAGATAGGTGTTGGCGAGCGTCTGCGCCTCTATTCCCTGCGACGCGTCAACGATAAGCACAGCCCCCTCGCAGGCGACCAGCGAGCGCGACACCTCGTAGTTGAAGTCAACATGACCGGGAGTGTCGATGAGGTTGAAGATATAGTCCTCCCCGTCGTCCGCGTGATATTTCAGACGCACCGCGCGCGCTTTTATGGTAATTCCGCGCTCGCGCTCGATGTCCATATTGTCGAGCAATTGCTCTTCCATATCCCTTAAAGCCACCGTTTCGGTCTGCTCTAAGATACGGTCGGCAAGCGTGGATTTTCCGTGGTCGATATGCGCAATTATGCAGAAGTTTCGTATTTTATCAAGATACTCGCTCATTATTTACGTTCTCCTTAATTATCTTCGGCGTATTCCGCGTCGAGATGCCATTCTATTTTCTCGAGATCATTCAGAAAATCCTCTTCGGTCTCCCAAGCCGGCAGGTCGAAATTTTTATAGCGTTCTTCCTTTAAAAGCTGTCTTACCACATACAGATCGTTTTTGCGCTTGGTCGCGCTTTCCTTATAATCTCTCAGCGGCGCGAACACGCCGTATTCTCCCTCGAGCTTGTAAATAACGAATTCCCCGAACTGTAGCGCGATAAGTCCGTTTCCCTCAAAAAGCGTTTTCACGGTCGTTTTTTCCATGTCGAGCGGCGTTTCGTTAAGCGTGAAAATAGCGATGGGGCTGTCCTTCATATGCGCCCTGTCGTGTTCGGACGCTACGTTTTTGTAATTGTCGGCGTTGTACGAAAAATCACCCGAAAGCACGTAATAGTGGCTCGACGGATTCTGATAACACTGTACAACGACAAATTTTTCGCCGCCGTATGTCTTTTCGTAGACCGTGTCCTTCGGGTCGTAGAAAATGCCGATAACCAATTTTATCGCGAACATGAAAAGCCCCGTTGACACGAGAACTATCAGCATCGGCAATAGCTTTAAGAAAATTTCCTTTAATTTTGACATAAATAACCTTTCTTTAAGTAAATACATTTGAATTATACCACATTATAAGCGGTTTGAAAAGCGGTTTTTTAAAATTTTGGGAAATTTCATAAATCCCCTTGACAAATCGGATTTTATTTGTTATAATAGCTTTTGTCGGTGTAAAGCATTTTTATGATACAGGGTAACTTATGGACGAAAATTATGCGCTTCTGCTGGATATTTACGGAGAATTGCTCTCTAAAAATCAGCGAGAGGCGGTTGACTTGAAATACAATTCCGACCTGTCGCTGTCCGAGATCGCCGAGGAGATGGGCGGTATCTCACGCCCCGCCGCAAACGACGCGCGGAAAAAGGGCGAAAAGCGGCTGAGGGAGCTTGAGGACGCTCTCGGAAACGCGAGGCGGCTTAAGCTCGTTTCGGAGAAGATCAAACGGGCGAGAACAGTCGTAAGCGCGATTGCCGAGAGTTCAGGCGAGAATAACGAACAAGTGTCCGAGCTTCTGGAGATTTTTTCGGAGATCGAAGAGGCGATGTGAGCCGACAAACTGCAGACAAGAGGTGAGTGCAATGGCTTTTGAGGGACTTTCGCAAAAGCTTAATAACGTTTTCGGAAAGCTTAAAAACCACGGAAAGCTCACCGAAAAGGATATAAAGGACGCGATGCGCGAGGTAAGAATGGCGCTTTTGGACGCGGACGTAAGCTTTAAAGTCGCGAGGGATTTTGTAAACAAGGTAAGCGAAAAGGCGCTCGGCGCGCAGGTTATGGAAAGCCTTACGCCCGCGCAGCAGGTCATCGACATTGTCCATGGCGAGCTTATCGAGCTTATGGGCACGTCTACCGCAAAGCTCGATTTCCCGTCAAAGCCGCCGTGCGTTATTATGATGTGCGGACTTCAGGGAGCGGGTAAGACCACCCACTGCGCAAAGCTCGCAAAGTGGCTTGAGGGACAGAACCGCAGACCGCTTTTGGTCGCGTGCGACGTTTACCGCCCCGCGGCTATCGAACAGCTTAAGATCGTCGGAGAAAAGGTCGGCGCGCGCGTTTTCGAGGAAGGTCAGGGAAACCCCGTTGAGATAGCCGAGCACGGAATTAAGTACGCGAAAGACCAGGGATTTGACACCGTTCTGCTCGATACGGCGGGTCGTCTGCACATAGACGAAACGCTTATGGACGAGCTTAAAAACATAAAGGAAAAAACAAGCCCCAACGAAATCCTGCTTGTTGTCGACTCGATGACGGGTCAGGACGCGGTAAACGTTGCGGAAAGCTTTAACGAGGCGCTCGACATAACGGGCGTTGTATTGACAAAGCTCGACGGCGACACAAGAGGCGGTGCGGCGCTTACGGTGCTTGCTATTACGGGAAAGCCGATAAAGTTTGCGGGAATAGGCGAAAAGCCCGAGGACATCGAGCCGTTTTATCCCGACAGAATGGCGTCGCGTATTCTCGGAATGGGCGACGTGCTTACGCTTATCGA
Source organism: Oscillospiraceae bacterium (assembly GCA_022508925.1). Taxonomy (GTDB): domain Bacteria; phylum Bacillota; class Clostridia; order Oscillospirales; family Ruminococcaceae; genus CAG-115. The sequence goes on along the minus strand of JAFLUF010000005.1, from coordinate 31,350 downwards.
CAAGGCGAAGACGGCGTTTGACGAAAAAGAAGCCGCGAAGACCGTAAAAAAGCTTGAGGAAAACAAGTTTGACTTAAACGACCTGTACGCTCAGTTTGAGCAGATAGAAAAAATGGGCAACATAAAAAGTCTGCTCAATATGATACCGGGCGTTGCGGGAAAGGTGAAGGACGAGGACATTGACGAAAAGAAAATGCCGCATACAAAGGCCATTATTTCCTCAATGACCAAGCGCGAACGCGAAAAGCCCTCCATCATTGACGCTAAGAGAAAGCGCAGGATCGCCGCGGGCTCGGGTACGTCGGTAGAAGAGGTAAACCAGCTTTTGAGACAGTTTGAGCAGATGCAGAAGGTAATGAAGCAGATGGGCTTTACCGGAAAGGGCAAAAAGAAACGCTTGCCCCGCTTCCCCATGGGCGGTATGGGCGGATTCCCGGGAATGTAAGGCTTAAAGGGTATTGAGGAACGGCATATATGAACATCATTTTCTTGGTATTGCTGCTTGTCGGGGTGACTATGATAGTCATATCGCAGGTGTTAAAGCACAAGGGAATATGGGATTGGAAAAACGAAGACGCGGTATTCTATAATCCCCGCGGCATTTATTCGCCTTATGAGCTGACAACTGTCGGCGTGATATTTTTCGCGATGGGTATAGTCGGGGAAATATGGCTCGCGTTCGGGATAAAGGCGGGGCTTTGGAGCGCCGTTGCGGTTGCCGTAATAAACGCCGCGGCAAACGCGGTATGGCTTAAGCATATCGAAGAGGACGACAAGGACCCTCGGACAAGCGCGGCGGCAAACATAATCATGTCCGTGTTTGCGGTATTTATGGCGGGACTTATGCTGTTTCTGATATAAATTTCGGTGTAAAACAAGCTTTTGCTTGATTTATATAATATTTTTTGAAAGGAGAAAAATCCGAATGGCAGTTAAGATCAGACTGAGAAGAATGGGCGCTAAGAAGGCTCCGTTCTACCGCGTAGTCGTTGCGGACAGCCGCTATCCGAGAGACGGTCGTTTTATCGAGGAGATCGGTTATTATGACCCCACCAAAGAGCCCGTTGTTGTAAACATCAACAAGGAAAAGGCTGAAGAGTGGATCAAAAAGGGCGCACAGCCTACAGATACCGTTAAGCGTCTGCTTAAGGGCTGAGAGAAAATCAATTCGTAATTCGTAATTCGTAATGCGTAATGCGTAATTAAATTTATAATCATTACGTTTTTGCAAAGCGGATTGTGTGGTCGGACGGTTTAGAATTACACACAGCCGCCGTGTAATTGCGTTTTTTGTTCAAAAATAATTATGAATTACGAATTAAGCATTACGCATTGTTAAAATGGAAGGGCAAGGATATGTTAAAAGAACTTCTTATCACTATCGCCGCGGCTCTTGTAGAGGATAAGAGCGCAGTGGTAGTCACGGTTGACGAGCCAAACGAAGAGGGCGTTGTCGTTTATCATCTCCACGTCGGAGCAGACGATATGGGAAGAGTTATCGGAAAGCAGGGCAGAATAGCAAAGTCTATCCGCACTGTTATGCGCGCGGGCGCGGTTCGCGTAAACGAGAAGATCTCGGTAGAGATCGACTGAGGCTTTGTCAGAAAGAAGCTCCGCCTTCGGGCGGAGTTTTTGCTGTTTTTGTCTGATTTTCACAATTTTTTCAAATTATTGCTTGTTGACTTTTAAGCAAAAATATGCTACAATATGTAGTGAACGTTAAAAACAGAATGGCATACTTAAAGAGCGTGCTATACAGAAGTAGCATATCATTCGAGCATCTGTCTTTGGCGAAGTTCCGCGTGCGGGACGGACTGCCAAAGGCGGCTCGCCTTTGGGGAGTGATTTTTTAAATTGAAACGCGTAGGGCTTGACATAGGTTCGACAACAGTAAAGGCGGCTGTGCTTGACGAGAACAAACAGCTTGTTTTCAGCCGCTATCAGAGACATTTTTCCGATATAAGAAAAACAGTTTCGGATATTTTAAACGAGGTAGGCACTGAGCTTAAGGGAGAACGCGCGCTTGTCGCGGTCACTGGCTCGGGCGGAATTTCCGTGTCCAAATGGCTCGGAATTCCGTTTTCTCAGGAGGTCGCCGCGGGGACTGCCGCGATAAAGGCGCTTATTCCCGAAACCGACGTCGCGATAGAGCTTGGCGGAGAGGACGCCAAAATTACATACCTTACGGGCGGACTCGAGCAGAGAATGAACGGCTCCTGCGCGGGCGGCACGGGCGCGTTTGTAGACCAGATGGCGGCGCTGTTGAATACCGATATCGGCGGACTTAACGAGCTGTCGAAAAACCACACGACAATTTATCCGATAGCCTCGCGCTGCGGAGTTTTCGCGAAAAGCGACATTCAGCCGCTGCTTAACGAGGGCGCAAAGCGCAGCGACATCGCCGCGTCGGTTTTCCAGTCGGTGGTAAATCAGACCATAAGCGGGCTTGCCTGCGGAAAGCCGATAAGAGGAAACGTGGCGTTTTTAGGAGGACCCCTGCACTATCTTTCGGAGCTGAGACAGCGCTTTATCGAAACGCTTGACTTAAAGCCCGAAAACGTTATCTTCCCCGAAAACGCCAATCTTTTCGTGGCAATGGGCTGCGCGCTTTCGGACGAGGCGGAGGAGTTTCCGATAGACGAGCTTTGCGAAAGAGGAAACGCGCTTTCGGATAATCAGCTCAACGAAGTCGAGCGCCTTGCTCCGCTTTTTGAAAACGAAGAAGAACTGAGGGATTTCCGCGCTCGTCACGCTAAATCCGTAATTCCCGTGGCGGACCTCGGCTCTTATGAGGGCGAGTGCTATCTGGGAATTGACGCCGGCTCTACCACCACAAAGGCGGTTCTTATTGGCAAAAACGCGGAGATATTGTACTCTCATTATGACAGCAACCACGGCGACCCTTTGAAATCCGTGATAGGCATTTTAAAAGAGCTTTACCCGCTTATGCCCAAGGGCGCGTATATCGCGAAAACCTGCACGACGGGCTACGGCGAGCATCTTATAAAGGCGGCGCTCGGGGCGGATTTCGGTGAGATAGAGACCATGGCTCACTATAAAGCCGCGGACAGGATACTGCCGGGAGCGGAGTTTATACTCGACATCGGCGGTCAGGATATGAAATGTATGCGTGTTAAAAACGGCGAGATCGAAAGCATTCTGCTGAACGAGGCGTGCTCGTCGGGGTGTGGCTCGTTTATCGAGAATTTCGCAAACGCTCTCGGAATGACCAGTGCGGAATTTGCCGTTCTTGGACTCTCCGCGGAAAATCCCGTAGACCTCGGCTCGCGCTGTACGGTGTTTATGAACTCCCGCGTAAAGCAGGCGCAGAAAGAGGGCGCGACCGTTGCGGATATCTCGGCTGGTCTGTCCTATTCCGTCTGCAAAAACGCGCTGTTTAAGGTAATAAAGCTGAGAGATACCCAATCAATGGGCAAAAAGATAATCGTTCAGGGCGGAACGTTTATGAACGACAGCGTTTTGCGCGCGTTTGAGCTTATTGTCGGGAAAAATGTCATTCGCCCCGACAAGGCGGGCTTGATGGGAGCGTACGGCTCGGCGCTTGTTGCGCTTGAGCGCGACGACGGAAAGGGAAGCACCATCGCTTCTCTTGACAGTTTGGAAAGCTTTAAGGTCGAAAAATCCGCGGCGCGCTGCGGAAAATGCTCGAACAACTGTCTGCTTACAATTACGAAATTCCCCGACGGCAAACGGTACATAAGCAACAACCGCTGTGAGCGCGGAGCGGGAAATGTTTCGGCTGAAGAAAAGCTGCCTAATCTTTACGACTATAAATATCATCTGCTGTTTGATAGAGAGTGTCTGCCCGAGGGTGAGGCAAAGCGCGGCGTGATAGGGCTTCCGCGCGTACTCGGAATGTACGAGAATTATCCCTTCTGGCACAAGCTGTTTACCGAGCTTGGCTTTTCGGTAAAGCTCTCGCCGAAGTCGTCAAGAGCTATCTATGACATGGGCATTGAAACCATGCCGAGCGAGAGCGTGTGCTATCCCGCGAAATTGGCGCACGGACATATCCAGGCGCTTATTGACGACGGCGTAAAGCTTATTTTCTACCCCTCGATGCCGTATGAAATGGAAAACGAAAACGGCGGCGACAACCACTATAACTGCCCCGTTGTGGCTACATACAGCGAGGTCATCAAAAACTCCGTACCCGAATTACGCACAAGCGTAAAGTTTTTGAATCCGTTTCTGCCCATTTTCCACGAAAAGCGAATGGCGGAAAGATTGTTTGAGGAATTTTCCGCGAGTCTCCCCGAGCTTAAAATAACCAAAGGCGAGATAAAGGCGGCGCTTGAAAAAGCGTATGCCGAGGACAGGGAGTTTAAGGCGGAGATGCGCAGAAAGGGCGAGGAAACGCTCGAATTTCTGAAAGCAAACGGAAAACGCGGGATAGTGCTTGCGGGAAGACCGTATCATGTAGACCCCGAGATAAACCACGGACTGCCCGAAATGGTTTCGGGATACGGCTTTGCGGTTTTGACAGAGGACAGCATAGCGCATCTTGAAAAGGTAGTAAGACCTATCCGCGTAGTCGACCAGTGGACGTATCACACCAGACTTTACGCCGCGGGACACGTTGTCGGAGTAAACGACTGTCTCGAGCTTGTACAGCTAAACTCCTTCGGCTGCGGACTTGACGCGGTAACTACCGACGAGGTACAGGAAATTCTGCACAGCTTCGGAAAGCTGTATACCTGTCTGAAGATAGACGAGGTAAACAACCTCGGCGCGGCGAGGATTCGCCTGCGCTCGCTTATCTCGGTGGTTGACGAGCGCGCGAGACATCAGTATAAGCCCGTGCGCGGACACGTCGGCTACATAAGACAGCCCGAGTTTACCGAGGAAATGCGTAAAAAGCATACCATTCTCTGCCCGCAGATGGCGCCGATACACTTCGATCTGCTCGAGGCGGCGTTTATACACACGGGATATAACATAGTAATTCTGCGCGACTGCTCGAAGGCGGTGGTCGACGAGGGATTAAAGTATGTAAACAACGACGCGTGCTATCCGTCCATACTCATCGTCGGTCAGCTTATCCACGCGCTCAACAGCGGCAAGTACGATCTGGAAAACACCTCGGTGATGATAACCCAGACGGGCGGAGCCTGCCGAGCTACAAACTACGTCGGAATGCTCAAAAAAGCGCTTAAGGACGCTGGCTATGACAACGTTCCGCTTATATCGCTGAATGTTGTCGGGCTTGAAAAACAGAGCGGCTTTAAGATCAGCGCGGGAATGGCGATACGCGCGTTTATGAGTATAATTTACGGCGACGTTTTGCAGAGGTGTCTGTACAAGGTCAGACCGTACGAGGTTGAAAAAGGCTCGGCAAACGCGCTTTATGAAAAATGGCGAGTATATCTCCGCGACGAGCTTAAATCTACCTCGCTTCCGCGATTTAATGAAAACGTAAGAAACATCGTAAAGGAGTTTTCGGAGTTTCCCGTGCGCGATGTAAAGAAGCCGAAGATCGGACTTGTCGGGGAAATTCTCGTAAAATTCCACCCTGTCGCGAACAACGACATAATCGGCTTGCTCGAAAACGAGGGCTGCGAGGTCGTCGTGCCCGACCTCATGGGATTTTTCTACTACATCTGCTCTCACGGGGTCACTAAATACAAGCTGTTATACAGCACGAGGCTTAAAAGGACCGTCCAGAACGCGGTGATAAAGGCGTTCAGATTTATGGAGGGCAGCTATCGCAAGGCGGTAAAGGGAACTAAATTCGGAAGCCCCGGCGATATCTTTGAAATGATGGAAAGCGTAACTCCCATTGTTTCCAACGGAAACATCGCGGGAGAAGGCTGGTTTTTGTCGGCGGAGATGCTCGAGCTTATCCGCGAGGGCGTGCCTAACATCGTTTGTATGCAGCCCTTTGCGTGCCTGCCAAATCATGTGACGGGAAAGGGCGTTATCGGCGAGCTTCGCCGCCAGCACCCCGAAAGCAATATCGTGGCGGTGGATTTCGACCCGGGAGCCTCGGAGGTAAATCAGGTCAACAGAATAAAGCTTATGCTTACTCAGGCGTTTGCAAACGAGGGCATAAGCAGGAAATCGGTCGCGGCGGAATTCAGTATAAACGACAAATATTCCGAGCTGATCAACGCATAATATCACGCAAGCTCTGCTGAAAGCAGCAGAGCTTGCGCCGGCATAAAAGACAAAAGTAAAAGTACAACTGACAAACGGAGGAAATAAAAAATGGCTGAAGATAAAAAGAACGGAAAAATGAATTACGCTACCATTGCCCTTGCGGCGGTGATAACGGTTTTGCTGGTGCTGGTACTGTTCAACTGCTTTACGGTTGTAAACGAGGGATTTATCGGAGTAAAATATCAGTTCGGAAGAATTGTCGGAAGCGACCTTTCGGCGGGACTTAATTTTCATCTTCCCTTTATCGAGGAAATTCAGCAGGTAGACACGCGCGAGCAGATATACTCGATACAGACCAACGCCTATACAAGCGACACGCAGACGGTCGACGAGCTTTCGCTTAAGATGAACTATTATTACGACGGAACAAAGCTTTCGGATATCATCAGAAATATCGGGATCTCAAACGTGGAAACAAAGCTGTTGGTCCCGAATGTTGCGAAGATAGCTAAAAACGAGATAGGAAAGGTAAAGGCCGAGGATCTGGTCCAGACGCGCTCGGAGGTTCAGAACGCGATTTATGAATCACTCAGAGATACTCTCGCGCCGAGCGGTATAATCGTAACGGCTTTCGCTATCGAAAACCTTTCGTTTGACGCGGCGTTTGAGCAGTCTATCCAGGACAAGGTAATAGCCGCGCAGGACGCTCTTAAAATGCAGAATAAGACTGCCGAAAAGGAAGAGGAAGCCAAGCAGAAGGTCATCGCGGCACAGGCGGAGGCAGACTCGCAGAAAATCAAGGCGGACGCCGAGGCTTACGCCATTAAGACCGTACAGGAGCAGCTTCAGAACAGCCCGAGATATATCGACTATCTCAAGATACAAAGATGGAACGGCGAGCTTCCTCAGGTAGTCGGAGGCGATGTCAATCCCTTTGTGGCTCTCGGAGATACTGACAGCGAGTGAGGTAAACATTGAACTACACAGAACTTAAAAGGGCGGCGCTTGAAAGCTTTTTTTCCCGCGCGAACGATATGCAGAAAAAGGCTATCTTCCGCGTAAACGGACCTCAGCTTATCATAGCGGGCGCGGGCAGCGGAAAGACCACCGTGCTTGTCAGCAGGATAGCGAATATGACGCTTTTCGGAAACGCATATCACGCCGAGGAAATACGCGGGCTTTCTCCCGAACAGGAGCGGTTTTTAGCCGATTTTCCGAAGCTGGAGAAAACTCCCGAAAACGCGGCAAGACTTGCGGAAATTATCGCCGTAAATCCCGTAAAGCCGTGGAACATCTTAGCTATCACGTTTACAAACAAGGCGGCGGGAGAGCTTCGCGCAAGACTTTCGCAGATGCTCGGAGAAGAAGCGGACAAAATAAACGCCTCGACCTTTCATTCGGCGTGCGTAAAAATTCTGCGCCGCGAGATCGAAAAGCTCGGCTATCGCTCGGGATTTACTATTTACGACGACGATGATTCAAAAAGGCTTTTAAAGGATATCATGAAGCGCCTGAACATAGATGAAAAGGCTGTCGGCATAAAGGTTTTCAAAAACCGTATTTCGTCGCTTAAGGACAGGCTTGTTTCGGCTGAGGATTACGCGAAGGACCATGCGGACAGCTCTGATTATATCGAAAAGCTTGTGGCGCAGGTCTACCGAGAGTATCAGAGCGCGCTTAAAAACGCAAACGCCGTTGATTTCGACGACATAATCTTTCTTACGGTAGAGCTGTTTGAAAGCTTTCCCGACGCTCTGGAGCATTACAGGAATCTTTACAAATACATAATGGTAGACGAGTATCAGGACACAAACGTCGCGCAATACCGCTTAGTCTCGCTCTTGGCTGGAGAAAACGCAAATCTGTGCGTCGTGGGCGACGATGATCAGTCTATCTACCGCTTCAGGGGAGCGACGATTGAAAACATTCTCAATTTTGAAAAGCAGTATAAAGACTGCGCCGTGGTAAGGCTCGAGCAGAACTACCGTTCTACCGAAAATATCTTAAACGCCGCAAACGCGGTCATAAAAAACAACTCCCGCCGCAAGGACAAAAAGCTCTGGAGCGAGCTTGGCGAGGGCGGGAAAATTCAGATACGAAAATATTCGAGCGAGCAGAGCGAGGCAAAGGGAATTGCCGATATAATTTCCGAAGAGGTGGAAAGCGGCGCGAAATACTCGGATTTCGCCGTGCTTTACCGTTCAAACGCGCTGTCAAGAAGCGTGGAAACGGCGCTTACACGGCAGAAGATACCGTACAAAATGGTGGGCGGACTGCGCTTTTACGACCGCAAGGAAATAAAGGACATTTTGTCCTACCTCGCTATCATCAACAACCCGTATGACGCGGTGAGGTTCAGGAGAGTCATAAACGAGCCAAAGCGCGGTATAGGCGACGCGACTGTAGAGGAAATAATCCGTGTTTCGGAGGGGCTGAACATAGACCCGATCGAAGTCTGCCGCGACGCGGCGCAATATGAAACGCTGTCGAGAAAAGCAAACGCTCTCAAAGCGGCGGCTAATCTTTTCGACGAGCTTGACGAGCTTGCAGACACGCTTCCGCTTGACGAGCTTATTGACGCGGTGGCGGAGAAAACAGGCTATATTGATATGCTTAAAGCGCAGGGCGACGAGGGTGTGCCGCGCATTGAAAATATCGCGGAGCTTAAATCAAACGCCGTTTCGCTTATGAACGAACAGCCCGACGCGGCTCTGCCCGATTTTCTCGAGCAGACGGCGCTGGTTTCCGATATTGACAGCTACGACGGAGAGTCTGACCGCGTTTCGCTTATGACGATGCACAGCGCAAAGGGACTTGAGTTTCCGACGGTGTTTATGGTCGCGGCAGAGGACAATGTTTTCCCGTCGATGATGAGCATAGGCGAGCCGAGCGAAATGGAGGAAGAGCGCAGGCTCGCGTATGTCGCGATAACCCGCGCGAAAGAGAGACTGTACATAACCCATACAAACTACCGTATGCTTTTCGGAAGAACCAGCGCGAACAAGCTTTCGACCTTTGCGCGTGAGATCCCCGAGGAGCTTTGCGAACTGACGGAGGAAATTCCCGCGTTTTCAAGGGAGTTTTCGTCGTTTTCAAAGCCCAAGGCGCACAGCTTCTTAAAGGAGCAGTCGGAAAAGCTCAAAACGCCCGCAGCGCAGGGCGCGGCGGAAAATATCGCCGTCGGCGACAGGGTGCGCCACTCGAAGTTCGGCGAGGGAGTCGTGACAAAGATAAAGCAAATGGGCAACGACGCGATGGTCACGGTCAATTTCGATCAGATAGGCGAAAAAGCCGTGATGAGAAATTACGCAAGAATGACGAAGATTAATTCGTAATGCTTAATGCGTAATTCGTAATCGCTATAATGACAGAACGCGCTCGGAAAATACCGAGCGCGTTTTATCATCAATAATAATTACGAATTACGCATTACGAATTACGCATTTTATGAAAGGTATTCTCCCACGATCCTCACCATCATATCCCCGAGCTTTTCGACGTTATACGCGCCTACGGTGGGTTCGAGGTGGTCGCCGCCAATGCCGCTGTCGTTGGTAAGGAAGGTGTAGGTGCCGCCTGTCTGTATAGCCATAGCGCGCAGAAGATATTCGGTAGACTTGTCAATTCCGCTTGAAGCTACGGGGATTATCCTTATACCCATCTCCGCCGCTTTCGCCACATACTTGTTGAGACTGTCGATTATCTGTGCGTCACTGTGCGCGGGAGCGTCAAGCACAAGAAACATTATCTTTACCGAATCTTTATTCCAGTCATGCTCGTTTACGGCGTTGTTAAGCGCGGAGTGAACAGCCTCGGGGAAATCCCCGCCGCCGTAGGCGCTCTGCATACTTATCTGAGAGACCGCCGTGTTTATATCGGTCGTAAAATCAAACGGACGGACAACATACTCGTCGCCCTCGTCACGGTAGAAGTTGACCGAGACCCTTGTCGGAAGATCCGCGTTTTCATTTTTTATGCGCCTGATTATCTCCGAAAGCTCGGTTTTCAGATATTCAAGCTCGTCGCTCATAGAGCCTGTCGTGTCGCAGACTATCATAAGGTCAAGCGACTTTTCGCGGTCTGCCGCGCTGTCAAATTCAACGGAAACCTCCCCGCCCTGCGAAATTTGAAGCTGGTCAATTGTTTTCGTCTCGCCGTTGTATTCGACGGTGATAGTTCTTTCAACATCTTCGACGGAGCTGAAAAACAGATAAGCCGTGCCCTTGTTGTCCGTTACGGAAGAAATCTTCGCGGTCGGGCAGTAAACCTTTGCGCCTTCGAGGGGCTGACCGTTGGCGGTCACTTTAACGCATATCCTCTCGTCCCAGCCTATTCTCCAGCTTGTCTTATAACTGTTCCAGTCCTCGCGGTTCCGGTAAAGCGCGAGCCAGTCGCTCCAGTGTGCGTTGTCGTTCCATTCGCCGCCCGTGAGAAGCCCCGCCTGCGGCTGAATGAAATTCTCCGAGCCTTCGTTTTTGGGGGTTTCGATAAACGAAGCCGAGGGCGCCGTGTCATAATCATATAACGCCTCTCCCGCGTCAGCCGCGCCGCCCGAGTGACCGTCGGCGCCCGCTGCCGCGCCTAAGCCAAAGCCCGCGCCCAATTCCGGAGCAATATCCGTAAATCCGTTGATAATGTCCTCGGGGTCAAATATCATGTTCTCGGACGAGCAGCCCGAGGCGGTGAGTATTACCGCAATTGCCGCGAATAATGCCGTAAATTTTTTCATGTTGATTCCTCGTTTCTTTATGTTAATTTTTTGAGCAAATCTTCCTTCTGACAATAATACCGAGCGAACAGAAAAAAGGTTGCAGATTTTTCTTACCGACTGTAATCCCTCTTGAAATTTTCCGTAAATTATGTTAATATCAATGTATAACATTTTAAGAACGAGGGACAATTATGACGATTATTTTAGTGATGGACAACGATTTCGCGATCGGAAAAAACGGCGGGCTTTTGTACAGCCTGCCGCTTGATATGCGGCATTTCCGCGAGACGACCAAAGGCGCGGCGGTGGTTATGGGAAGAAAAACCTATGAAAGCTTTCCGAAAAGACCCCTGCCCGGAAGAGAGAATATCGTGCTTTCGCGAAATTCATCGCAAATCGAGGGCGCGACTGTTTTTAACGATGTCGGAGAAATGCTGTCTTATGTAAAAACGCTTGATAAAAAGGTTTTCGTGATAGGCGGCGGGGAGATATACAAACTGCTTTTGCCATATTGCGGCGAGGCGATCATCACGCGCGTCTACGACAGCTTCGGCGGCGACGTTTTCTTTTATGACATTGAAAATGACAAAAACTGGGAGCTTGTCGAATGCTCGGAGATGCTTGAAACCAACGGTAAAAACATAAGATTTATGAAATTTGTGAAAAAAACTCCTGAATTGTAAATTACCCGAAGCAAAATTTCTCTGCTGATATTTTTACCTTTGATGCAGATAATATAACGCGCAAAGAATCCGCGACAGACATTGGAAAATTTTAATTTAACCGTCGCGGATCTGTTTGCGTAAATTTAATTTGCAGAGATTGGAGAAACAAGATGTTTAAAAATATAACGGCTTGTGTCTTAGGCGCTTTGTGTATTTTGGCGTTTTCGGCTTCGGCAGGCGCGCAGGGCATTGTTGACGGTATAGCCGGCGCGGCAGAGGATATAGTTGACGGCGCCGCGGGCGTGGCTGAGGATATAGCAAACGGCGTGGGCGACGCGGCGGGCGATATCGCGGACGGTCTTACCGGCGGCTCGGATGACAGATATGGAATGACCGGCACGGACCACGGCATGACAGATCACGGCATGACAGATTATGATGAATCGAATTCCTCGTTCGGATCCGATTACAACGATTCGGAAAACTTTTACGGATATGATAAAACCGAGTACTACGACGGTGATTATCTGATATCGTCAGACGATGACGACGATGACTACGATGATGACGATGATGAGGACGACACGGACAGCTCCGACGACAGCCTCTCGGGAGCTTATATGGAAGGCGCCGCGGGCGGTAACCCCGACACGGGTATTTCTTTCGGCTATATAGCCGGAATGGCAGTTCTCGGTGCGCTCGGAGTGGCAGTTACGGCAAACAAGCGCCGCGGCTAAAAAAATCTCAGGCTTGTCCGTAAAAACGCTCAAGCTTGGCTGACGTATTTGGATATCATAAGCTAAAGCCTCCGTTTAAGGAAGGTGCGATACAGAAGTATCGCACGAATCGAGCAACAGCCTTTGGCAAACGTTTCACAAGTGAGACGGATTGCCAAAGGCGGCTCGCCTTCGGGGGCTTTAATTTTGCGCCGAAAAGAAACGTAAAACTACACAGTTTGAGACTAATTGTGCGTTTATTGAGTTTTGTATCACAGTAAAAATATTTGTAAAAATTGTCGAATTCTCTCCGAGCAAATTTAAAAATGTGTTGAAAATGCCGATTGAAATTTCAGGTAAATTATAGTATAATAAAAATACATGAGGCTTTGAAACGATCGGGCATGATCGTTTTAAAGCCGGTTATTGATCTCATTAAGCTTCTATCCACAAAATCACCCTTACTGTTCACAAAATCTTACCATTTTATAAAGTCGATTATATCAATTGCTTTTCGGAGGATTTTTATGAAAATAAAGCACCTGATCACTGCGGCGGCGGTTTTCTGCTCGCTGACAGTATGTGCGTCTGCTTCGGAGAACGGCTCGGCGGTTGTGGAGAGCGATAATTCGGCAAATATCGAAGAGATTTCCGCGCAGACAGACGAGCTCAGCGTACAATCCGTTGTTGTTGTAAATGACGGCGAAGTGTCAAACGTTGACACCGGTATCGGAAGCGTAGCGGCGGTTGTCGGAATAATTACGCTCGCGGGAGCTGTTGTGGTTATTTCCCGCAAGAAGTCATAATACATAGACAAAAGAACGGTTAAGACCTGCGGACGGCTTCTAAGGAGAACGGCATGAAAAAGATAATTCTTGCATTTATTCTTGCGGCGGGCGCGGCGATGCTCGTGGGCTGTGCTGACAATGCAAAAGACCCGTCGGGCACGGAAAATTCTTCATCTGAAAATTCTGTCCCGCAGAACTCGTCGGCTGAAAACACGGGCGGTTCTTCCGATGTCTCCGCAAACGGCGGGGAGAGTTCGGAAAACTCGGATGACAAGCGGGAGACAGAGGATTCTTCTTCAGAAGGCGAGTCGGAAAATTCTGATCCGAGCGTAAACGACGGGATATGTCTTTCTACCTGTCCTGTTCCCGCGTGGGGATTAAACGACAGCGAAGACGGCAATTTGTTTAAGGTAGCAAGTGAATATGACACCTATCGTGTGCTTCAGGAGACCGAGTTTGAAAACGGAGCCGTAAAGGAAATCAGGATAGACGTTTACGTTATTTCAGAGGATTTTGATATGGCGGCATTCAGCAACGAGTGGGGTGTTGTTCCTGTCTGGAACAGCTCTTGCTATGAGGGCATTGCCCATATTCCCGAGAAATACGCGGATATGACAGTTGAGGAGATAAAGCTTGATCTTGCAAAGCCGCTTTTGAAAAAATACGGCTCGGCTACTTATGACGGTTTTCCCGAAATTGTAATGGTTGATCCGTCGATCGCTCCCGACCCCGCGTTTGATTTTTGATATTTTACAAAGCGCTCCCTTTTCGGGAGCGTTTTTATTAGCAATCGGGGGAGCAGAAACAAAAAGTCAGTATCGGGTTTTAATTTCTAACTTCTTACTTCTAACCTCTAAAAGTAAAAATCCCCTTGACAAGACGGCGTAAATATATTATAATAAAGAGTGGTAATTGCGGCTTTGCGCGCTATATTATCGGAGATTAGTGTTGTGCCGCTTTGCTGCGGCTTTTATTTTATACAACAGGGTTTGATTTGAAAAGGAGAGCTTATGTCGCTTCTGCTGAAAAACGGATATGTTGTTGACAGCGCCAACGGATTTGAGGGCGTTTGCGATCTGCTTATCGACAACGGCGTTATTGTAAAGCGCGCCAAGAACATCAGGGATAAAGCCGACAAAACGGTGGACTGCAAAAAAAAGGCGGTTATTCCGGGAATATGCGATATGCACGTTCATTTCCGCGACCCGGGACAGACCCACAAAGAAGACATCATAAGCGGCTCGGAGGCAGCGGCGGCGGGCGGAGTAACGGCGGTGCTGTGTATGCCTAATACAACGCCGCCTGTTGACACCATAAAAACCGTTAAATATATCCTGCAAAAAGCAAAGCAGGCAAAGATAAAGGTCTATCCCACGGGCTGTATAACAAAGGGGCTTAAAGGAGAAAAGCTGTGCGACTTTGAGGCACTCAAAAAGGCCGGGTGCGTGGCGGTATCGGACGACGGAAAGCCCGTGAGAAACGCGCGGCTTATGGCTCAGGCGCTTGTAAAGGCACACTATGCGGGGTTGAGAGTGGTTTCTCACTGCGAGGATTTAGACATAATAGACGGCGGCATAATGAACAGCGGCGAGGTCTCAAAGCTGCTCGGCGTAAAGGGAATGCACAGGCTGTCCGAGGATATCTCAACGGCAAGGGAGCTTGTATTGGCGGGCGACCTTGAAATGCCGGTACATATCTGCCATGTTTCCACAGCCACGAGTCTGAGGCTGATAAAGACAGCACAGGACCAAGGGGTAATGGTGACCTGCGAGACGGCTCCGCACTATTTCATGCTGACAGACGAAAAGCTGAGAAAGCGCGACGCGGACTATCGCATGAATCCGCCGCTGAGGACAAAGGCGGACGTTGAGGCGGTAATTGAGGCGATATGCGCCGACGTGGTGGACTGTATAGTTACAGACCACGCGCCGCACGCTCCCGAGGAAAAAGCGGATTTTGAAACCGCGCCCAACGGCGTTATCGGTCTTGAGACTTCGCTTGCGGCTACGCTTACCGCGCTTTATCACACAGAGAAGGTGTCGTTGAGCAAGATAGTAAGGCTTATGTGCGTAAATCCCCGAAGGATACTCGGGATATCGGGCGGAAGCCTTTCGGCGGGCGAGCCTGCGGATATCGCGGTGGTCGATCTGAACGAGGAATGGAAAGTAGACCCCGAAAAGCTGCACTCGAAGTCGGAGAACACTTGCTTTAAAGGAATGACGCTTAAAGGCAGAGTGAAGATGACGATAGTTGACGGGGAGATCGTTTACGAGGACAATGCCTGACAAAAATTATTGAACACAGAAAGGACGGAACTTATGTCACTTGACAGACTTATCGAAAAAATCGAGCAGACGCAGAATCCCACCGTCGCGGGACTTGACCCTAAGCTCGACTATGTTCCCGAGTATATCAGGGAAAAGTGCTTTGAAAAATACGGCGAGACGCTGAAAGGCGCGGCAAAGGCGCTGCTTGAATTCAACAAGGGGCTTATCGACGCGCTTTGCGATATAGTTCCCGCGGTAAAGCCGCAGGCGGCGTACTATGAGATGTACGGCCCGTTTGGAATGAAGGTGCTGTATAAAACCCAGGAATACGCGCGCCAAAAGGGAATGTACGTGATAACCGACGGAAAGCGCAACGATATCGGTACGACCATGGAAGCCTACGCCGCGGCGCATCTCGGCAAAGTGAAGGTAGGCGCGGAGGAGCACGAGCCGTTTTTGGGCGACGCGCTGACGGTAAACGGTTATCTCGGAAGCGACGGGATAAAGCCGCTGATAAAGACCTGTCTTGAAAACGACAAGGGAATTTTCGTGCTTGTGAAAACCTCAAATCCGTCAAGCGGCGAGCTTCAGGATAAGCTTGTGGACGGAATACCGATCTACGAGTATATGGGAAAAATGTGCGAAAAGTGGGGCGAGGAGCTTCCGGGAGTGTACGGCTACAGCGGCGTGGGAGCCGTTGTGGGAGCGACATATCCCGAGCAGATAAAGCGCCTGAGAGAAATTCTTCCGCACACGTTTTTCCTAATTCCCGGCTATGGAGCGCAGGGAGCGACGGCAAAGGACATCGCCGCGGCGTTTGATAAAAACGGGCTTGGCGGTATAGTAAACAGCTCGCGCGGAATTATGTGCGCGTATCAGAAGGAAAAGTGCGACGAGCGCGAGTACGCTCTGGCGGCGCGCCGCGAGGCTATCCGTATGCGCGACGAGATAATGGGCTTTGTCGGAAAGATAACAGCCGAGCAGGAGTAAATACATAACAGAGAGATAAACGGGCGGGAAATTCTCAATACCGGAGGAACAAAATGATTTTTGAGAACAAAAGAAAAGCGGCGCTGATCCTTGCCGACGGAACGGTTTTCGAGGGAAAGGGCTTCGGCGCGGAGGGAAAGACAGTCGGCGAGATAGTCTTTACAACGGCGATGACGGGCTATCAGGAGACCCTTACCGACTCGAGCTATTGCGGGCAGATAGTTACGCAGACCTTTCCGCTGATAGGAAATTACGGCGTGAATAATATCGACCCCGAAAGCAAAACAAGCGCAGTTTCGGGATATATCGTGAGAGAGTACTGCGAGGTCCCGTCAAACTTTCGCTGTGAGGGAGATCTGGACAGCTACCTAAAATCGTTCGGCATTATAGGGATATGTGATATCGACACGCGCCGCCTTACGAGGATTATCCGCGAAAGCGGCGTTATGAACGGAGCGATAATAAGCGGCGAGTTCGACAAGGACGAGCTTTTGAAAGAAATAAAGGCGTATAAGGTCGGCGAGGTCGTGCCTAAAGTTTCGGTAAAGGAAAAGGAAATTTTCACCGCCGAAAACGCGAAGTACAATGTTGTTCTTATGGATTACGGCTATAAGTACAACATACGCAGGGAGCTTGTAAAGCGCGGCTGTAATGTCACGGTAATGCCGTACAACGCGACTCCCGAGGAGATAAAGGCGGCAAATCCCGACGGCATAATGCTGTCAAACGGCCCCGGCGACCCCGCGGACAATGTAGGGTCGATACAAACACTGCGCGAGCTTGTTTCGGCGAAAATACCGACGTTCGGGATATGTCTGGGACATCAGCTCTTGGCGCTCGCAAACGGCGCCAAGACCGAAAAGCTCAAATACGGTCACCGCGGCGGAAATCAGCCCGTAAAGGACATCGCGCGGGATAAGACATACATCACCTCTCAGAACCACGGCTACGCGGTCATCGGAGACAGCGTGCCCGCGGAAGTCGGCGCGGTCTCGCATATCAACGGCAACGACGGCACCTGCGAGGGCGTGAGATATACAAACGCGCCCGCGTTTACCGTGCAGTTCCACCCCGAGGCGTGCGGAGGGCCGCACGATACGTCGTATCTTTTCGATGAGTTTATAAATCTTATGGAAGAAAACAAGGCATGAGCAAAGTGTAGAACATAATAAAACACAAAGGAGATATCTATGCCGTTAAGAAGTGATATAAAAAAGGTTTTGGTAATCGGCTCGGGTCCTATCGTTATAGGTCAGGCTGCGGAGTTTGACTATGCGGGAACGCAGGCGTGCCGCGCCCTCAAACAGGAGGGACTCGAGGTCGTGCTGATAAACTCCAACCCCGCGACGATAATGACGGACAAGCACATGGCGGACAAGATATATATAGAGCCGCTCACGCTGGACGTTGTAAAGCGCGTTATTGAGATAGAAAAGCCCGACAGCGTTGTTTCAAACCTGGGCGGACAGACAGCACTTACGCTTTCTATGCAGCTTGCCGAGAGCGGATATCTTGAAGAGCACGGCGTAAAGCTGTTAGGCTCCAATCCCGAGACTATCCACAAAGCCGAGGACAGACAGGCGTTTAAGGATACAATGGAGGAGATAGGACAGCCGTGTATTCCCTCAAAGGTCGTTGAAAACCTTGAGGACGCAATGGCGTTCGCGGAGGAGATAGGCTATCCCGTGATAGTGCGCCCCGCGTTTACATTGGGCGGCACGGGCGGCGGTATCGCGGAGACGCGCGAGGAGCTTCACGAAATAGCGACAAACGGACTGAGACTCTCGCCGATAACTCAGATACTTGTGGAAAAGTGCATCTCGGGCTGGAAAGAGGTAGAGTTTGAGGTAATGCGCGACCGCAAGGGCAACGTTATCACCGTATGCTCTATGGAAAACTTCGACCCTGTGGGAGTACATACGGGAGATTCTATCGTAGTAGCTCCTACCGTTACGCTTGCGGATAAAGAATATCAGATGCTCCGCACCGCCGCGCTGGATATAATTCAGGCGCTTAAGGTTGAGGGCGGCTGTAACTGTCAGTTCGCGTTAAAGCCCGACAGCTTTGAGTACGCGGTAATTGAGGTAAACCCGCGTGTGTCGCGCTCGTCGGCGCTCGCGTCCAAGGCGACGGGTTATCCGATAGCCAAGGTCGCGGCGCGTATCGCGGTGGGATATACGCTCGACGAGATAATAAATCAAGTGACGGGAAAGACCTACGCCTGCTTTGAGCCTGCTCTTGATTATCTTGTGGTAAAATTCCCGAAGTGGCCGTTTGACAAGTTTGTTTACGCAAAGAAAACGCTTGGTACTCAGATGAAGGCGACGGGCGAGATCATGGCTATCGCGCCCTCATTCGAGGCGGGAATGATAAAGGCTGTGCGCTCGATAGAGCTTGGCATGGACACACTCACAAAGCGCGAGTTTACCGAGCTTTCGGACGAGCAGGTGCGCGAAAAGCTGTATGATGTTGATGTTGACAGGGCGTTT
Source organism: Oscillospiraceae bacterium (assembly GCA_022508925.1). Taxonomy (GTDB): domain Bacteria; phylum Bacillota; class Clostridia; order Oscillospirales; family Ruminococcaceae; genus CAG-115. The sequence goes on along the minus strand of JAFLUF010000005.1, from coordinate 12,604 downwards.
TGCGTGTTTGAGGCACTCAAGCGCGGGATATCCGTTGATGATATCCACGACATAACGAAAATAGACAAGTGGTTTATCGCAAAGCTGAAAAACCTCGCCGAGCTTGAAAAGCTTTTAGCGGAGGGCGGGCTTACCCAGGAAAAATACGACCTCGCGAAAAAGTACTGCTATCTTGACAGCACGATCGAGAGACTTTCGGGGCAGAAGCTCGCGGACAGGAACATAAGCCGCAGGCTCGCCGTTTATAAAATGGTCGATACCTGCGCGGCGGAGTTTTCGGCTGATACCCCTTATTTCTACAACGATTTCGACGAGGAAAACGAGGCAAAGGAATTTATCGAACAGCACCCCTCGGATAAGAAAAAGGTCATCGTTTTCGGAAGCGGTCCTATCAGAATAGGACAGGGAATAGAGTTTGACTATTGCTCCGTTCATTGCGTATGGACGCTGAAAGAAGAGGGCTGCGAGGCTATCATCTGCAACAACAACCCCGAAACTGTTTCCACCGATTTCGACACGGGCACGCGCCTGTATTTCGACCCGCTTACCAAAGAGGACGTCGAGGCGCTTATCGAAACGGAAAAGCCATATGGCTGCGTGGTGCAGTTCGGCGGTCAGACGGCGATAAAGCTTACGAAACACCTCACGGAAATGGGAGTGCGTATCCTCGGAACACAGGCCGCAGACATTGACGCGGCGGAGGACAGAGAGCTGTTTGACGAGCTGCTCGAAAAGTGCAATATTCCCCGTCCGCAGGGAGAAACGGTGTTTACGACAGAGGAAGCGCTCAAAGCCGCGAATAAACTCGGCTATCCCGTTCTGCTCCGTCCGTCATATGTTCTTGGCGGACAGAATATGATAATAGCACACGGCGACAGCGACGTTTCGGAATATATGGCGATAATCACCTCGCACGAGCTTGAAAATCCCGTGCTTATAGACAAGTACATGATGGGCACGGAGGTAGAGGTAGACGCTATCTGCGACGGCGAGGATTTTGTAATACCGGGTATTATGGAGCACGTCGAGCGCGCGGGAATCCACAGCGGCGACAGTATTTCCATTTATCCCTCGCAGAATCTTACGCCGCACATAAAGAAGGTAATAATAGACTACACCGAAAAGTTAGCGAAGGCTCTGCACGTTATCGGTCTTGTAAATATCCAATACGTTGTTTACAACCACGAGGTCTATGTAATAGAGGTAAATCCGCGCTCTTCGAGAACAGTGCCGTATATCAGCAAGGTTACGGGCGTGCCTATGGTAGACCTCGCGACAAAGATTATCCTCGGCAAAAAGCTGAAGGACATGGGCTATACGAGCGGACTTTATCCCAACGCCGAGTATGTGGCGGTAAAAGTCCCCGTGTTCAGCTTTGAAAAGCTGCACGATGTTGACAATCAGCTCGGCCCCGAAATGAAGTCTACGGGCGAATGCCTCGGAATAGCCAAGACATTCGGCGAAGCAATTTACAAGGGTCTTACGGCGGCGGGCTATAAGTTCTGCCACCCGAGCGACGGCAAAAATCCCGATTCTCCCGACGGAACATACGGAGTTCTTATCTCCGTGCGCGACAGCGATAAGAACGAGATCATAGAAATTGCCTCAAGATTTGAGGACCTCGGCTTTACCGTTTACGCGACGGGCGGTACGGCTTCTGTGTTAAACAGAAACATGATAGCCGCAAACCACGTTTACAGAATACACGAAGAGCAGCAGCCGAACGTTATCTCCCTGCTTGAAAGCGGCGCGGTGAGCTATGTTGTGTCCACCTCGGAAACCGGAAGAAAGCCCTCGCTCGACAGCGTGAGAATGAGGAGAAAGGCGGTAGAACGTTCTATCGTCTGCCTTACGGCGATAGATACCGCAAGCGCTCTGCTCGACTGTCTCGAAGCGAACAGAAGCATTGACGGCGTAGAGCTTGTGGATATTACTAAAATTTAAGAAATGAAGATCGGAAATCATACTGTAAAATATTCCTTTAAGCCCGCGCGGATCATCAGCGATATTATTTCCCTCGCAATGGCGGCGTTTTCGGCTATCTCGGCGGCAAGCTTTTCTTCGGCTCACCCGGAAATTCAGCTTGAAATGGCTCGGATGGACCTTATCTCGCTGTGGGTCTTTCCCGCGGTATGCGCGGCGGTTATTTTGATCTACATTGTTGTGACCCTTAAAAGCCGCCGTTTTGAGAAGTATAATATAACCAAAGACAACGCGCAGAGCGTGTTTGATTGGTTTGTGTTTGCGGTCTCTCTTTGCAAGCTCCCGCTTCTGTTTTCGGCGATAGAGGCGGAGTTTATCGTCGAAGAGCGGCTGTTGGGTCTGGAAAAGAGCTTTTTCAGCGTTACGTTTGTTCTCTGCGCGCTGATATTAGTTATAATAATCCGCTTTTCGGCGCACAGAATAACCTCGCTTACAAAGACGGATAATAAAAAAAGCAATACTGTTTTCATAAGCTCCGACGTTGCAGAGGCTGATGAAAAGAAGGAGAAGAAATGAGTTTTTTTTGCGGAAAATATCCCATAATTGAAAAGCGCACTCTCGCAAAGGGAATTTACTCGGTAATAATCGACGCGCCCGAGCTTGCGGACGAGGCCGAGGCGGGGCAGTTCGCCAATATCGGTATCCCCGGCTTTACGCTTCGTCGGCCGATCTCTATCTGTGAAATTGACAGAGAGCGCGGAACGCTGAGGTTTGTGTTTGAGGTAAGGGGAAAGGGAACGTACGCTCTCGCACAGCATTCCGAGGGTGATTCGCTCGACGTTCTTGCGCCTCTCGGACGGGGCTTTAAGATTCCCGAAGGGAAGAAAATAATCGTCGTAGGCGGAGGGATAGGAGTGCCGCCGCTGCTTGAGATAGCCCGCGAAACAAGCTCGCTGTGTACGGCGATACTCGGCTTTAGAGATTATACGAGAATTATCCTCAACGACGAGTTTGAGGAATTCGGTACGAAAACGATCCTCTGCACCGACGACGGAAGCGTGGGAGTGCATGGAGTCGTGACTTCTCCGCTTGAAGAAGAGCTGAAAAGCGGAAATTACGCGCTGGTGTGCGCGTGCGGTCCCGAGCCTATGATAAAGGCGATCATAAAGACCTGCGAACAGTATGACGTGCCGTGTCAGGTTTCGCTCGAACAGCGCATGGGCTGCGGAGTGGGAGCTTGTGTTGTATGCTCGTGTATGACCGTAAGAAACGGCGAGGAGCACTATGCGCGCGTCTGCAAGGACGGGCCTGTATTTAATGCCGAGGAGGTGAAGCTTGGTGGTTGATATGTCCGTAAAGATCGCGGGAGTCGAGTTTCCTAATCCCGTTATCGCCGCCTCCGGAACCTACGGAAACGGCGAATGCTATACCGACCTTTACCCGCTGTCAAAGCTCGGCGGCATCTCGTGCAAGGGTATGACCATTGAGCCGAAGCTCGGAAATCCTCCGCCGAGAATTGCCGAAAGCTATTCGGGAATTTTAAATTCGGTAGGACTTCAGAACATCGGCGTTCACGGCTTTGTGGAATACTATCTCCCTACCCTGAAGGAAGAGGGAAACGTGATCATTGCAAACGTCGCGGGCGCGACTATTGACGATTATGTCGCGGCGGCTGAGGTATTGGACGCGTCGGACGTTGATATGATAGAGCTTAACATCTCCTGTCCGAATGTAAAGCAGGGCGGGGCCTCGTGGGGCATCTCGCGCGAGGGGGCGGCTTCGGTCACTTCGGCTGTACGCAGAGCCACGAAAAAACCGCTTATCGTAAAGCTTACGCCTAATGTTACGGATATTACGGAGATAGCAAAAGCGGCGGAAGCCGAGGGTGCGGACTGCGTTTCGCTTATAAACACGCTGTTGGGAATGAGAATAGATGTAAAGACGCGCAGACCCATTCTTAAAAACAACATGGGCGGTTTGAGCGGACCCGCGGTTTTCCCCGTAGCGGTGAGAATGGTATGGCAGTGTTATAAGGCGGTAAAGATACCGATAATCGGCATGGGCGGGATCTCAACCGCGGAGGACGCTATCGAGATGATGCTTGCGGGAGCGTCGGCGGTGCAGATGGGAACAGCGATATTTACCGACCCGTATTCTCCGCTTAAAGTAATAGACGGGATAGAAGAATATATGGAAGAAAACGAGATAAAGTCCTTGTCCGAAATTGTCGGACAGGTACAGCCGTGGTGAACAGAATGATACAAGTGGCGGAAGAATTATCAAGAACAGCCGCGCTTCTGGGCGAAGAAGCTATCGATAAGCTGTGCAAGGTGAAAGTAGCGGTTTTCGGTCTTGGAGGAGCGGGAGGCTATGCCGCGGAGACCTTGGCGAGAAGCGGGATAGGAGCCATCGACCTCATCGACGGCGGCAAGGTTTCGCTTTCGGATATAAACAGGCAGACAGCCGCTTTGCACAGTACGGTGGGAATGCTTAAAACCGAGGCTCTCGGCGCGCGTCTTTCAGACATCAGCCCCGAGATAATACTGCGGAAATATCCGCTTTTTCTTAACGAAAACAGCGCGGGAGCGTTTGATTTTTCCGAGTACGATTATATCATAGACGCTATGGATGACACGGCGGCAAAGGTGCTTCTGGCGGAGATATGCGAGAGGCTTGGCGTTAAGCTTATAAGCTCTATGGGCACCGAAGGCAGGTTCAGTCCGATGAGCTTTAAGGTCTGCGATATTTTTTCGACGAGCGTAAGCCCCGCGGTAAGGGTGTTTCGCCATGAGCTGAGAAACCGCGGGATAGAAAAGCTTAAGGTGGTTTTTTCGACCGAGCTTTCAAAGACAAGCAGCGAAATATCCGCAAGCTGCGCGTTTGCACCCGCGGCAGCGGGGATAATCATAGCGGCGGAAGTTGTAAAGGATCTGCTTTCGGAAGGACCCAAACAGCAAGAGAGTTAATACTATTAAGGAAGGGCAATAAGTACAGTGGAATTTGTAAGTGAACGCACAGCCTATACAATGATCTCGGAAACGGTGGTAAAAGCGGGAGTCTCGCTTTTCAACGCCGTAAAATATGTCTATCTGATCTCCGACAGGGATTTTTACAACGTAAGCGTAAAGGATATTTTCAAGATAGCGCTTAAAAACATAACCGACACCACCGCGCTTTACAACACCGGGATAAAGCTCGACAAGGAGCGCTGTAAGGAGATGAACTCTCCCGAGTACGAGCGGGTCTTATCTCTTATGGTATATTCGTTTGCGGTGAGACTGCCCGAGCTTAAAAACATAAAAACAAGCGGGGGAAGTCTTAACGACAAGCAGATAAAAACTATCTTCGATACCGTTTGCGAAAAGGGCGCGGCAAATTTTGAAAACATAATCGTCGACGATTTCGAGGAGATACAAAGGCTTGTAAAAAGCAAAAAGCCCGTTCCGGCATACGACGCCGAGTGGTTTAAAAGCTATGTCTACGGATATGTCCCCGCGCTTTCGGCTATAACAAACAGAAACCTGTTTTTGTTCGGAAGCTGTGATATCCTGTTTACGCTGTTTTACAGCGGTCTTCAGGACGAGCTTGAAAGAGTAGTGAATTCACTTGCGGTAGTAAAGGGCTGATACTCGGCTATGACATGGTCGTGATGGTTTAATGTTTGGATATAACACCGCCACGACTGCGTTATTTACAGCACGTGCTTAAGAACTCCGCAGGCGATCGCCGGCTCTTCGCCGTTTTTCCTGACGTGCAGCATGATCGCGTGTTCGGATATTTCCGACAAGTTCAGCCTGTCAAAGCAATAATGCGCGTAAGCCTCGCCGTTTCGGTCTGACATAATATCGGGAAGCTCTAAAAGATGTCCTCCCGCGTTTTCACAGCTTGTGCCCTCGTGGATATGAAACGGCAGAGCCTGCGAAGCTGGGAGACCCGAAAAGCTTGCGCAAAGGCACAGCCCGTTTTCGAGCTTGTGCACCAGAACCTCGCCGACAACATTTTCGTATCCGTCCGTTCCGCGAAGCTTTGCGGACAAAACGGGGCGCTCGTTTTCAATATATGCAAATTTTGACATATAAAATCACCTCGGAAAAATATATTCATGAAAGGAATTTATTATGAGCGAAATCAGAGATGAAAAACTTTGGGAAAGCGGAAAACGCAAGATCGACTGGGTAAAAAGAAATATGCCGCTGTTAAACGGTATAGAGCGCGATTTCTCGCAGACAAAGCCCTTTAAGGGAATGAAAGTCGCGCTGTCTGTTCATCTCGAGGCGAAGACCGCGTATCTGTGCAAAGTTCTCGCGGCAGGGGGAGCTGAGATGTATGTCACGGGTTCTAATCCCCTGTCTACTCAGGACGATGTGGCAGCGGCGCTGGTACATGACGGACTTAACGTTTACGCGTGGTATAACTCCACCGACGAGGAATACCACCGCCACATCGCGAGCGTGATAAACGCGGGACCGAACATAATCATCGACGACGGCGGCGATCTGGTAAACTATATCCACACCGAAAAGCCCGAGCTTATTGAAAACGTTCTCGGCGGCTGTGAGGAGACTACTACCGGCATTATCCGCCTGAAAGCGATGGACGGCGCGGGAAAGCTGAAGTTCCCCATGGCGCTCGTAAACGACGCGGACTGCAAGCACCTTTTTGACAACCGCTACGGCACGGGTCAGTCCGTCTGGGACGGCATAAACCGCACGACAAATCTTATCGTCGCGGGAAAGTATGTGGTTGTCGCGGGCTACGGCTGGTGCGGAAAGGGCGTGGCTATGCGCGCAAAGGGTCTGGGAGCGAAGGTGATCGTAACCGAGATCGACCCGATAAAGGCTATGGAAGCTGTCATGGACGGCTTTACGGTTATGCCGATGAATGAGGCGGCGAAAACAGGCGACTTTTTCGTTACTGTTACGGGCTGCAACGACGTTATCGGCGAGCAGGCTTTTGTAAACATGAAGGACGGCGCTATCTGCTGCAACGCGGGACATTTCGACGTAGAGGTAAATATGGCGAAGCTCCGCGAGATAGCGGTCGACAGCTATCTTGCCCGCAACAACATAATGGGCTATAAGCTGAAAAACGGAAACACGATATTCGTTATCGCCGAGGGCAGACTCGTAAATCTCGCGGCGGGCGACGGACACCCCGCGGAGATCATGGACATGAGCTTTGCTATCCAGGCGCTTTCGGCGGAGTACATCGCGAAAAACGGCGCACAGCTCAAGAAAAACGGCGGCTCTATGACCTTCAATGTTCCGAAGGAGATCGACCAGAAGGTTGCGGAAAGAAAACTTAACGCGTGGGGAATAACCATTGACAAACTCACTCCCGAGCAGATAGCGTACTTAAACGAGTAATCGAAACTATGTTAAAAAGGAAATAAAACATGGATATTTCAAGATTTGAAAAATTCGATATTGCTTGCTCCGAAAATCTGCCGAAAGAAATAGGCAAGATACTGAAAAAAGCAAAGCGAAAAAAAGCCTGCGCTATCGGTTTTATAACCACGGACGATTTTTACGGTATGTACCTGTCGTGGGACTACACTCATGATATAGACGAGTATTATGATTGGGAAAACGGAAGCAACCCCGATTTTCTGTATCAGCCGCTGGTTGATATGGTTGATAATACCAAGGATATTGATTTACTCAGCGCGTCCGATGAAAAATGGGATTTTGCGCTGACCTTGCTTACTGTTTTGGAGAAAAATATCAAACAGCTCCCCGACGATATCTTCAGCAAAAACGGCTTCAAGCGGGAGGACATTCTTTTCTTCGCGACAATGAGCGACGGCGATTATGTTGATGAAATGCTCGACTCCTCGGTAAAAATGTTCAACTCATGATAATATTGATTTCGGGCGCTTCTCATACCGGAAAAACAAACTTGGCGCAAAAGCTTCTTGAGCGGTATAAATATCCGTATCTTTCAATTGACCTTTTGAAAATGGGCTTGATACGCAGCGGAAATACAAGTCTCACGCCTTATGACGACAAAGAGCTTACGGAATATCTCTGGAACATCGTAAGGGAAATAATAAAGACGGCAATAGAGAACGAGCAGGATCTTATTGTCGAGGGCTGTTATATCCCTTTCGATTGGAAAAAGGATCTTGACAAAAAGTATCTGAGCAAAATAAAATACACTTGTCTGGTTTTCAGCGAAAATTATATCCGCGCGCATTTTGACGATATCGTAAAGTACGCGAATGTCATTGAACAGCGGCTTGACGATAACGATTTAACGCTTGAAACAACGCTCAGTGAAAACCGGTATTATCTGAAAAACTGTATTGAATACAAGCTTGACTATATTCTTATTCAAGATGATTACACCGCGGAAACACATAATATCTTAAAATAACACAAAGCATTTGAAAGAAAGTCCGAGGGGGTGGAGGTTTGTTCAACATACTTGTAGCAGACGATACGGCAAACATCAGGCGGCTGTTTGAATATACGCTTGAGAAAAACGGCTTTAAGGCGTACACCGCCGAAAACGGCGAAAAGGCGCTTGAGATAATCGAAAGCACGCACATCGACCTTATGGTGTTAGACCTTATGATGCCGAAAATGGACGGGTGGGATACGCTTAAGGCTCTCCGCGACAGTGGAAGCACCCTGCCCGTACTGATAATAACCGCCAAGGACAACACCGCCGATATCCACAAAAGCTTTATGCTCGGAACGGACGATTATATGACCAAGCCCGTAGACGAGGTCGAGATGATCTTAAGGATAAAGGCTTTGCTCAGAAGGAGCAAAATAGCCGAGGAGCAGAAGATAACCGTCGGGAAAACCGAGCTTGATTACGGGGCGTTTTCGGTCAGTGTAAACGGCGAGGTGGCGGTTCTTCCGCGAAAGGAGTTTCAGATATTGTTCAAGCTCCTGTCCTTTCCGGGAAAAACCTTTACAAGAACGGCGCTTATGGAGGAGTTCTGGGAAATGGGCTCGGACAGCGAGGCAAGAACGGTAGACGTACACATAAACCGTCTCAGAGAGCGCTTTCACGATAACGAGGATTTTTCAATAACGACCGTAAGAGGTCTTGGTTATAAAGCCGAGGTCAGGACGCAGCAGGAGTGACCGTAAATATGAAACGGGCGTTTAAAAAATTAAAGCAGCGGCTTAAGCATATGTTCAAGCCGTTTGAGAGAGTAAACCGTCTCGGAATGAAGATGATGATCTTTACGCTTCTGATAATCGTCGCTTCCGATGTTCTCACCTTTACCTCTACTATCGTTATCGGATTTGTCACCGACGGCGCGGCGGATATTTCCACCGTAATAGGCTCTGTGGGCGCGAGTATACTGATAGGCGCGATAATGGCGTTTTTTGTTACAAACACTATCCTAAAGCCCCTTTCGAGCCTTACAAAAGCGACAAGGCGCGTGAGAAACGGCGATTATACCGTAAAGGTAGACGAGGACGATTTTCTTACACGTCACACCTTAAAGGAGCTTCAGAGGCTTATCTCCGACTTTAACATAATGACCGCCGAGCTTGCGAATACCGAGCTGTTCAGAAACGACTTCGTGTCGAATTTCTCTCACGAGTTCAAAACGCCGCTTTCGTCGATAAGCGGCTTTGCGCGTCAGCTCTGCGACGACGACATAACCGAAGAACAGCGGCGCGAGTTTTCAAGGATAATTCTTGAAGAGGCGGAATATCTGTCCTCTCTCGCGGCAAATACACAGCTTCTCACAAGCCTTGACAACAAGGGAATTATCGAAGATAAAAAGCGGTACTCTCTCGACGAGCAGTTAAGAAACTGTATGCTCAGTCTTGAGCCTGTCTGGAGCGGAAAAAACATCGAGCTTAATATGAGCGAGATGGACGAAGCGCAGTTTTATTTCAACGAGCAGCTTATGTCTCATGTATGGCATAATCTCTTCGATAACGCCGTAAAATTCACTCCGAGCGGAGGGAGCATAAACGTTTCATTAAAGCGGCAAAACGGGCAGATAACCGTGGATATCTCCGACAGCGGCTGCGGTATTTCCGAAGAAGCCCTGCCGCATATTTTCGAGAAATTCTATCAGGCGGACCGTTCTCACGCGTCAAAGGGAAACGGACTCGGACTTTCGCTTGTGAAGAAGATAGTTGAACTCAGCGGCGGAAGGATATCGGTCTCCTCCGTGTTGGGAGAGGGAACGACCTTTACGGTGATCCTGCCCGCTGACAACAATAACACAAACACTCAGACCAAACGCGACGAAAGGAAAAAATAACCATGAACGAAGTTTACGAAAAGTTGATGAAATGCCACGATCAGGTCGAAAAGAAAATAAGCTTCAAGCCCTCGCTTGCGCTTATTTTAGGCAGCGGCTTAGGCGATTTCTGCGACACTCTTGAAATAAAGGAAACACTCGATTACGGCGAGATAGAGGGCTTTCCGATAAGCACCGTGCTGGGGCATAAGGGGCGTTTTGTTTTCGGATATTGCGGAGAAAAGCGCGTTCCTGTCGTTGTTATGCAGGGCAGAGTGCATTATTATGAGGGATACTCGGTACAGGACGTTGTTCTTCCGACGCGCCTTATGGGGCTTATGGGAGCGAAAACGCTGTTTCTCACCAACGCCGCGGGCGGAATAAACCCGTCATTTCACGCGGGAGATTTTATGCTGATAACCGACCACATAAGCTCGCTTGTGCCAAGTCCGCTTATCGGCGCGAACATTGAGGAGCTTGGCGTGAGATTTCCCGATATGAGCGAGGTCTACAGCAAGAGATTGCGTACAATAATTGAAAACACCGCCGCGAAAGTAAGCGTGCCTCTTGTTCGCGGAGTGTATATCCAGACCACGGGACCGAACTACGAAACTCCCGCTGAGATACGCGCCTACGGACGACTCGGCGCGGACGCGGTGGGAATGTCCACTGCCGTAGAGGCAATGGCGGCGCGCCACATGGGAATGGAGATATGCGGCATTTCGTGCATTTCAAACCTTGCCGCGGGAATTTCCGCAAATCCGCTTTCGCACCAGGAGGTCCAGGAAACTGCGGACAAAGCCGCGCCGATGTTCAGAAAGCTTGTAACGGCGGCTATCACCGAGATCGCGGGAGAATGATATGGCTAAGAAATTCAAAAAGGATAATAACAACCGCCTCGAGCGCACGATAATACGAAACTGGATAATCCTCGGCGCTTCGCTTGCGGCTATAATAATTCTGACTGTCATGTCAAAGATGGCGGGATAATTTAAATCGGGAGGCATTATGAACGAAATTCAGCAAAGGATAATCGAGCTTAAGGAGAAAAACGACGCGTGTATTCTCGCTCATTGCTATCAGACGCACGATATACTTGAAATCGCTGACTATGTCGGCGACAGCTTCGGTCTCGCGCAAAAAGCCGCGGTTGCTAAAAACAAAACGATAATAATGTGCGGAGTGCGCTTTATGGCGGAGACGGTGAAGATACTCTCGCCCGAAAAGCGCGTGCTTATCCCGCGCGAGGAGGCGGGCTGTCCTATGGCTGAGCAGCTCGACCCCGATATGCTGTTACAGCTTAAACAAAAATATCCCGACCACAAGGTGGTGGCGTACATAAACACCACCGCCGAGCTTAAAACGCTGTGCGATGTGTGCGTTACGTCATCATCGGCAGTAAAGATCATAAAAAAGCTCGACTCGGACAATATCCTGTTCATTCCCGACTGCAACCTCGGCGATTATGTAAAGAAGCAGATCCCCGAAAAGAAGATAAAGCTTATAAGCGGCGGCTGTCCCACTCACGCAAAGCTTACGGCGGCGGAGGCAAAGGCGGCTAAAGCGGCTCACCCCGGCGCGCTGTTTCTTGTTCATCCCGAGTGTCAGCCCGAGGTGGTGGCTCTCGCGGACTTTGTCGGAAGCACCACGGAAATTATGGACTATGCGGCGAAAAGCGACGCGGAGGAGTTTATCATCGGCACGGAAAACAGCATAGTCCAGCACCTCGGAATACAGCACCCCGAAAAGCTGTTTCACCCGCTTTCAAAGGACTGCGTTTGCCACAATATGAAGGTTACGACTATCGCCGATGTGCTTCATACTCTCGAGGGAAGAAGCGGCTTTGAGATAACGATGGACGAAGAGCAGAGGCTTAAAGCTAAAAAGTGCATTGACGAAATGCTGAAACTTGGAAATTAAAAATTTAATAAGAAATCGGAGCAAAAGAATTTCTTTTGCTCCGATCGATTATACTTCGGCGGCGGTTGTTTTTCTGCCGCGGAAAAGCATTGGAATAGCCCAGATTGCCGCGAGAGCGACAATAACGTATACTATTCGGCTGAAAACCGAGGTCTGTCCGCCAAGCAGCCACGCTACAAGGTCAAATCGGAAAATTCCCACAAGACCCCAGTTAAGACCGCCTATTATAAGCAGCGTAAGAGCAAGCTTGTCCAAAATGATCCCTCCTTATCAAGCTTTTCAGCGTTATTATTTGATGTAATCAAAGCTTTATGCGAGGTAAATTATAACGATTATTTGTAGAATTTTGATGAATAATTTTCCGAAATTCGGACAAAATTGTATAGAATTGCTCAATTTTTACGGATTGAAAAAAACTATTGACAAACTTTGAAAAAAGTTGTAGAATAATAGGTGCGTTAAACGCTTTTACTATTTTGATTTAACGGAAGTTTAGCTCAGCTGGGAGAGCATCTGCCTTACAAGCAGAGGGTCATAGGT
>JAFLUF010000049.1:5899-17569 GCA_022508925.1 Oscillospiraceae bacterium | reverse complement strand
TGTTCATTCCGTAGCTTTCGTAAATGCCGTATTTAAGCTGTATTCCAAACGCCTCAAAGAATTTTTCGTACTTCTCGCGGTCGTTTTTCAGGCACTTTTTCAGCTCGTTTTTAATTGACTTTTCAACGCTCTTCGCGATTATTTTAAGCTGGCGGTCGTGCTGGAGCATTTCGCGGGAGATGTTCAGCGATAAGTCCTCGCTGTCTACAAGTCCCTTTACAAAGCTGAAATGATCGGGCAGCAGGTCGGCGCATTTTTCCATTATCATAACGCCGCTGGAATACAACTGCAAGCCCTTTTCAAAGTTCTTTGAGTAATAGTCATACGGAACCTTTTCGGGAATATAAAGCAGCGCCGAATATGTCGCCGTTCCCTCGGTTTTTGTGTGGATATGCAAAAGCGGGTCGGTGTAGTCGTAGAACTTGTCCTTGTAGAACTGATTGTACTCCTCGTCCTTAAGCTCGGACTTTGCCTTTTTCCAAACGGGTATCTGGGAGTTTAAGGTCTCGGTGACGGTCTCTTTTTCGTACTCCGCGTCAACACCGTCCTTGCCTGTGCCCTCTTTGAGCTTTTCGTGCTCCGTGTCCATAACGATAGGATAGCGGATATAATCCGAATAGCGCTTTACAAGCTCGCGGATCTTATATACCTGGAGATACTCGTCGTAGTTTTCTTCCTCCGCGTTTTCCTTTATCTCAAGCGTTATTGTCGTGCCGTTTTCGTCCTTTTCGGCTTCGGAGACAGTGTAGCCGTCCGCGCCCTCGCTCTGCCACATAAAAGCCTTGTCCGAGCCGTAGGGCTTTGAGATAACGGTCACCTTTTTCGCGACCATAAACGCCGAGTAAAATCCCACGCCGAACTGCCCGATAACATCAACGTCCTCCGTCTTTTCGTTGTCGCGTTTGAATTCAAACGAACCGCTCTGCGCGATAGTGCCTAAGTTGTTTTCAAGCTCGTCGGCGGTCATTCCTATGCCGTTGTCGCTTATTGTAAGCGTTCTCGCGTCCTTATCGGCTTCGAGCTTTATTTTCATATCCGCGCGCGTAAGCCCGAGGTTTTCCTCCATAGATTTGAAATACAGCTTGTCGAGCGCGTCCGAGGCATTGGAAATAAGCTCGCGCAGAAATATCTCCTTGTGCGTATATATCGAGTTTATCATCATTTCAAGCAGACGCTTGGACTCGGCTTTAAATTCCTTTTGTTCCATATAATTTCACTCCTGTTTTTAACTTTTAGCACTCTCGCTCTTTGAGTGCTAATTACATTATACTACTTTTTTGTGAAATGTCAAGCGTTTTGGAAAATATTTCTTAAAATTTTTATTTGACGGTGATTTCATTTTTCCTTATTTTGTCAGAAATATTTTTCACGCCTTTGTCCAAAATATTAAAAACAAAAGGAGTGAAAAGTTTATGCCGAATTTTAAAAACCGCCAGAGCGCGGAGATATTAAACGCCGTCTACCGCAACGCGCAGATGGCTTATGAGGCTTCAAACGACGTGCTTAAAGTATGCAAGAACAACAACCTTTTCCTTGAGATACAACAAGAGCAGGCGCGCTATAAGAAAGTAAAGGACAACGCGAGAAACGAGCTTTTAAAACGCGGTGCGGAGCCTGTCGAGGTTTCGCCCATGGGAAAAGCGATGTCGAAAATGGGCATAGCTATGAAGACCTTCAACAACCAGAGCGGCTCGAATATCGCGAAAATAATGTTTAACGGAACGGCAATGGGTATCATAGATATCCAGCACGCCGTAAACCGCTCGCACGGCGCCGAACCGAAGATACGGGAAAGCGCCGAGCGGCTTCTCGACCGCGAGCGCGACTACTGCGAAAACCTCCGGAAATATTTATGAGAACTTTGCCCGAGCATATCCCCTGCGATATAAAAGCGGGGCGCGGAAAAGCCGCCCGCGCGCCCGTAAAATCGCGTGAGAAAGAGATCGAAAACTAAAAAAGCCTGTTCACATAACCTCTGTTTTCAGGTTGTGTGAACAGGCTCATCTGTTGTATAAACTTTATCCCTCGACGCTTACCGCTTTATTATCAACGATATTTTTTACGACCTCGAGCGCTCTTTCGCGCTGAACAGCCGCGGTATTAGGGTCGCCGTTCATCTCACAGCGGATAAAAAACATTATATCGTCCGTACAGCCCTCAAGTCCCGCCTGACGCGCGAAGCTGAGAGAATTGAGCGAAATGCGGCTCAGCTCACCTTCCATAATAACGCCCGTGTCTTTTCCGTACGCCTTGCTTATATACTCCATAAAACCGCCGTCGGAAATGATAAGCTGTCTGTACCTTGTGTCTATCTCAAGCGAGAGCTGGTCGTTCTGCGCGCGCTCGAAATCTCCTATAGCGTCCACCGAGATATCCGCGACGCTTACGTTTACATGAACGCTCCCGTTATTGTCAAAATCGGGGCAGTACATTTCCAGCGCCTTTTCTATCTCTGCCGCTTTATTTTTCATCGGAGAGTTTTCGTCGGTTATCACAACCAGCACCATAAGATCATCCGCCTCGCGCGAAAAAAGCAAAACGCTTATTGATACTATCACGGCAAGCACAAGCACTCCCAACAGCATAAAGCCCTTGTTCAGATCGAAAAAAGCCTCTGCCTTCTGCCAGACGGTTCTTTCGGGAGTTTCTTCGGGTTTTTCCGGGATAAGCTCGCTTTCGTCTATGATGCCTTGTTTAAGCTTTAAAAGCTCTATTCTCTCCTGTCTGAGTCTCTCTTCTTCGTCCTTGTTCATAATCTCCTCAAATACCGGCTTGTAAAAAGCCTTATTTCAAACTGTCAAAAGCCCCCTGTTGGGGGCTTTTCAACAGTCCGATCATATTATTCTTCTCCCCCTACTTTATATACCTTCTCCAGCTTTATTTCGGGCGTAAGTCTGCCGTAGGTGTCGTAGGCTTCCATGACCGTAACGCCCAGAGCGCCGTCGTTTATGCTTGTGAAATTAAGAGGATTGGACGCGACGACCTCGTATGTAAATCCGAGAGTGATAGAGGCTGTTCTGCCCGCGCTTTTGGTAAACACGACCCTGTATGTGTCGCACTCTCTGAACGCGAAAGCCGCGCCCGCGCCATTGTCGAGAATTACGGGGTCTACGACATTGTTTCGCTCGATAAATTCATATTCCCCGCTTTCGTCTATATCCTGCGAGTAGATGTTCTGTGCCGCGAGAACTACTCCGTTTGAAACGCCCGCGGTAAGGGTAAGGTTTCTGTAATAAAAATCCGGAACAGCCGGGTTTCCCTCTTCGTCAAGTCCGTTGTACACGCTGCCCGTAAGGACAAAGGTGTTTTCGTCCACCTGCTTGAGGTCGAATAAAAACACAGGCGCGTAAATTATATTCTGATAGGTCGCGAGGATCTCCGTCATTTCCTCCGAGGAAAGCGTGCCGCTTTCACCGTCGTTTACCGCCGCGACTATCTGCGACAGCGTTTCGTCGGCGTTAAGGTCGGCTGTGTAGATACGCGTGACCATGCGGACATTTCCGCTTTCGCCCTTAAGATCTCCGCAGTAAATGAGGTCGCTTGAATTCAGCTCGAGAAAAATAAACACTCCCAGTGTCGCTATTATCAGGACCAGTATGATAATCGCCAGAACAACCTTCATAGGAAAACCTGCTTTCTTTGTATACTGAAAAGTCAATAACGCCCCGCGCCGCCGTTATTTGCACACCGCGAACAGGTTGGTGTCCCAGTCTGGTATGTAAGGATTATGGCGCATATAGAGCTTATATTTTTTGTTTATCGAATTTATAAGCAAAGGGAGCTTATACATATCCTCGTTTCGGTGATAAAGCGCGATATTGAGCTTGGGCGAAAAATTTACGATAGTTTCCTTCGCGCCCATTATCGCGTTTTCCTCCGCTCCCTCCGCGTCTATCTTTATATAGCTGGCGCTCTCGCCTCTCAGCATAGAGTCGACCTTTATCATCTTTACCTCGCGGAATCTCGCGGGATTGAGCGGCTCGCCCTTTTTCGGCTCGGCGGTGCTTCCTCTGCCCTTGCGCATGGAGAAAATAACGGTCGTGTCCTCGTTCCACGCTCCGCAGTTATACGCCTCGATAAGCGAAGAGCCGAGCATATAAAGTCTGCGCTTCATTTTTCGGAAGCTCTTGCTGTCAGGCTCTACGGCGTAAATTTTCTTGAACTGCATGGTCGTTTCGTTTAAAAACTCTATGACCGTGTCGCCGTCATACGCTCCTAAATCAACATAAGTCTCCTCAACGCCGATGTTCAGGATATCAAACTTCTCCGAGGGGTCTGACTCCGCGTCGATAAGATAATCGAGCTTTCCGCTCAGCTTATAGCGTATAATATCCTCAAAGACCTTTTTCGACTGCGCGTCAGCCAACAGGTCGTACACCTTTTTAAGCTCGTCGCGGTGTTCTTTGGCGAACTCAAGGTCAAATACGCCCTCTCCCGCGACCGGGACATTCGGCGCGTAAAGCTCGTGCTTTTTCGAAATGCCGATAATATGCTCCATGACCTCGGGGATACTTGACCCGAAGCACACGAGAATTATCACCTCTCCGAATTCCTCTTCTATTTCGGAGAGCTTTTTCACCTTGTAGCCCAGAAAGCTGTGTCCGCGCACAAACTCGTCGCTTGCCATTATAGCGTCCACGTTTACGCCTATGCCGTCAAGGACGGATTTTATTTTCTCCGCGCCGTCGCCCATTCCGTAAAGCACGATCTTTTTATCCGTGCTTTTCAGATGATCCCATAGGCACTCGTTTATTTCATCAAGAAAAAAAGCCATCTCTGTTTCTTTCGTCCTTTATCCTATCATCCAAAATCTACCCTGTCCGATTCTTCAATTGCCGCAACAAACATATCCGCCGCTTTCAGCGGGTCGATCCCGAGCGCGGCGGCAAGCGCCGAGAAATGCTCCCATTTTCCCATGCAGAAATCTACCGCCATTCCGAAAACATCTCCGTAAAGTCCGCTCTTCCTCAAAATCCCGTTCTTTATCTCATCGGTCAGCGGAAGTTCCGCCAACGCCGACGTAAGCAGTCTGTCGTTGCTGAAAACAAGCACCGACATAAGCCCCATAAGATAAAACGCCTCGGTGTCGTTTTTCGCGCCGGGTATCTCTCCCGCAAGCATTCTGCAGAATTTTGCCGTAATAAGCGCCAGCCTCATAAGCTCGCTGTTTTCGTTCTGCGAAATGTGCTGGATAGCCAGCATATATATCCACTCGCGCAGATAATCAAGTCCCAGAACTATGATCGCTTGTCCGATAGACGATATCTTATTTGTAACGCCGAAATACGCCGAGTTTATAAGCCTGAGTATTTTCTGACACACCGCCGTGTCCTGCGACAAGACCTCTGTTATCTCGTCTACGTCAGACTCGGGCTTTGACATTATCTTCATAGCCTTTGCAATGCTTATCGGAAGCGGCTGAAGATTTCGCAGATCTCTCTGCGGCTTAAGGAAAAAATCTCCCTGAACATAAGAGCAGCCTATTCTTTTGGCGTTCTCAAAATTCCCGCGGGAGCTTATGCTCTTTGCCAGAATACTCTTGTTTGTAAATCCGCAGATATAAGCGGCGCTTTCCTGAGCCGTCAGCGGATTGACAAAATCGAGCATGACGATATCGCAAAGCTCTAACATCTCCTCAAAGCCTCTTCCGCGCTTAAAGTCGTCAAGAGCGAACGAATAGCCTTTCCTTTTCAGGTCACGGCACGCCTCGACCGCGTCCCGGTCGCTCAGAATATCCCGCCCAGAGATGACCGCGACAACATTGTCCGCGGAAAAACCCGCCAAAACGCCGTTTTTTATCAGATCGCGAGAAAGCTCCACCAGCGCCTTTGCCCCGCCGCAGACCCGCTGAAGATCAACGCCGAAAAAGCCCCCCGAGCCTGACGACTCTGAGCCTTCAAGCCGTCTGTATTTTATTTCATACGCGTAAAGTCCGCCGTCGCCGTGATAAACAGGCACGCGGGTAAGCAAACAATTCAAACAGGCTCTCCCTTTCATACAATTATACACTATACATTATACAACAATTGACGCCTTATTTCAAGTGAAATTAAAATTTTCAACACACCAAAAGCGATTTTTTGTGAACTTTGCCTAAAACCGTTGGCCTAAAACTTCTTTTTTAAATAAATAAAAATTTGATTTGCTGTAAACGGCGGATATTTTTTTGTATAAATAACTAAAAAAAGGCAAAACTATCAGCAGGTTCGAGGAAACCGCAATCCCCCAACTAACACAAAGGAAGGAAAGAATCTATGAAGAATAAAAGGCAAAGCGAAAGTCAAAAGACAAAATGGCTGGCGATAATGACCGCCGCAGGCTCGGTGGCGGTATGCGCGGCGGTTATCGCGGCATACAGCGTGGCTATGAACAACCTTGTTCCGACCAACAGCCGGACAGACCTTCTGGGCTCTTCGAGCTACAGCTCGTCTTCAAGCCCGAAAACCGATACCCCCGTTAATAATCCCTCGGTCACTGTTCCAAAGGACAACAACTCGTCGTCCTCCTCCGCGTCCTCAAAGCCCGATGACACAGAGCCGACGAACAATCCCGTAAACACGGTAAAAGGCAACATAATGCCGATTGAAGGAGATGTAGATATCCCCTTCAGCAACGGCGAACTTGTAAAATCCCCCACTCTCGGCGTATGGAAGACCCACGACGGCTCCGATATTCTCTGCCCGCTCGGAACAGATGTAAAATCAATGTCCGACGGAGTTGTAAAGGAAATACGCGACGACGCGCTTATGGGAGTTTATGTGATAATCGAGCAGACAAACGGGCTTGAGGTACACTACTGCGGACTCGCGAAGGAGCTTTCCGTAAAAGCGGGAACAGTCGTAGCCCAAGGGGAGATAATCGGAAAGACCTCCGACACCAACCAGTCCGAAATTCTCCAGCAGCCGCATCTCCACCTTGCCGTAAAGAAGAGCGGAGAGTGGATAGACCCTATGTCGGTCATAAGCTGAGATATGATTAAGAAAACGGGAGAACCAAACCGGTTCTCCCGCTGTTTTTATACTTTCCTCCGTGTCAGGAAAATCCCGATAACCGACCCTATGAAAATAACCGGCGCCAATCTTGCAAACAGCCATTCAAACGAGTGATATACAGTTCCGACAACGGCGGTTTCGGGATCACTGTAATCCCAGCTTAAATATGGTCTGTCTAAAATCACTAAGACCGCAAATATTATTACTGTGACCGCGCATAATGAAATAAACAGCCAATGAAGCATTTTTCGTCTTGCGGGCTTTCTCTGCGCAAGCTGTAAGTTTATGACCTCCAGTTTTTCGCAAATCGCTTTCAGGTCATCAGCTTTTGACTCGGTAACGGTTTCTCCGAGCAAAGTGCTTACGGGTGTTTCAAGCACTTCCGATATAGTTATCAACATATCCGAGTCGGGTACCGACAAGCCGTTCTCCCATTTAGAGACAGTTTGCCTGACCACATTCAGCTTGACGGCAAGTTCTTCCTGTGAAAGACCTTTTGATTTTCTGACCGCTTTAATGTTTTCATTCAACATCGTGGATAACCTCCTTTCCTTCAGTCGTTACCCACATTATACAAGAACCTGCCCGTTGCCGCAAGCAACGCATATTAACATCGGAGTATTTTACGGTAGATCGGAATATTTATTATGTAATTTTTATGCTCCAAATTCATAATCGCTTATAATCAAATCGTAGTAAAGCGGAACCGAATTTATTTTTTCGGCAATGTCAACGGCGCTTTGCTTATCTAAATTGCCGCTTAAAAAAACCGTTTCGGTCATTATTCTGTCAGCTACACGAGGGGATGATATCAGTTCGTCATCAAGCCATATCGATATGGGGATATCCGTTCCCGCAAGCTCCTCTGCCGCATTGGAAAATAAATCAAACCCATATTCGTCAAATTCGATCTGTACGCCGTAATGCCTTTGGGCTGTATCATATATGGCTTCCGCGCTTTTGATATTTTTATTGGTAAGGATAAGCTCGCCGTCAATACTGTCTCCCTTTCGGAATTCAAGCGCATTTCTTTCCGCAGCCGTTTCAATAAAATGTTCCGCCCATTTTTCCATGTAATTAAAATTCAGCCGGACGGTATCGGTATCGTATTCGATTATTATCCGATATTCCGGCGCGGGGTCGCTGCTTGTCACTCTGCTTTCAATGATACTTGCTATCTCGTCAAGCTCGCTGTCCGTTACATTGCTTGCGGTAAAACAGATGAAGCTGTCAAAATCAGACGCGTCCGATTCTCCTCTGTTGAGATTTTCTTCACACCCGCTCAACGCGAATATCATCAATGACAGTATTACTGTCAGAACCGTTCTTTTCATTGTATTACACCCGATAATTCCGATTATTTTTTAGAATAGTCGATATACGCGATATTTAAATCAACGTCGCCCGAGATCCCCGAGACCCTGCCCTCGCTTGAATACTGCCACACGCCGAAGCTTCCGCGATAGGCGGGTCTGGTCGTTCCCCAGTGCGCTACCCACACCTCGTATTCCGAGAGCTTTGACATATTCAGCCGGTTGTTCAGCCACGAGGCGCTTGAATATATCATCGGCGTATAGCCCGCCTTTTTTATCTCCTCGCAGAATACCGCGGCTATCCTTGTAAGCTCGTCTACGCTGAGTTCCTCCTGTGTCCTGTCCTCTATATCCAGCACGATCGGGAAATCAAGCTTGTACGGCTCGAGCGCGTCAAGGAAGAACCTCGCCTCGGCTCGGGCGCCCGCGACGGTGGTCGCCTTACAGTAATGATAAACCCCGACCTTTACTCCCGCGCGCTGAGCTTCGGTTATGTTGTAATAAAAAGTCTCGTCGGAATAATAGTCGCTTACGGACGTCCTGAGAAACGCGAAATCGACTCCCGAAGCCTTTACTCTTTTCCAGTCGATGGCTCCCTGCCAATACGAAACGTCTATTCCCCTGAGCGTTTTGGGAGAGCCTGCCGCGTCTTGCTTGCTTTCTTCCGACGCCGTCTGAGCTTCGGCGATCCTCTCGTCAAAAACTCTTCCTGTCTTTCCCGTGACAAACTGACCGTCGAGTATATCAACAGCGCCCTCTTTAAAGGTAAGCTCGCCGGTATTGTAAATTTTTCCCGAGAGATAGATGTAGCCCTCCGCCGACACTTTAGCGTTGAGAGTTGTGCTGAACGTACCCTTGACAAACAGTTTTCCGTTTTTCAAAACGTCGTATTTCCCCGAGATCACCGCGTTCGCGCTGTTTGAAAATGTCGTCGGACCGGCGTTTTCGTATGTTCCCGATCTGTACAGATTTACCTTTCCTCCGAAAACCACAGCGGAGCTTTCGTTGTTGGAAAACTCTCCCGCAAGCATAACGGCAGATTTTCTCGTTGTGACAAATTCTCCGAAACATTCTATCCTCGAGCCTTCATAAGCCGTAAATTCTCCCGAAACGGTCACTCTCGCGCCCTGCTCGATTATCAGCGCTCCCTCGAATTTTACAGAGCCGCCGACGTATATCTGAAGCTCCCCGCCTTTTCTGACAGTAAGGATAGACGTCTTGGGAAAGGAGAAGCTTTCCTCTTCGTTTATCTTTACAACGTCGTCGATATAATAGTTCGCGAACGCTGTCGGCTCGAATTCGCCCGTAAAACGCGTATAGCCGTTTTCATCGACGAGCGGTTCGTCTTCCGCGGCTTGGGCGAAAGCATGGCAGGCGAAAAACGCCGACGCCGTTACGGCAAAAACAAAAATCATCGCTTTAAAGACGAATTTCATCATGTACACTCCGTTCGTTTTGGTTTATACAAATCAGCGGTCAGCAAGAACCTTTTCCGCTATTTCATCACGGTAATCGGGAATTATCCCGCCGTTTTCGATTATGATATCCCCGACCGATTCAATGGCAAGCGCGTTTATTTTCTCGAAAACCGTTTCTGCGAAAAGCCCCTTTTCCCTACAGAATCCCGCGGCGTCTTTGTTTTCGCACATCACCGCCAGAAGTCCGCGCTCAATATCGGAAAGTTCAGCGGCAAATCTCTCCCAGCCGCTTTTTTCTCCCGAAGACTCGGAAAGCTCGCCGGAAAATTCGGAGGAATGATTTGCTATCCTCTCGGAAAACTCGTCGTCCGAAATTCGGTTTGCCATGTCCTCTATTTCGGGGAGGTTTATCTTGTTTTCCTGCTCGGCGGCGGTCTGACCGTCCGATTCCTCGACGATAAGCTTTTTCGCTATCTCGTCCGCCTGCTCGCGTATCTCTGAGAGCTTCGATATATCTATCTCGACCTTTTCCGCCCGATAAACAAATTCTTCGTCTGAGCTTTCCGAAGAGTTTTTGGAGGATTTTTTCGCGGCGACAATTCCGTTTTCATTGCAGAATCTGTCTGCCGCTCTTTCGATAGTTTTCTTGAACTCCTCGTCCAATACAACTTCCGCGGCTTTCCCGCGGTTTTTTACGTCGTTTGAAAGCATGGCGGGATTGACCTTTATTTTTCTCCCAAAGCCTGTTCTCTCACGAAGCCGCGCTTCCACGCTTTTGAGAATAAACCCGATAATTCCCCTCTGCAAAAGCAGAGAGTATTCTTCCAGAGCCGGCTCGCCGCGCTTTATGCAATAGCTCTCCTCGGGACTTATTGTTACGGCGCGAAAGCCGTCTGTTCTGTCTAAGTTTACGACCGCGCCCGAAAACTGTCTCCACGCGTAATCCTTTTTCATCTGACCGCAGATGATCGTATCGAGCGCGATGCCTTTCGCCGAGCAATATCCCGCAAGCTCTTTCAGCACAAGCTCCAGCGCCCCGTCAATCAGCGGCGCGGTCTTTTCGGAATAGAAAGAGCTTTCTTTTATGTTGTACGCCGAGTTTTCAGCGAGAAAATCCAATTTATTTTTGTAGTTTCCGCGCGAAATTTCTATGGCGCTTTTTCTCGCGTTATCCTCTTTGCTGTCTTTGAGATATCCGCCCAAGTCGGGAAATTCTCCCGAAACGTTGTTGAACGCGTAGAAATCCTTGAGCCACCTCGGAAGGACCTCGCCGAGATATTTCCCGCAATTCAGCTTCCCCGCGTTTTCCCACAGCTCCAACAGCTTTGAAAACGCCTCGTCGGAGGAACGAACACCGATTTTGTTAAGGAGTTCGTAAACATACAAGATCACATACGATTTGTCTGTGTCGCGGTAGACTCCGCGTCTTACGTCGCTTCTCCATGTGAAATAAGTCCTGAGCTGAGAGTTGGACATCGCCGCGTACATCGGCGTGGTCATTCCGAAAAACGCGTTCCGCGAAAAGTCGTCCTCAACGTCGGCTACATATTCTCCCTGAAGCACAAAGGTTATCTCCGCACACCTCTGAACGATATATCCGTTGTGGGTGGTCTCCTTCTGCTTTCTCATTCCGAGTATCTTTTCGTTTATGGCTATGTCGTGCGGGGATAAATTTTCTCCGACGCTCTCGTGAGGATAGGCTATCTCGTCGGCGTCGAGCGCGAAGTCTTGTTTTCTTTCATAAGCGCCGGTTTTTCTCGGGGGAATTTTCTCCGCCTTTGCAGAATAGTCGAACGCTTCTTTTACCGCGCCGCGAATAGTACTGCGGACTTCTTTCCTTATTTCTTTCTTTACTTCACGCGTTATATCGCTGACTACGGAATCGGCTGTTTTTGACAGCATTCTGCCTATCTGCTTTTTTATCTCGTCGAGGCTCTTTCCGCCCGT
>JAFLUF010000049.1:0-5799 GCA_022508925.1 Oscillospiraceae bacterium | reverse complement strand
GTCGCGTAAAGCCTGTTGAAATGCGCGCAGTAGTTTCTCAGCTCGTTTAAGCAGAATATCCAGTTGTCAAGCTCGGACGAGGAACAGTTATAATATTCTCCGGCAAGAGTCTTTTTATCAACGTTCTGCATATCCTTGAAAAAAAACGCGAGCGTTCCGAAGGAAAACAGCTCCGCCATTACCCACAGCGGAAATTTTCCGCCGTATTTGGCGTTGTAGTGTTTTACAAAATCACGGTCGGAGTTTGACTCTACGATATTGTTTATCCGCGAGGTAAACGACTGGTGGTTGTGCTGAACGCCAAAGCTCGACGGATTGAGATATCCGAGCGCTCCGTATTTCAGAGCGTGGTAGTTTGAAATTACAGCCCGAAGCGATATCTCGACTTCCTCGAGCGCCGCCAGCAGGATACTGCGCAGCTTTCTGTCCATTTCATAAACGCGTATTATCTTATTGAACGAGGTGCCTTCTTCATACTTGTGCTTGCTTACGGAAAAAGGCTCAAAGTAATTGGAAAGGCGGTAGTAGTTTATGTATCTGAGTATCTCGCGCGCTTTCGCCTCGTCCTCGAAAACACAGCCGCGCTGTTTTAAAATTTTTATCTGCTCGTTTATGGTTGCGGGCGCCTTTTCGCGCATAAAATCACCCCCAAGCCTGCGGCTAATTCTTAATGCGTAATGCGTAATTAAGGTTACAGCTATTATGCTGTCCGCAAGCCATGAACGTAATGCCTCCAATAAATAATTACGAATTAAGCATTACGAATTACGAATTTTTTAGTCTATCCAATACAGCTCTCGCTCATGCTTTGATTCCCTGTTCATAAGCGCCGAGATGCTCTTTTTCGGGTCGCCGTCCTCAAAGCATATTTTTACTATCTGCTCGATGATAGGCACGTCTACGTTGTTTTCTCTCGCAAGCCGAAAAGCAGTGCGCGCATTCGTATATCCCTCGACGGTGCCTACCTGAGCCACCGCCTCTGCCGCGGGCACGCCTTTTCCTATAAGATTTCCCGCGCGGAAATTGCGCGAATGCTGCGATGTACAGGTAACTATCAGGTCTCCGAAACCCGCCATGCCCGTAAAGGTTTTCCAGTTTGCCCCGAGAGCTACGCCGAGGCGCGTTATCTCGGTCATTCCGCGCGTCATAAGGGCAGCTACCGTGTTGTCTCCAAGCCCCATTCCGCGGGCTATCCCACAGCCGAGAGCTATGGGGTTTTTCAAAACTCCGCCCAGCTCGCACCCGCAGACGTCGTCGTTTGTGTATATTCTGTAACACTCGTTTGAGAGGGTCTGCTGGATATACTCGGCGGTCTCTTTGTCATAAGCCGCGCAGACCTCCGTAGTAGGCACAAACCGCGCTATCTCCTCCGCGTGGCAGGGACCAGTTATAACGGCTATCCTGTTGTTGGGAAGCTCCTCGCGAAGAAGCTGTGAAAGCCGCTTTCCCGTGGTTTCCTCCAAGCCTTTGCTGGCGTTTACGACAACTGTTTCGGGGCGGATATATTCCTTTACCGTCTGTATCGCCTCGCGGTAAAACGCCGAGGGAATGCAGACCACTACAATATCCGTGTCCGCAACAATTTTCGGGTCAGTAGTCACGTCCAGATTTTCAGGGAGCTTTACTCCCGGCAAAAGTCTTTTGTGCTCGCGCTCGGCACGGAGCTGTTGTGCTTCCGCCTCGAATTTCGTCCAGGTAGTAACATCGTGACCGTACCTTGTGTACAAAACCCCTAAAGCCGTTCCGTAGCCGCAGCCTAAAATCGCGATCTTAGCCATAATATTCCCTCTTCTTATTTTATTCGGTTTTCCGCAACCAACCAAAGCTTACACCAAAAGCAGCGTCCCAACGCCTATGAGGATACAGCCTATGAGAGATTTTGCCGTAAACTCCTCATGCAGGAAAACAAACGCCAGCACCAGAGTGATTACAACGCTCAGCTTGTCAATAGGCGCGACCTTCGAGACCTCTCCCATTTGCAGAGCCTTATAATAGCACAGCCACGAGGCGCCCGTCGCCAAGCCCGACAGAATGAGAAATATCCAGCTTTTTTTGCTGATATCCGCAATGCCGCTCTGCGCGTTTGTAAGAAAAACCATACCCCACGCCATTAAAACGACAACGACCGTTCTTATGGCTGTCGCCAGATTGGAATTCATTTCCTCAATGCCGACTTTTGCCAATATCGAGGTAGCCGCGGCAAAAACAGCGGACAGCAGAGCATAGACCCACCACATAAACAATCAACCTATCCGTTTAGTTTTTAGAAATCAGATGTTAGAAATCAGAGTCGTTCCCAAAAGTAGTCGCTCTGTTTGGCGGTGATTCTAACTTCTTACCTCTAACTTCTATTTCGCCTTTTCGCCGAGCTTCTTTTCGGTATGGCTCAAAAGCCGTTTTATGTTTTCGCGGTGGCGGAAAACAATAAGTCCGCCGCAAAACGCGCTGATTATCGTGTTGATGATAAACGCGGGGTCACCGTCAATAAACATACCGTAGCAGAACGAAACGATAAAATAACACGAAGAGGCGATACAGCTTCCGAGAGAAACGTATCTTGTAAACGACACTATGATGATGAAGATGCTGAGCAGTATGCAGGCTATTCTCCAATCATAGACAAAGATCGCCGATATCGACGCCAGAACTCCCTTTCCGCCCTTGAACTTATAATACACCGGATAGCAGTGTCCGACAATGGACATAAACACCGCGACATTCTCTACCCATGTCATATCAGACGCCCTATCCATTGTGTTTACGCCGCCGACAAACAAGAATATGAGCCTTACGATAAGCACCGCTATTGCCGCTTTAGAAACGTCGCCCAGCAGAACAACTCCCGCCGCGCCTTTCCCTAAAACGCGCAGGGTGTTTGTAAGTCCCGCGTTTCCGCTGCCCATTTCGCGGATATCCTTTCCCGTTTTGACTTTAGCGACGATGATAGATGTGTTTATGCCGCTCAGGAGATACGGCACGGCTATCATCGCGATATAGCATATCCAGATCATTT
Organism: Oscillospiraceae bacterium; assembly: GCA_022508925.1. Lineage (GTDB taxonomy): Bacteria > Bacillota > Clostridia > Oscillospirales > Ruminococcaceae > CAG-115. The sequence goes on along the minus strand of JAFLUF010000049.1, from coordinate 2,786 downwards.
TTTCATTCCCTTTTCGTCAATATTTTCTATCGTTTTTCCGTTTATAATAAATTTAATCTGCGGATTTTTGCTCTTAAACGCCGCCGCTATGACTGCCGAGTTTTCGTCGGGATTTGTCGAAAGCGAAAGCTTTTTCCCACTTTTCAAAGTAAGCTCCATTTTCATTATGGACTTTATTTCAACGCTCTCTGTCTCGTCAAATCTGACAAGATTTATTTTGCGTCTCGAATAAAACAGCAAATGGTTTTCATAGAACCGTCTGTTTCCGAGAGAAACAAATTTCCCGCCGATAATTTCATCCCTGATTTCTTTCGGGTATTTTTTCAGCTTGCCCTCAAACACCCTTGGCGCGATCAAAATAACCAATGTCATAACAAGCGCGAAGCCGCCGAACAGCCCGCACACGATAAACGCGAACCACGCCTTGTCGCCTTTAAACGCCCCCGCAACGGCAAACGCCGCCAAACATACCGCGGCGATCACCCAAAGCTGGATTATTACCGAGCTGTACAGCTTAAGATATTCCCTTGAGATCTCTTTCATTACTCGGACTCTCCGCTGTCATTTTCATCGGCTTCGCCGCTGTCATCAACGTCATCTTCGCCGCCGTCCTCGCCGCCGTCTTCTTCGCTGTCGGGAATTCCCACTATCTCTCTGAGTATTTTCTCGTCGGTCTCGCGCGCTTTGAGCTGTTCTTCGTCCGGCTCTTCGTCCTCAATGACAACATCGTCGGGTATTCTCGACTGTATCTTTTTCGCGACCTCCAAGGCTTCTTCCTTGTTTTTTGCTTTGAGCATAGCCGCCTTTTTTCCCGAGGCGAGCCAAATAGCCTTTCCGATGACCGAGACTTCTCCTATCTTCGCGTAGCGGATTATCCCTCCGCCGTCCGTAAACAAAAGCAGAAAATCCGTAAGGAAAAATCTTCCGTTTTCGGATTTCGTCTCGTCAAACTCAGCTAATATGCTATTGCGGTCTTTCTCGCTTATCGCGTAAAGGTGACGCTCGAGGCGCTCGGGTCTGGTCTTAAGCGCGGTTATAAGCGTTTTTACTATGACCGCCGCAAATACGACGTAAAGCGAGATAAACAGCCAGTCAAACACAAATCTGTCCAAAAACAGAATGTTTACTATCCACATCGCTCCTATAACCGCCGCTGTCGGAAGTCCTATCGCAAAAAATTTTTTCAGCCACTGTTTTTTATTGTAGGCGCGGTATGCTTTTAGAATTTTACCCATAATTACAACCTCGTTTGATTGTCAGAGATTAGAAATCAGTTGTTAGTCACACTGCCTGAGAAGTTAGAAGTAAGAGGTTAGAATCGCTGCCGAAAAGGGTTATTCTCCTCTTTCTCGTATATTCAGCTTTATCGGCGTTTTATCCAGCCCGAAGGTCTCGCGTATCTGGTTTTCGATATAGCGCTGATACGAATAGTGGAAAAGCTCCTTGTTGTTGCAGAACACCACAAATGTCGGCGGATTTGTCGCCGCCTGCGTCATATAGTAGAGCTTAAGCCGCTTTCCTTTGTCCGAGGGAGGCTGTACGCGCGAGGTGGCGTAGCTGAGCATATCGTTTAAAACTCCCGTGGAAATTCTTCTCGAGTGCTGTTCTCTTACCGTTTTTATAAGCTCGAAAAGCTTGTCCAGCCTCGCGCCCGTCTTTGCCGAGATAAACACAAACGGCGCGTAGCTCATAAACGAAAAATCGACCTCGAGCTTTTTCTCGTATTCGCGCATGGTAGAGTCGGTCTTTTCCTGAACGGCGTCCCACTTGTTTACCGCGATAACGCACGCCTTTCCCTTGTCGTGGGCATATCCCGCAACCTTGCTGTCCTGCTCGGTAAAGCCCTCGTTTGCGTCTATCATAACAACGCAGACGTCCGCGCGGTCTACCGCCATAAGCGCGCGAAGCACGCTGAAATGCTCGATGTTTTCCACGACCTTCGCTTTTCTTCTCATTCCCGCGGTGTCGATAAATACAAACCTGTCCTCGCCGCGCGTTACCTCGCTGTCAACGGCGTCGCGCGTTGTTCCCGCGATATCCGAAACTATAGAGCGCTCTTCTCCCGTGATTTTGTTTATAAGCGAGCTTTTCCCGACGTTAGGCTTTCCTATCACCGCCACCTTTATCACATCATCGTCATAAGGCTCGGGCTCGTCGGGAGGGAGATTTTCAAACACCGCCTCGAGCAGATCGCCCGTTCCGTGACCGTGTACCGCCGAGACAGCTATCGGCTCTCCGAGACCTAAGTTGTAAAACTCGTAAAACTCGGGCGGCGGCTCGCCTATCTTGTCGTCCTTGTTTACCGCGAGCACGACGGGCTTTCCGCTTTTCATAAGCATCGCCGCTACTTCGCTGTCGTTTGCGGTGACTCCCGTCGTAAGGTCCGCCACGAATATGATGCAGTCCGCGCTCTCAACTGCCAGCATCGCCTGCTCTCTCATCTGCGCGAGGATAACATCGTCGGTCTTAGGCTCGATACCGCCCGTGTCGATAAGCATAAACTCTCTGTCAAGCCACTCGCAGCGGCTGTAAATTCTGTCTCTCGTAACGCCGGGCGTGTCGTCTACTATCGACAGCCTTTTCCCGACCAATTTATTAAACAGCGTGGATTTTCCGACATTCGGTCTGCCCACAATAGCAACCAGTCTCATTTTTATTCCCCTTGTTTCCTTAAGCTCATAATTGCCCGATGCGCACGCAGCAAACTGAAGGTTTGCAGATGTGCGAGGGTATTGAAATCAGTATAATAAAAGCACTTGTGCTTTTATTATAGCATAACCGCAAGG
>JAFLUF010000048.1 GCA_022508925.1 Oscillospiraceae bacterium | reverse complement strand
GTAAGTTGTTCCCCGTAAGGTACCGCAAATACTAAAGCAGATTTATATGTACTTGTAAATTCACTGTATGCAGTATTTGCAAATCCATAAATAACTTCGGGATATTCTAAAAATATACTGCGAATGTTATTTTCAACCATGTAAACTACCTCACAAATTACTTTCGATTTATCTTAAATTGCCTTAGTATTCAATTCCTTTTCTCGCGCAAACTCCTTTGTCGTATGGGTGCTTTACGCACTTTACCTCACTTATGTAATCGGCGATGTTCAGAAATATTTCCGCAGGATTCCGCCCCGTAATGACGATCTCCGCGGGGAATTCCCTGCAAGTCAGAAATTCCTCGGCGGATCTTCTGTCAAGCAAATTATAGTCGTAAGCGGCGTTGAACTCGTCGATTATCAGCATATCGACCGCTCCCTTTTTTACAAGCGCAAAGCCCTCCGAAAGCAGTTTATTGTGACAGGCGGTTATCTCGGCTTTGTCCGTCTCGGTCATTTTGCTTGTAAAGCCGTAGTTTTTGTCACAGCGAGTGACGGTGATGTTCGGTATCAGGCGCAGAGCCTCAAGCTCGGAGGTGTTTGCGCCTTTCAAAAGCTGTATTATACGGACGGTTTTCCCCGCGCCCGCGGCTCTCAGCGCAAGACCGAGCGCGGCGGTGGTTTTGCCCTTTCCCTCTCCGCAGTAGATATGCAGAAATCCCATTTTTATTCTCTCCTTCAGCTATTGTATTCCACGCACTTTTTTACAAAATTTTCGGCGATAAGCGGGGCTGCGTAAAAATAAAGGTGCGGAAAACCGGCGTAAATTTTTTCATCGGCATGAATACAGCTATATACCGCTCCGTTTGTTTTTTCCGCGGAAAAATCTTCGCCCGCGTCAGAGCTTTCATAATAGTGAAACTCATGGGCAGGGATCGTCTCTCCCGCCTTGCAGAGCAGATTATCCCGCTTCGCGGTCAAATTAACATAGCCGAACCGCTGAAGTTTTTCTGTTTTAAATGCCGCTCCATTAATAACTCCCACAGCGGGAAACGGCTTTCCGCTTTCGTTTTCAAGCGTTTCGTGAAGATACATAAACCCGCCGCATTCGGCAATTGTCGGCATTCCTCCGAGTATCCTTTCCCGCAGTTCCGAGAGCATTGCGGTATTTTTTGAAAGCCGCTCGGCGTACAGTTCGGGATATCCTCCGCACAGAATTATCCCGCGGGTGTTTTCGGGAAGCATTTTGTCCGAAAGCGGCGAGAAATATCTTATCTCACAGCCGAGCTCTTCGAGCAGTTCTATGTTTTCACGGTAAGTAAAGCAAAACGCCGCGTCCTTTGCGGCCGCTATAACAACGGGCTTTTTCGTGATTTTTGTCAGAGCGGGAGCCTTATAACCGCCAAGATCACCCGCGTCCGAAAGCTCGATCAGTCTGTCTAAATTCACATTTTCTTCGGCGGCTTTTGCGAGTATCTGCGCTTTTGTCTGCAAATCGGAGATCTCATCGGCGGTAAGCAAACCGAGATGACGGCTTTTAATCTCTGCGTTTTTGCAATATGGAAGATAGCCAAAAAATTCTGTGTTAAGTTCTTCACAGATCGTCCTTACTTCGGGAATAAGCCGCTCGGAAAGGCGGTTGAAGATAAAGCCCGCGATGTTGTTCGGGTATCTGTATGACAGAAAGCCCTTTATGACCGCGCCGACCGAAGCTCCCATTCCCTTACAGTCAACAACAATGACCGCCGGTGTATCAAGCGCCTGTGAAAGCTCGTAGGAAGACGCCCATCCGCCGTCGTAAAATCCCATTACGCCCTCAATTACGGAAATGTCGGCTTTGCGGGAGTGTTTTTCAAGCAGGAATTTCAGCGTGTCGTCATCACAGAAAAACCTGTCGAGATTATAGCTTTGCGCGCCGATTATACGGCTGTGAAACATCGGGTCGATATAATCCGGCCCGCACTTAAACGAAGCCGCACTTATTCCGCGGTTTAAAAGAGCCTTTAAAACCGCGGCGGTAACGGTCGTTTTTCCGCAGCCGCTGTTTGTTCCGCAAAGCGTTATTCGGCGCATACTTATCTCTCCCGATGTTTTGATAGAATAATTGTAGCTTATTTTACGGATAATTGTCAACCGTAAATTTCCACAAAAAAGCAAACTTGCTCATAAACAATAATGTGAAAGCCTACAATTTTTAAGAAAAGCTCTTGAAAACAATTTTTTTCGGTGCTAAAATAAAGCTCGGATATATCCGTTGAAAATTGAATAACAGCGTGCTGACATTACCGCTCAACTCTCGTCTTTCGGATAATGTCAACACGATGATAAACGGTGCCTCTCAAAACTCTTGAGAGGGTAAAAGGGAAGTCGGGTCAAAATCCCGCGCGATCTCGTCACTGTGGTAAGCAAGCGCAAAGCCATGTGCCAAAAATTTTTCGGCACGGTCACTGAGCGATCGGGAAGGCGGCTTTTGCGCGTTATAAGCTTTAAGTCAGGAAACCTGCCGTTTGTCAGTACGGAAATTTCGGCAGAATTGCAATAATGCGCGGAATTTCAGGTCACGAGGCATTGACCGTACTTTATCCCTTTCACTTTTGTTGGGGAGCTTTGGTTGTGCCTTTTTCTAAATTGAATGGGGCATTTTTTTATTGCCCAAAATGGAAAGGAAAAGGATATGAAAAAAAGACTTTTGGCAGGCTTGCTCGCGGCGGCGGTTTTGCTTGCGGGCTGCAATGACAACAAGGAAAACACGTCAGATAATTCTTCCACGGTTTCGGATTCTCAAGGCTCGGGCGGCGAAAACTCTTCGCCCGAAGAAAGCTATGACGGAAAGCTGGTTTTTGACCATGCGATGGAGCTTAAATACGCAAAGAACTTCTCGGTGGATTATTACAAGGGCGGATATAAGCTGGTTAAGATCGTTGACGGAACGGATCTTCTGATAGTTCCCGAAAATATGAGCGTTCCCGCGGAGATATCCGAAAAAACGATAGTTTTACAGCAGCCTGTAAACAACATTCTCGTTTCGTCTACTCCGACAATTTCGCTTATAAACGACATTGGCGCGCTTGACAGCGTTACGCTTACGACAAGCGACGTTGATTCGTGGTATATCGAAAATGTTAAAGACGCTTTTAAGTCGGGTAAAATGGCTTATGTGGGAGATTACGCGGCGCCCGACTATGAGCTGATCTCCTCGACGGGGACCGGGTTTTCGATCTTCTCTACGATGCTGCTCGACGAAGTTGCCGCGCAGTTTAAAGAGCTTGGAGTAAACGTAATGGCGGAGTACTCGCACAAGGAGGATCACCCTCTCGCGAGAGTCGAGTGGATAAAGCTCTACGGCGCTATGTTCAACTCTGAGAAAATTGCCGATGAGAAATTTGAAGCGCAAGAGGCGTATATCAATGACATCGCTAAGAAAGAAAACACCGGAAAGACCGTCGCGGTTTTCTATATAACTTCAAGCGGAAAACTCTACGCGAGAAACGCGGGAGATTATATGTCAAAGATGGTCGAGCTTGCGGGAGGAAAATATATTCTCTCCGAACTCAAGCCCGAAGACTCGGGAACGACGAATATGGAATTTGAGGCGTTTTACGACAGCGCAAAGGACGCGGATTATATAATCTATGTGTGGAGTATGGGCGGAAAGCCGTCAACTCTTTCGGACTTTCTGGCAAGAGGGGAAATTCTCGCTGATATGAAAGCGGTCAAAAACGGAAACGTATGGTGTACTACTCCCGATTTCTTTCAGATCTCAAATACTCTCGGAAGTATGGTAAACGACATCAACCTTATGCTTAACGCTGACGAAAGCACCGACAAGCTCACTTATTTAACTAAGCTCAAATGAAAACGAAACGGACCGAAAAGCACAGGGGCTTGCGCGCGGCTATCGTTTTCACCGCGCTTGGAATACTTCTTATCGCGGCGTTTTTTCTGAACATAAATTCGGGCAGCGTAAAGCTTTCGCTCGGCGAGGTGTTCGACATTGTTTTCCTGCGCGACGAAAGCCAAGAAAACTACAATATACTCTGGAAAATAAGGCTCCCGAGAATGGCGCTGTCGGCTGTTCTCGGGGGCGCGCTCGCGCTGTCGGGATTTTTGCTGCAAAGCTTTTTCCGAAACCCCATTGCGGGTCCGTTTGTTCTTGGAATTTCCTCGGGGGCGAAAATGCTGCTGGCTGTTGTAACGATAGCGGCGGCGGGAATTTTTGCCGATGAATATACAAGTCTCCCGGCGGGAGTTACCGTTATTACGGCGTTTTTAGGCTCTATGCTGATAACGCTTGTGGTGCTTATGTTTTCGGGCAGGGTGAGGGATATGTCCGCGCTTCTTGTCATAGGCATTATGATAAGCTACATCTGCTCGTCCGTTACGGATTTTCTGATAAACTTCGCGGAGGACGCGGACATTGTAAATCTTACGCACTGGTCGCTCGGAAGCTTTTCGGGGGCGAAATGGCAGGACGTCGGAATTTCGGCGGCGATAGTTTTCCCCGCATTTGTTCTTTCATGCCTTATGGCAAAGCCTATCTCGGCTTATGCGCTCGGCGAGGGATACGCAAAAAGCGTGGGAGTGAGAACAGGAGTTTTCCGCGCAATTCTCATCGGGCTTTCGAGCGTGCTTTCGGCGGCGGTAACGGCGTTTGCGGGGCCTATCTCGTTTGTGGGAATTGCCGTTCCGCACATAGCGAGACTCAGTCTCGGAACGAACAGTCCCAAAGCTATGATACCCGCGGTGTTTATCGGCGGCGCGGTTTTCTGTATGTTCTGCGACCTAATCGCGCGGACGGTATTTTCTCCGACCGACTTGTCGATAGGAACGGTTACGGGAATTATCGGCGCGCCTATCGTGATATGGCTTATGGCGACGAGGAGGAAGCGGAATGCCTGATAATAACGAATTTTACTTCTCGTGTCAGCAGCTTTCGGTCGGATACAACAAAAAGCCGCTTATCTCCGATATTTCCGTGGGAATAAAACGCGGCGAGATACTCACGCTTATAGGACCTAACGGCGCGGGGAAATCCACGATACTCAAAAGCATTTCAAAACAGCTTTCCTTGATAAGCGGAAAGGTTTTTGTCGGAAATGACGAGCTTTCGGACTTACCGCCGAAAAAGCTTTCAAGGCGTATGGCGGTAATGCTGACGGAGAGGATAGTTCCCGAGCTTATGACAGTGGGAGAGCTTGCGGCTTCGGGGAGATATCCGTACACAAACGCTTTCGGAAAACTGACAGACGAGGACAGGCGAATTGTCAATGATGCGCTGGAACAAGTTCACGCGCTTGACCTGTATGACAGGGAGATAAGCTCGCTGAGCGACGGACAGCGTCAGCGCGTTATGCTTGCGCGAGCGCTTTGCCAACAGCCCGAGATGATCGTGCTGGACGAGCCGGTGTCGTTTCTCGATATAAAGCACAAGACCGAGCTGCTGGAACTTCTGTATGAAATGTCCCGAAACAAGGGAATAACAATAATACTGAGTTTGCATGAAATTGACCTCGCGGCGAAGATCTCCGACAAAATTATGTGCGTAAAGGGAGAGTATATCACGAAGATAGGAACGCCCGAGGAGATTTTCACGGATAACACAATTTCCGAGCTGTATGAAATAGACGGGGGAAAATACAACTCGCTTTTCGGAAGCACCGAGCTTTTTTTGCCCGAAAGCGGAAAACCGCGCGTTTTCGTGATAGGCGGAAACGGAAGCGGGATTCCGTATTACCGACTTTTACGACGGCTTGGGATTTCGTTTTACGCTGGAATTCTATTTGAAAACGACATTGATTTTCAGATAGCGTCCGTGCTTGCGGAAGAGACTGTTTCCTGCGCGGCGTTTTCAAAGCCGGACGAGCAGACTGTCAGACTCGCCGAAGAATACATTCAACGCTGTGAGTATGTTATCGACTGCGGCTGTGAGATCGGGGAAATAAACAAGGCAAATGAAACGCTGATGAAAAATGCCGAGAAAAGCGGGAAAACAATTCTCCGCGAGTTTTCGGAAATTGAAAGGCTCGTCGGCTGAATTTTTATGGAAAAACCTCCTGTGATAAGCCATAGGAGGTTTTTTGTGTTATTTTAAATAATCAAACAAATCTTTAAACAGCAATGTGAAATCAACATCATTGTCCACACTACAGCTTATATCCCAGACATGCTCTTCGGTGTAAATATGCAATAGATCCGCGTCAATATATCCTCCGGTGTTTCTGACCGTGATTTCACCTATATACTGATCTTTTTTATCAGTAAAATTTATAACCACAGAGCCGTCGCTTTTCGGAGAGGGTGGTGTTGGATCGTATTCATACTGATCAATTATTACAAATTTGTCTGTCTGTTTTTCCAGCCATTCTTTGAATTTATCTGTCAGCATTTTTTCACCTTGTCTGCAAAATTCCCCCGCCTGTCGGACGGGGGAGTTTTTTACTTTATAAAGCTCGCCGTGTCGATACGGTTGAGCGCTCTCGCGAGCTTTGCCTCGGCAAGAGCCAGCTCCTTGGCGTCGTTGGCGGCTCTTTTGCGCTCTTCGGCAGCCTCTTTGGCAGCATTAGCGCGCGTAACATCGATCTCGTCAGCCCATTCGCAGGTCTGCACGAGAATTGTCGTAAGATCCTTTGAAACCTTTATGATCCCGCCCGACGTCGCCGCTCTGCGAAACTCTCCGTTTACCATCACGCGCATCTGTCCGATGCCTATCGCGGCGCAGTACGGCTCGTGACCCTTGAGTATTCCGACGTCGCCGACGGTCGTGCGAACGATGACCTGCTCTATGTCGCCGTCAAACACGGTTTTTTCAGGCGTGATTATCTGCAGCTTAAATGGCGTCATCAAAGCACCGTCCTTTCATTAAGACTCCTTCTTTGCTTTTTCGACAGCCTCGTCAATTGTTCCGACGAACAAGAACGCACTCTCGGGCAGATCGTCGTGCTTACCCTCGATTATCTCCTTAAAGCCGCGAATGGTCTCCTTAAGAGGAACATACTTGCCCTCGTAGCCCGTAAACTGCTCCGCAACCGAGAACGGCTGAGAGAGGAAACGCTGAATTTTTCTCGCGCGGGAAACCGTCAGCTTATCTTCGTCGTTGAGTTCGTCCATACCGAGGATCGCGATGATATCCTGAAGCTCGTTATAACGCTGAAGGATCGCCTGTACGTCACGAGCTACCTGATAGTGCTCCTGTCCGACTACGTCGGGAGCGAGGATTCTCGAAGAGCTTTCCAGCGGGTCAACCGCGGGATAGATACCCATCGAAGCGATATCACGCGACAAAACCGTTGTCGCGTCCAGGTGCGCGAAGGTCGTCGCGGGCGCGGGGTCGGTAAGGTCGTCCGCAGGAACGTAGACTGCCTGAACGGACGTGATAGAGCCTTTCTTTGTGGAAGTAATTCTTTCCTGAAGCGCGCCCATTTCCGTCGCAAGCGTCGGCTGATATCCAACGGCGCTCGGCATACGTCCGAGCAGCGCCGAAACCTCGGAGCCTGCCTGTGTGAAACGGAAGATGTTGTCTATGAACAGAAGAACGTCCTGTCCCATTCTGTCACGGAAGTATTCCGCCATTGTAAGTCCCGAAAGCGCGACTCTCATTCTCGCTCCCGGCGGCTCGTTCATCTGACCGTAAACGAGGGCGGTCTTGTTGATAACGCCCGACTCGGTCATTTCGCGGTAGAGGTCGTTACCCTCACGGGTACGCTCTCCTACTCCCGTAAATACCGAGATACCGCCGTGCTGCTTTGCGACGTTGTTTATAAGCTCCTGAATAAGAACTGTCTTTCCAACGCCCGCGCCGCCGAACAAGCCGATCTTTCCGCCTCTGAGGTAGGGAGCGATAAGGTCGATGACCTTGATTCCCGTTTCAAGGACCTCTTTTGAAGCGCCCTGCTCCTCAAAGGTAGGAGCGGGTCTGTGTATTTCCCAGCGCTCTTCTGTCTGAGGCTCGGGCTTATTGTCAACCGCCTCGCCGAGAAGATTGAAGATACGTCCGAGCGTCTGCTCGCCAACGGGAACCTTTATGGATGTTCCCGTATCGACAGCTTCCATTCCTCTGACAAGACCGTCCGTGCTGCCCATTGCTATGCAGCGCACAACGTCATCGCCGATATGCTGTGCAACCTCGACAACAAGCCTTTTGCCGTTGTTGTCGATCTCTATCGCGTTAAGCAGATTCGGCAGGTTTTCCGGCGCAAATCTTATGTCCAGAACCGCGCCGATAACCTGGGCGATAGTGCCTATGTTTTGTTTTGTCATCTTTTAGTAATTCCTCCTGTTGATAGTTAGAGGTTTAAGTCAATAAGAACGGCTTTCTGCCGAACTTATTATTATCCCTGCGCCGAAGCACCGGAAACTATGTCGATAATTTCCGTCGTGATGCTTGCCTGACGCGCACGGTTATACAACAGCGACAAGCTTTCGGTCATAGCGTCCGCGTTGTCGGTTGCGTTTTCCATTGCCGTTCGTCTTGCGCCCTGCTCCGACGCGTAGCTCTCGACAACCGCGCACTGTATAAGCGACGCGGTAAATCTCGGCACGATTCGGTTGAATACCGCCTCGGGAGAAGGGTCGTATGTAATCTCAACGGTGTTTTCAAGCTCTGTCGTGGTCATTGGCAGAACCGCCATGCTCTGAGGCTGCTGTGACATTGACGAAACAAACATTGTGTAGAACACGACTACCTCGTCAACCTCTTTGTTCGTAAACAGGTCTACCGCGATATTCGCGATATCCTGCGCCGTATTGGGCTTTATGTTTTCCGCGATATTCGCGTAAGACGCCACCAGTTCATAGCCGCGCTTCGCGAAATATTCAACAGCCTTTCTGCCGATAGCTATTATCTTCGGCTTTTCGGCGTCGTCTTTATGAGCCGCCGCCGCAAGCTTAAGCACGTTAGAGTTATATCCTCCCGCAAGACCTCTGTCGCCCGCTACTACGATAAACAGTCTGCGCTTTACTTCTCTTCTCTCGGTAAAAACAGTCTGGATGTTTCTGCCCGAAGCTATCTCGCACATTGATCTGTAAAGCTCGTTAAAGTACGGACGCGCCTGCTCCGCTCTTACTTTCGCCTTGCGGAGCTTACTCGAAGCCACAAGCTGCATAGCCTTTGTTATCTGCTTTGTAGAGCCGACCGACTTTATGCGGCGCTTTATGGCTTTCATATTTCCGCTTGCTATAATATCACCTCCTAAAACGTTAAACCGTTAAACATTGTCGTTTGTGGTGATATATTTGACCCTTTTTTCAAGGTACAGCCAAGCCACCGCAAGTCCTGCAACAACGGAAAAAACCGTAGCGATTATGCTGAGTACAAAAGAAGCCTGTTTCATAGATAGCACTCCTTTAAATCAATCGTAAGTAGCAGCGAAGCTCGAAAGAAGCTCGTTGAGCGCCGTTTCGTTCTCGGGAGAAATGACCTTTTTCTCGCGGATATCCGAAAGCAGCTCGGGCTTGGTAGTCTTGATATGGTCGAGCAGATCCTTCTGATACTGCTTTATCTTCTGAAGCGGGATAGAAGCAAGGAAGTTGTTTACGACCGCGTAGATTATAACGATCTGATCCTCGACCTCAAGCGGAGAGTTTTCGTCCTGTTTAAGAACTTCAACTATACGCTCGCCCTTTGCGAGACGGTTTTTCGTATCCTGGTCGAGATCCGAGCCGAACTGTGAGAACGACTGAAGCTCACGGTACTGTGAGTAGTCGAGCTTAAGCGTACCCGAAACCTTCTTCATCGCCTTTATCTGTGCGTTACCGCCGACACGGGATACCGAGATACCGGGGTTTACCGCGGGACGAACGCCCGAGTTGAACAGCTCTGTCTCGAGGAATATCTGACCGTCTGTAATGGAAATTACGTTGGTCGGGATATAAGCCGAAACGTCGCCCGCCTGCGTCTCTATGATAGGAAGCGCCGTAAGCGAACCTCCGCCGTATTCGTCGTTGAGACGCGCCGCTCTTTCGAGCAGTCTCGAATGCAGATAGAATACGTCGCCGGGGTATGCCTCACGTCCCGGGGGACGCTTGAGCAGCAGGGACAGCGCACGATAAGCGACAGCGTGCTTGGACAGATCATCGTATACGATAAGAACGTCCTTGCCCTTTTCCATAAAGTACTCGCCCATCGCGCAGCCCGCATACGGAGCGATATACTGAAGAGGCGCAAGCTCGGAGGCCGTAGAGGAAACTACGATGGTGTAGTCCATGGCGCCGTTTTTCGTAAGTCTGTCAACAACGTTCGCAACGGTAGAATTCTTCTGACCGATAGCAACGTAAATGCAGATAACGTCCTTGCCCTTCTGGTTGATGATAGTATCAATGGCGATAGCGGTCTTACCCGTCTGTCTGTCGCCGATGATAAGCTCACGCTGACCTCTGCCTATCGGGATCATACTGTCGATAGCCTTGATGCCCGTCTGCAGCGGAACATTTACCGGCTCTCTCGTAATGATACCGGATGCGATCTTTTCGATAGGTCTTACTTCTTTTGCAAGAACATTGCCCTTGCCGTCGATAGCCTGACCGAGGGAGTTTACGACACGTCCCAAAAGCTCCTCGCCAACCGGAACGGAAACAATTCCGCCGGTGCGCTTTACGGTGTCGCCCTCTTTAATGCCCGCGTCCGAGCCCAACATAACCGCTCCTACAAACTCCTGTTCGAGGTTGAGCGCCATACACTGAACGCCGTTCTCAAACTCCAGAAGCTCGTTCAACATACACTGTTCAAGACCGTGGATACGAACGATACCGTCGCCGACGGTAACGACCGTTCCTACGTCGCCGAGCTGGATCTTGGATGTGTAGTTTTTGATACGGTCTTTGATAAGACCCGTTATTTCATCGGGGCGTAAATCCATTATATACATCCCTTTCCTGTTAGATTTTAAGAGGAAGAAACTGTCGGCGTCAAATAACCGAGCTTAATTCTCCCTTAAGCGCGTCAAGCCTCGACCTGACGCTTCCGTCATAGCGGCGGCTCTCGTAGTCGATGACCACGCCGCCGATAAGCTTTTCGTCAACCTTCTCGATAAGGGTGACTTTCTTTCCGATAACATCAGACATTTTCTTCACGATCTTGTCCTTGATGCTTTCGGACAGCGGAGCGCTTGAGGTGACGGTGATCTCCGCTAATTTAAACTTATCGTTGTAAAGTCCGCGAAACGTTTTTTCAATTCCGGCAAAACAGCTCATTCTGTTTTTCTCGACCAGCAAACACATAAGATTTCCGCATAGCTTGGAAACCTTTCCTGCCTTGATGATGTCGCCGCAAAGCGTTAGCTTTTCCTCTACCGAAACCGTCGGAGTGCCCATAAGCTTTATAAACTCGGGGTTTGCCGAGAAAAGCTTTGAAAGCTCCGAAAGCTCGCTTAAGGTATCGGAAAGTCCGTTGGGATCTTCCTCCGAGCAGAGGCTGAAAAACGCCTCGCCGTAAACCTTTTCAGCTTTATCGTTCATAACAGCACCTCAATCACTTGCTTGCGCCGACTTCTTCGAGGAACTTGGAAATGATATCCTCGTTGTCCTTGGCGGAAATTTCCTTTTCGACAACTTTCTGTGCCGCCATAACGACCATTTCGGAAATTTCGTCCTTGACCTCGTTGAGCGCGCGCTGTTTGTCGCGTTCGATATTTTCCTCCGCCTTTGCGCGGATCTCGGCAGCCTTTTTGTTTGCCTCCGAGACGATCTCCTCCTCGCGCTTCTGCGCGCGCAGTGTAGCCGCCTTTACTATCTCCGCCGCCTCGGTCTTAGCCTCAGTAAGACGCGCGGTATACTCCTGCTGCGCTTTTTCAGCCTCTTCCTTTGCCTTTCTCGCGTCGTCTATTTCCGCCGCGGCCATCTGCTTTCTCTTTTCGAGAATATTGCAGACCGGCTTGTAAAGGAATATCCTGAAAATAAGGAAGATGATCAAGGTGTTTATCAGCGTAAACACTATTGTTCCCGGGTCAATGGAAACGAGCGCCAAAGTGTTTTCCGATGCTGTGCTGAGTATATTCAGCATTTAGCTTTCCTCCTCCCTATATACTCTGAAACCTTTTGAATTACTGGATAAGATTTCCGAGCAGGGGGTTTGCGTACATAAGCAAAAGCGCAACAACCAGCGCGTAAAGACCCGTTGTCTCAGCCAGCGCGTCACCGATGATCATTGTTCTTGTGATAGCGCCGGACGCCTCGGGCTGTCTGCCGATAGCGGCAACTGCCTGACCGCCGCAGTAGCCTTCGCCGATACCCGGGCCGAGACCCGCTATCATAGCGGTACCTGCGCCGAGAGCCGATGCTCCGAGTACGATGGCGTTAGCCAGAATTTTCATAGTTTCGGGTGTCATTGCTTCCATCATTTATTTGTCCTCCGTAAATAAATATGAATTTGCTCTTTTCAGAGCATTTTATCCTTAAGCCTTTAAGGATAGTTACCTAACCATTCCCCTTTCGGGGTGATAAATCAATCCCCGCACTCTGCCGAAGATATGTACGACATCGACAGCATAATGAAGATATACGCCTGCATTACCGCCGAGAATATGTCGAAATAAAGCGACGCAACGGCGGGAATAAGTATCGCGAAGTTTCCGAGCGCGAAATAGATAAGCGAACCTATTACGATACCCGCGACCATGTTTCCGAACAGACGAAGCGTAAGTGCCAGAGGATTTGCAAATTCGCCGATTATGTTAAACGGCAACATAAACGGCAGCGGCTCTACAAAGCTTTTCATAAAGCCCTTGAATTTTCCCGTTTTGCCCTTGTTGTACTGCACCATACAGAACGTAATGATAGCGAAAGCTCCCGTAACGGAAACGTCCGCTGTGGGGTTTCTGAGTCCCAGCAGTCCCATAAGGTTGTTTATCATTATAAAGCAAAACAGCGCCATAAAGTACGGGCGGTACTTGCTGTATTTGGCGCCCATGGTCCCGTCGACTGTTGATGTGAAAAACTCGACGATCCACTCCGCCGCCACCTGTCTTTTGGTTTCGGGAACGACCTTCATATTGTGCGTAAGAATAAGTACGACGATGAGCAGTATAAGTATTACAAGCCACTGAACTATTACGCTCTCCGTCAGATTGAAGTCTATGCCAAATAAGTTGAAGCTCGTTACGACCAGAGGCCCGTTTACGGTAATACCGCTCTCTGAAGCAAGAGCCAATACTGTCGGCATATATCACTCCTCCTTTGTTTTTATTGCTCTTATCATAATGGAGATCCTCGGGAAAAACAGCGGGATAACCGATGTGATAAGGCTTATAAACGGCGCCAGCGCACCGATTGTCAACATAATAAACAGACCTAAATACCTTGCGCAATACATAGCGCTCATATAATTCTGCGCGGACTTTTCGCTTCTTCTTTTAACCGCCCCCTGACAGGCTTTTCCAAGCAGAAAAAAACTCGCCGCCGATAAAACGCAGCCGTAAACCGCGCCTATCGGCAGAGAATAATCCCCACCGTTTGCGAAACAGATAATCACGGTAGAAAGAAGGTAAACACCCGAAATGATCAGGAAATACGGCATAAGCGAACGCATTTCCTCATAAATCGGCTCATTCTTCTTCATAACAAAACTTCCCATTCGTACTTCTGTTCCTTATCTGTTTGAATAATCATCGTAATAGTCGTTGTCTTTTTTTGAGCTTGTAAACGCCTTAGGAGCGGGCTTGTCGCTTTTTTCATAGGTTTTTATTAGCTGAGCGAGATATGATACCGCTCCGCCTATCATAAACACTATCCCCAGCGCGACGCAGACTCCCATTACCCACTGAGGAAGTTCAAAATGCTTTACAACATAATACCCGCCCACGATAAAAAACAACAGCGGTCCCAGGATGACGAAAGCGATCTGACTTACCTTAGCGTAAATAGCAAACGGGTTTTCATTTTTCTTCATCGGCATTCACAACCTACCCATAACCAAACCGGACAAATCAGCACACAAATTCCGTAAGTCTCCAGCCGTCCGCGGTTTTGATCATCTCAAGCTCTACAACATGATTCGGGTCGACCGCCGACAAGTCCGTGTTTTCATCAACGCCGCCGAGATAAACCGTCAGCTCGCAGGTGGTCTCGCTTGTCGGAACGATCTTGATACTGCAGTTTGCCCAGAGCTCTTTCTTAGAGGGATTAGGAACAAACTCCGCGCTTATGCCGAGCACCTCTTTCTCGACATACATCGGTCTGCTCTCGCCCTGCGCGGGCTCGTCTTCATATACCGCCTCGACTAAGACCGTGCGGTTCTGGTATATCGTGTGAGCGTGTCCGTCAACATTGTGCAGGACTGTCTCAACCGCGCCGCCCGTATACGTCGATCTTACAAGATTCTCTATATCCTCAAGCGTGGTATATTTGCTGTTATACTCCGTAGCCACTGTGAAAAGACCGTCTTCCGGCTCGTTTCCGTAAGGCTCGCCGTTATACGAAAGCCCGTCGAAAACAAACAGCCGCATGACCTCAAAGCTCTGGCTTATCAGGTCGTGCGCGGCATACTGACACTCCTGCTCAAACTCTTTCGTAACCGTAAAACCGCTGTTTCCTGAAGGCTGCTCGTCTCCTTTCGGCAGACTGAGCACAATGATAAGCGCGATAACCGCGGCTAAAGCCAAAACCGCAACAACGATCGTAGCGATAAGAGGCGCCTTGCTTTTGTTCTGTGTACTGTTTCCACTCATAAATAATATCTGTCCTTCAATAATTTTAATAGTTTAATAGAATAAATTTTTATTGACTGCCGCGCCTCATTTTGTGCCGAGATTTAAAGACGCGCGGTCCGCCGCTTTAAAAGCGGACTGTATTTTAATATGTTCGATTCTTCGGAATCATTCCTTGCTGTCAATGGAAATTGCCTCAGGAAATACGTTTCTGCTGTCGTCCTTGGACAAAAACGTAGTATTTACATAACCCTGAATGACCGCTCCGTCGGTTACGGCAATAGTAGAAGCGTTTATATCGCCGAAAACGATAGCGTCACGCTTAAGCTCGGCTTTTCCCGCGACATCGAGCTTTCCGCGTATTCTTCCGTTTATGTCGGCATACTGCGACGACAGATCGCCCATAAGGATAGTGTCTCTGTCCATTCTCATCCTGCCCTTAAGCGAAACGTTGCCCTGCATCGCCGCCGAGTTCATTCCCGCGTTGTTGCAGGTAATGTCGCCGATTATCTTTCCGCTCAGCTCGACATTTTTGGTCGTTTCAACGTTTCCCTTGATATTTCCGTCTATCTGCATATTCGCGAGAGAACGAACGTTTCCGTCGATGCTGGTGTTTTTGGAAATGACCGTGACCTCCTCCGACTCGTTCGTTTCCTGCATGGGCGAAGCGTTCTGCGCGGGAGGAACAAAACCGCCGCCTCCCTGACCGCCGTATCCCTGACCGAAATTAGCCGCGGCAGGCCTGCCAAAGCCCTGATTGTTATAGCCATCGGGAGTTCCCTGCGAGTATGAGCCCTGAGCCGCGTTATTCGCATTCTGCCCGAAATTGCTCTGAATATTCTGGGCGCTTCTGTTTGCACCCGACGCGTCCGAGCCGTATCCACCCTGAGCGTTGTTCTGATTGTTCATCGGGCTGTCCTGCGCGGGAGTAAACGCTCCCGGAGTCTGATCCTGCGGGAAATACGGAACCTCCAGCGGGACCTGAAAGCTCTGCGTATTCTGGGCGCCCTGCGCGGGATTCGCGGAAGCCGCACCCTGAGCAAAGCCCGCCGCCGAAGCCTGCGCGTCGGAAACAGGCGTCTCGGCGATCACAGGCTGTTCGTTGGTAAAATCAGCCGCTTCCTGGTCCTGTCTGAGGTACTTGTCAAGCTCTGTCGGCTGCGACGGACCCGAAGGGGCGCTTGGCTGTTCGCTGTCCTTTTTCCAGAGTTCTCTGACAGCCTGCGAAAAATTATCTTTAATTCCCATTGCATATCCTTTCCAACGTGTTATTTACGCAAACGGCCCTGTAAACTGCACCGGCGTAGTATTGTTGTTTATTTTATCAATTTTATATTTTCTGTCCACAAGAACCTTTATAATGTCCTCCAAAACCAGAACCGTGTTGCTTCTGCTCGCGGAATCGTGCATAAGCACGACCGAGCGGAAATTTATGGCGTTGTTGTTGGCTACCTCGCTCAGAACGTGATTATACATCGTCGTCCAATTCGCGCCCTCGGAGTCCAGGCTGTCAACATTCCAATCGTAATATCTGAATCCGCGTCTTGTCATTTCCTCGATTATCGCGCTCCGAACGCCCCCATTATAGTCGTTTACGCTGCCTCCGGGAAAGCGGAATATCTCGGTCTTGACCCCCGTTGCTTCGTAGATCATTTCCCATGCGGCGTTAAAATCGGCAAGATACGCTTCTACCGAAGAATAGATATCCGTATAAACGTGACTTGCACTGTGAACGCCGATAGAATGACCCGCGTCGACTATCGCCTTCATTCTTGCGTAGCAGGTGTCGTTTTTCTGAGGAACGACAAAGAAAGTCGCTTTGATATTATATTTTTTGAGATAGTACAAAATGTTTTCGGTGTTGCTTGACGGACCGTCGTCAAAGGTAAGATAGACGGTGCTGTTCTCTCTTACATAATTCTGCGGAGCGGTCACATACATATTGGGATAAAGACTTGTGTAGGAGTTTGTCTCTATCGGGCTGCCGCCGGATGAACCGGAGGAGCTTGAAGAGCCAGAAGAACTCTGGGAACCGCTCGAGGGGTCGTTCTTCTTTGTTATGTAATCAATGATCTCCTTATCCGTCATACCCGCGGCGGCCAATATCTCATAGCATTCCTCGGCGGTCGAGCTGTTCTTCGCGGCAACGACCGTGATAAGATCCGTATCGGATATGCCGTTTGCGGACATTATCTCGTACAGCTCCCACGCGCCGACCTTGTCTTTTCTTACGACAACGTTTATGATATCCTTATCGGAAACGCCGGCGCCGGAGAGTATCCCGTAAAAATCCTCAACAGTAAGCGTCTTGCTCTGGTTAATATGTCTTATCAGGTCGGTATACGAAACGCCGCTTCTTTCAAAAACCTCGCAAAAGCTCTGGGCGTCGCCCGCCTTTTCTCCCGAGAGAACTCCGTAGGCGGAGCTTATGCTCTCGTTTTCGGCTTTGACGTCGGAAAGCTCTTTTTGCCCGTTGAAAAAAAGCACAGCAAACACGATCGCAGCGGCAAGCGGCACGAAGAACAATATTGCAAGCACTGTTTTTATCAAAACCTTAAAAAACTCAACGCTGCCAAACTGCATTTTTCAAACCTCATCTAACCGGGACGCAAATCCTTTTGTATTGTCGGGGAAATCCGCAAACAGAGACAATCCCCCTATTATTAAATAATACTATAAAAATCAGAATTTGTCAATAGCAACAATTAACAAAACCGATATAAATCGCGAAAACAATTGACAGTACGACAAATTTTGGACTTTATATTTGTGGATTTTGTACAAATTGTTGTTGTCGTGGGTGATAAACACAAAATCACCCGCTTTTTTCAAACGGGTGATTTTTGATATTATTCCTCGATATAGACTTTTTTCATTCTTATGTCGTTAAGAGGGCGGTCGCTGTAATCCGTCTTGGATTCGGCTATCTCGTCAACCGCCTCGATACCCTCGACAACTTTTCCGAATGCCGCGTACTGTCCGTCAAGATGCGGAGCGTCCTTGTGCATTATGAAAAACTGGCTCGAAGCGGAGTTGGGGTTCATAGACCTCGCCATTGAAATAACTCCGCGGGTGTGCTTTAGATCATTTGGAACGCCGTTTGAGGAAAATTCTCCCTTTATCTTCTCCTTCGCGCCGCCCATTCCCGTGCCCTCGGGGTCGCCGCCCTGTATCATAAAGCCCTTGATGACGCGGTGGAATATCAGCCCGTCATAAAATCCCTCTTTGACAAGCTTAAGGAAATTTTCTACCGTAATAGGAGCTTTTTCGGGATAAAGCTCGAGTTTGATTTTCTTTCCGTTTTCAAGTTCGATAACTACCATTATTTTTTCTCCTCCCGAGCCTGTTAACATAAACGCTCAACGCTCGTCTTGCGGCAAATTTTCCGCATAACTTCGTTAATTTTTCTTGAAATACATACAGTATTACTGCGAA
>JAFLUF010000047.1 GCA_022508925.1 Oscillospiraceae bacterium | reverse complement strand
GCGCAGACCTCCTCAGCCTGCTCTGCGGTGGCGGTCTTGCCCGTGCCTATCGCCCATACAGGCTCGTATGCTATCGTGCATTTCTTAGCGTCCTCAGCCGAAATATCGTACAGATCAAGCTTTATCTGGCGCGCGATTACCTCTTCGGTTATGTTGCACTCGCGCTCCCACAAAAGCTCGCCGACGCATACTATCGGCTTGAGACCCGCCGCGAGAGCCGCCTTGGTGCGCTTGTTTACGGTCTCGTCGGTCTCATTGAAATACTGTCTGCGCTCGGAGTGTCCAAGCACCACATACTCAACGCCCATTTCCGCGAGCATATCCGCGCTTATCTCTCCCGTAAACGCGCCGCTCTTTTCAAAGTGACAGTTTTCCGCGCCTATCTTTATGTTGGTACCCGCCGTTGCGGCAAGCGCGGTCTCAAGGTTTGTAAACGGCACGCACGCTACGACCTCTACCGTCTTTATGTCCGCAACCATCGGCTTTAATTCCTCAAGCAGCGCCTTTGCCTCGGGACGTGTCTTGTTCATTTTCCAGTTGCCCGCGATTATCGCTTTTCTTGTTGATTTATTCATATTAAATATCTCCTCATAATAGTATGTTTTCCCCCGCTCAGCAGGGGAAAACAATCAAATCAAATTACTTATCCTGAATAGCGTCGATTCCGGGCAGGCCCTTGCCTTCGAGATATTCGAGAGACGCTCCGCCGCCTGTGGAGATGTGGCTCATCTTATCGGCATAGCCGAGATTGATAGCCGCCGTAGCGGAGTCGCCGCCGCCGATGATGGTGGTAGCGTCAGCCTGAGCGAGCGCCTCGCATACAGCAACGGTTCCCTTCTTGAGGGTCGGGTTTTCAAATACGCCCATCGGTCCGTTCCATACAACGGTCTTTGCGTTCTTAGCCTCAGCCGCGAACAGCTCCATTGTCTTAGGACCTATATCCAGACCCATCATATCAGCGGGAATCTTGTCAGCGTCCACTACCTGAACAGTGATGTCTCCGTCGATCGGGTCGGGGAATGCCTTTGCGATCGTAGTATCAACGGGCAGAAGGAGCTTTTTGCCGTTTTTCTGCGCCTTTTCGATCATATCCTTGCAGTAGTCTATCTTCTCCTCGTCAACAAGAGAAGTTCCTACCTCAAAGCCCTTTGCCTTAAGGAAGGTATAAGCCATACCGCCGCCGATGATGAGCGTATCGCACTTTTCAAGCAGGTTTGAGATAACATTGAGCTTATCCGCGACCTTAGCTCCTCCGAGAATAGCAACAAAAGGACGAACAGGACTTTCCACAGCGTTTCCGAGGAACTCTATCTCCTTGTTCATAAGATAGCCGACCGCTGTTTCCTTAACAAACTTTGTAACTCCCACGGTAGAAGCGTGCGCTCTGTGAGAAGAACCAAACGCGTCCATAACGAATATCTCGCCGTCTACGAGGTCTGCAAGCTCCTTGGAAAGGTTCTCGCCGTTCTTGGTCTCGTCAGCGCCGCGGAAGCGTGTGTTTTCGAGAACAACGATCTCCCCGTCGTTCATCGCCGCAACAGCCTTTTTAGCGTTTTCTCCAACGACCGTATCGTCGGGAGCGAACGTAACCTTGCACTTAACAAGCTCTGCGAGTCTGTCAGCCGCGGGCTTTAAGCTGAACTTAGCCTCGGGACCGTTCTTCGGCTTTCCGAGGTGAGAACACAAAACGACCTTCGCGCCGTTTTCAACAAGCTTATTGATAGTGGGAAGAGCGGCGGTTATACGGTTGTCGTTCGTAATAACGCCCTCTTTGAGCGGAACATTGAAATCAACGCGCACCAGCACCTTTTTTCCTTTTACGTTAAGATCCTCTACATTCTTTTTGTTAAGTTTGCTCATAGTGAAAAATCCTTTCGTTCTTTGAATTTGACAGCTTGCTGTCACTACACCATATATTGTACATCATTTTTAATTTTTTTTCAAGTATTTTTTGGACAAAACATCGGAAAATTTTTCCTGAAATAAAACGCGCTCTGAAAATACTCAAAGCGCGTTTTTATTCATAATAATGATCTGAAAGACGCCTCAGCCGTTTACCTCTTTCAGCTTCTCGGTAAAATCGACCGAATGCAGCGACTGACCGTTTACCGCTCCCTGAATGAGGTCCATATTGAACTTAAGCGCGAGCTTGCGCGTTTTGTCATTATCAACACCGCTTACGCAGACCAGCATTCCGCTCTGATGTGCCCTTTCGATCATTGTTTTTAAATAGTTCGACGATACTTCGTCGCCGTAAAGCCTCTTCGAGCTTATTTTCGCTATTTTTACATACGGCGTTTTAAACAGCGTTTCCGGAAGCAGACTTCTGCCCTTGTCCTCACTGATTATGTTTATTCCGAGCTGTGAAAGACGTTTAAGGCTTACACTGCTTTTTGTGAGCGTTCCGGAACTTTCCGAGACCGCAACGCCTATCGCGCGCGGCGGAAGCGAATATTTTTCGAGAAACTTTTTTGTCGCCACAACAAAATCGTCCGAATCCAGCGCGAAACGCGGATACTCGACCCCAACGCGAAATTCGGGATACCCCATTTTTCTTATGCTGTCGCAAAACGCGCAGATCTTGTTTATCTCAAACTCGTACAGCTCGCTCAACAGCCCGAGACGCTCGACTATCGGAAGAATTTTGTCACGGGGCGCGATAAAGCCGTCCCTTTTCCAGAACAGTCTGCATTCGCAGCTTTTCAGTTCCCCTGTTTTAGCATCTGTAACTGGCGAATACAGATAATAAAACCCTTCAAAGCCGTTTTTCGCGTCCTCGCTCAGCATCTTCCTTATACGGATATTCTCGTCGACCCTGTTTTCAATGTCCGGAATTACGCTTACGCCCTCAAGACCCGTTTCGTTTTTCTCAAGCCTGAGGGTTTCCGTGACCACGTTTTCACACTCCTCCGCCGTATACACCTCATCGGGGAAGAAATTCACCCTCGCGTACATCTCGATCTTATGGTCTGTGTCGTCATAATACCACTTCTTCGAAAACTTTTCAAGGACTCTTTTCGCGAAAGCGAGAGCCGCGTCTTTATCCGCGTTTTCGATAACGGCAAACATAATGTAGCTTTTGAAGAGATAGACATTTGTCGGGTTATCCGAGGGAATAGCCGCAAGATACTCGGCAATACTTCCTACTATACTGTCCGTGTACTGACAGCCGTAGGACGTTGTCATATCCTTGTAGTTTGCTATCTCAAACGTTACCACAGCACCGCTTTTCTCTTCCTGTACAAGCTTTTCAAAGTCGTTTTCAAACGCGGTCCTGTTCGGTATTCCCGTCGCGGCGTCGTGAAAGGCGAGCCTTTGCATATGCTCCTGCGACAACGCGAGCCTGTTTTCGGTAAACGAGCGGTAAATAAGCGTCGTCAGGATCTGCGTGACGCTTCTTAAGACCTTTCTCTCACGGTTGGTCCACGTTCTTCCCGATTTTTGCGCGATAAACATAAACACGCCGCGCGCTTCGCCGTTGTCGTATATCCTCGACAGCGCGCAGCTTCTGTTGCGCTCGCTCTTCGTTCCGCGCACCTCGTCCTCATCAACGCACACGACGGGATTTATGTCAAGCTCTTCGTTTATCTTCTCGTTGGTGATAAAATCACCTACAGTTGGGATTATCGAGCCTTTCTCATCCCAATGATAGATCTTCGGCGGATTTTCTATGTCGATGCAGAAGATTATGCGATCAAGCGCGAAATAGTCCTTTACCAGCGGGATTATCCGCCCAAACGCGTCAAAGCTCGTTTTACACTTAAGTACGCTTGTGTAGATGCTGTTTATCAGCATCTGGTCCTCGAAATTCTCACCGAGCAGCTTGTTCGCGTTCTGGCTGTTTTCAACCTCCTCGCCGATAACGACATAAGAGTTCGCGATGCTGCTTACGGTCTGGACCATGATATCCAGAAGTGAAGAGTTGTCGTTTATATCCTCGAGACTTTCTCCCGCTATTATCCACTCCGCCGCGGTCTTGTGCTTTATGCGTATGCTCTTTTTGCGCTGATAGCTCATTTTATTGAGATTATGGCTCTTGGACTGACCGCCCGCGCAGGCGATAACGCTTCCGCTCGGCGAAACAATGGCGGAATACAGCCCCTTTACTCTCGCAAACGGCTCCTGGATAAGCTCGAGATATTGCTCGCCGAGTATCTCACGCAGAGGCGGCGGCTCTTTTTCCATTTCAAACGACTTGTTGAGCTTTACCTTGAAGCATTCGAGAACAGCGTCTTCCGCGCCGCATTCGAGATAATCCGACACATCGTTTATCGTTCCGAGAAACTCGGTCGAGTTTTCACTTGAACGCTCGGGAACGGCGGATATATAATACCACCTGTACACGCCGGTAAGGTCAAGGCGAGAATGGGTATTTATGCGGTCGCTTCTTCCGTCAATAACAGCGTTTACTTCCTCGCAGAAGGGCATATAGTCGTCGGGGTGGATAATACTGCTCATCATGGATTGATCGCAGTCCTTTCCCCCGAGGAATTCGACGGGAAAGCCAGCCTTGTATTTCATTGAAAAAACGTAATTGCGTCCGTATTTCAAAGCACGCTCAAGTTTCGACATTAAGTATCACCTCTGAAATGCTCATTTTGATGTAAAAATGTGCAATATGTATAAAAGTTTTCAAAAAAATAAAAAATTTTTATGGAAAATTTTATCCGCCATGGTTATTATACCACAAAAAATTCAACATTTCAAGTGCTTTTTTGTCGATTTCACAATTTTTTCAAAATTATTTGCATTTGAGAAAATTCTGTGACGAAACAAAAAATGCGGGGAACTCCCCGCATTTTTCGTTTATATCAAACAGGACGGCTGTTCGTTATTCTTTGATAGCTTACTCACGGTAAAAGCATATCATCTGCCCTTTTTTCCACCAATCCTCATCCGAAACATACGCCCTGTTATCATCAAAAACAATATTAAACCATCTTCCGTCAATATCCGATATTCTCATGATATCTCCGCTGATATCGTCAAACGACACTGTTTCTCCCGAGCTTACATAGTACGAGCCGTTTATAATGATTTCCCGGGCGGCTGAGATATCATCGGTATTGACCTTGATGAATACGCGGCTGTCCGAGCCGCCGTTATCGGGAGTTTCGGGAACCGCGGCACTTTCATTACCGTCCTCAAGACTTTCCGAAGCTATCATGTTCGGATTTCCGCCCGAAAATTTGGCATCCGTGTCGGCGTCGTTTACATTAGCTCCGCCGTATCCCTCAGCGGCGCCTGCCGTGCCTGCGGCGTTGGCGTCAGCCTGGATATCGTAGTAATTCTCGGGCGAGACGCCGTTAGTAATTAAGTTATCCCGCAAAAAGTTCGGCGCTATCCTCACCGCGACAAACGCCGCGACCGCGATACAAGCCGCCGCCCCCGCCACGGAGCCGACTATTGCCCACACGGGCTTTTTCTTCCGCTCCGCCCGTATCATTACCGGCGCGTTTTCGTTCAGCTTATTGTGAACCTCCGCGATGATCTTATCGGTATCGGGAGATACCGAGCCGAACGCGGATTTATAATCGTCTTTAAAACTCATAGTCTCCCTCCTCACTCAAAATCATCTCTGTTCAAAAGCTTTTTCAGCTTTTCCCGTGCTCTCATAAGCCGGGATTTTACCGTCGTTTCCTTTTGTCCCGTAACCTCGGCTATCTGAGCTATCGACATATCCTCAAAATAAAACAGATGGACCGCCGTGCGATATTTTTCGGGCAGCTTTAAGACTGCCTCCAGAACCATTCTGCTGCGCTCGTTTTTTTCGGCGTTATCCGCCGTTGTGTCTCCCGCCGAAAGCTCGGGAAAATTTTCAAGCTCGTCGGTATGCGCCCTGTTTTTGAACCACGAGCTTTTCGCAAAGGAATTCGCGCAGTTTACCGCCACGCGTATAAGAAAGAACCTTCTGTGTTCTTCGCTTTCAAAGGTCTTGTCGGCTTTGAAATAGCGGACGAAAACCTCCTGTGTGACATCGTCCGCGTCAGCCGCGTTTCTGAGACGCTCGAAAGCTATCCTGTATACGGTCGGAACATACAGCCGCATGACCTCGTCAAAGCTTTCGGACGTTTTAAGAGAAATTTCCATAGTGTTCTCCGATTTTCTCTGTCATAAATAATACTGTTGAATTGAGTAAAAGGTTGCAGATTTTTTTATTAAAAAAATTAGCAAAATCAAATTACGGTCTTTGCGTGTCTTGTCACATGACAGCCGATGTTTACCGCCACGGGCAGACCCGCGATATGCGTGGGCGCTTTTTCAATGTTTACATAAAGCGCGGTCATGCGGCCGCCAAAGCCCTGAGCGCCGATCCCGAGACGGTTTATCCCGTCGAGCATTTTTTGCTCCATATCCGCGTAGAACTCCTCGGGATGTCTTTGCGCAAGGTCTCTGCAAAGCGCTTTTTTCGCGAGCAGCGCGACTCCTTCAAAGTCGCTCCCTATGCCCACTCCCACGACAATTGGCGGACAGGGATTGCTTCCCGCGACAGACGCCGTTTCAACGACAAAATTGATTATATCCTCTTTTGAAGCCGACGGTGTAAACATTTTCAGCCTGCTCATATTCTCGCTTCCGAAGCCCTTGGGAGCAACCGTAAGCTTTATTTTGTCGCCGCTTACGATTTTTGTATGTATAAGCGCGGGGGTGTTGTCGTTGGTGTTTTCGCGCATAAGCGGGTCTTTCACGATAGAAAGCCTGAGCTTTCCGTCAACATAGCCCTTTGCCACGCCTTTATTTACTGCTTCTTCAAAGCCGCCGCCCGTTATATGGACGTCCTGACCTATCTCGGCGAAGACCACCGCCATTCCCGTATCCTGACAGATAGGCACACAAAGCTCTTTCGCGCAGTCTATGTTGTCCGTGATATCCCCCAGAACGCTTTTGCAAAGCTCGCTTTCCTCGCGCTCTTTCGCGGCTTCGATGCATTCTCTCATGCCGCTTGGCAGATGCAGATTAGCCTCAACGCAAAGCCTCGCAATCTCTTCGGTAATCAATCCGGCGTTAATTTCACGCATAAATATTCTCCTTAACTCAGCTTGTTAATGACAATTTTCCCGTTTACGCATACCAGCTCGGGTGTCTGCATTATATCGAGCGGATCTCCCGAAAACAGGACAAGATCCGCGTCCTTTCCCGTTTCAATTGTACCGACTCTGTTTTCAACGCCGAGAATTTTCGCGGCGTTTACGGTTATCGCCCTCAGCGCCTCTTCGCGGTCAAGTCCGCCCCTCACGGCAAGCGCCGCCGTAAGCGGAAGATACTGTATCGGCGTTTCGGGATGGTCGGTGCAGATAGCAAATTCAATACCGTATTTATACATTTCGGAGGGAGTGGTTATGCTGTGGTTTTTAAGCTCGGGCTTTCCCCTGTCACCGAAGATCGGACCCAAAACGACCCTCGGCTTGTCCTCCGAAAGCTCGTCGGCGATAATTCCGCCGTCCGTGCAGTGGATAAGCGCGTAATCAAGTTTAAACTCCTTAGCTATCCGCACAGCCGTAAAAATATCGTCCGCTCTGTGACAGTGAAAGTGGGCTTTCAGCGGTTTTTTCGCGTCAAACAGCGGGATAAGCGCCTCGCATTTCGCGTCGAAATCGGGCTTAGAAACTTCATCGTCCGTACCCTTTGTCCGCAAATGCTCGTCCATATCCTCTTTATAGCGCAGCGCCTTTGAGAGCTGCTCGCGGATTATCGCCGCGGTAGCCATTCGCGTTACGGGCGCTTCGTCACGATCGTTATAGGTGTTTTTCGGATTTTCGCCGAGGGCGAATTTTATCGCCGCCGGGCTTTTTACTGCCAGCTTGTCCACGCGTTTAGAACCGAAGGTCTTTATGACCGCGAGGCTCCCGCCGATGGGATTTGCGCTCCCCGCGCCGGTGCATACGCAGGTGACCCCTGCCATAGCCGCGTCCTCAAAGCATCTGTCCATGGCGTTTATACTGTCTATCGCGCGAAGGTGTGGAGTAGTCGGGTCGGTATCCTCGTTTCCGTCGTCGCCCTCAAAACACAGCGCGTCGTTCCACATTCCAAGATGACAGTGCGCGTCTATAAATCCCGGATACAGCGTTTTTCCCGTCCCGTCAAGCTCCTCGTCGTCGGTTTTTACATAAGCTCTCATTTCGCCTATCTCGGTGAAGACCTCGTTAAATCTCACAAAGCCGTTTTCGATGTTTTCTCCGGTCATTGTGATTATCCTGATGTTTTTGATTACCATTCTGCTTTCCTCATGTGTTTTGTTTTCGGGAAATATTGTTTACTTTTCACTGTCAGCTGACGAAAACCGCGCGAGCTTTGCTATTTCCTCGGCGATTATATAATCTCGCGTGTTTCCGTTTACCATAAAGGTGCTGTTTTTTCGATATATCGGAGCGCGCGTGTTGTACAGCTCCTCGAGCTGTTCGGGTGTGTTTTTCATCACAAGCGGGCGGTTTTTGTCGCCCTTTATGCGAAGATAACAAGTCTCAAACGAGGTGTTGATATACACCGATATCCCGCTTTCTCTCGCGAATTTTGCCGTTTCATCGTTTAAAAGCGCCCCGCCGCCTGTCGCTACGACATACCCGTTTGAAAGCTCCCTGATATATTTCGCCTCGAGAGCCCGGAAATGCGGCTCTCCAAAGCGCTCGAAGATCTCGGGGATAGTCATTTTCTCGGCTTCAACGATATACTTGTCAAGGTCGATAATCTTCATTCCAAGCTTTTGCGCCACCATTCTCCCTATATGGCTTTTCCCGCAGCCCATAAATCCGCACAGATATACGCTCATATCGCATTCTCCATGTCCGAGATGAGCCTGTCGATGTCGCTCTTCTCAAACTTAGCGCCATACCATATCTCATGCGCCGCCACCGCCTGAAGCACAAGCATCGCCATTCCGCCCATGGCTTTCTTTCCGAGCTTTCTCGCGGCGGCTAAAAGCCTCGTTTCCCTGGGGTTGTAGATAACGTCGAAAACCGCGCTGAACTTTTGCACGACCTCTTCCGTACACGGCATACCCTCTATTTTCGGGAACATTCCCACGGGCGTCGCGTTTATCAGCAGGTCGCCGCCGTCGGAATTTTCGAGAGCACCGTTTTTTATCACCTCGATTTTTACATTTGCCGAGCTGTTTATCTGTTTTATTTCCTCAACGACCTTCTCCGCGAGAGGAACATCGCTTTCAAGCGCGGCGACAGTAAGCTCCGCGCCCTGACACACAGCCTCTATGCATATCATTCGCCCTACTCCGCCGCAGCCTATTACCGTAACGCGGGAATTCAGGCTTGCGCCGAGCGTTTCGATAGACTTTGTAAATCCTACCGCGTCGGTGTTAAAGCCCGTTTTGTCTTTTCCTCTTATACAGTTTACCGAGTGATAGCGCGCCGCCCCCTCGGAAAGCTCCTTACAGTAGTCGATAACCGCTATCTTATGCGGGATAGTTATGTTAAATCCCTCAAACTCGTCAAGAAAGCCGTACTTTTGCGAAAGCTCCTCCGGAGCGATGTCGTTAAGCGTATATTCAGCCTCGACTCCCGAAAGCTCAAACAGTTTCTTGTGTATCTGCGGAGAGAGCGAATGGCCGAGCGGATGTCCTATAAGACAAAATTTCCTCATAACTGCAAATTTCCTTTCAACATCTTATCCTTTAAGCGCCGCAAGCGCCTTTTCCATTGTCTCGTTGTTTTCTATATTTACGTTCGTAACGCCCTTAAGCGTTTTTCTTACAAGACCCGAAAGCACTTTGTTCGGTCCGAGCTCTATAAATGTGTCTATCCCGTCTGCCTGCATTGCGTTAAGCTCGTCAACAAATTTTACGGGTGAACAGATGTGTGCCGCAAGATATTCGGGCATATCCGGCAGAGTGTCAAGCTTGTTTCCGTAAAGATTGGAATAATAAGCGCAATTCGGCGCGGAGAACGCAAATCCGGAAATGCTTGCTTTAAACTCGTCCGCGGCGGGCTTCATAAGCTTAGTATGGAACGCCGCCGAGACCGCGAGCTTTACCGAGCGCTTTCCCATTTCGCCGAACTTAGCAATCGCCTCGTCGACAGCCGCCTCTTCTCCGGCAATTACCGTCTGAACGGGAGAATTGTAATTGGCGGGAGCCGCAAAGCCGCCGAGGCCCGAAATCACCTGCTCTATCTCCTCGTTTGTACAGCCGATTATCGCCGCCATCGCGCCCTTCTGATTTTCGGCGGCTTTAGCCATCGCCTCGCTTCTCAGCTTTATCGCTTTGAACGCGTCTTCCATTGAAAGAACGTTCGACGCGTACATCGCCGCGTATTCTCCGAGCGAATGCCCCGCGACCGCGCAGTTGTCTATCCCGTTTTCACGCGCGGCATTAAGCGCGAGCAGCGAAACGGTAAAGATAGCCGGCTGTGAAAGACGCGTCTGCGAAAGCTCCTCGGCGGAAGCATTCGCGAGCTTGTCCTTCAGATCAAGCCCCATAATGTCCGAGCCGCATTCCAAGATCTTTGCCGAGCCGGAATACCTTTCCGCAAGCTCCAGCCCCATCTGCGGATATTGAGAACCCTGTCCCGAGAACAAAAACACTGTTTTCATAAGTTATACCTCCGTATTTTTTATTACGCCGCGTTTACTGACGCCGACGAAAGATCATTAAATAACTAAACATAAAAGGCGCAAAATGAGAAAAAACGACCCTATCAAGAAAAAAATCCCAAATCCCTCGCCTCTATTTTCCAACATCTACTTGACAAATTATCCAAAACGGGTTATAATAATTATTGTATATTGAATTTTAACGCTTAAGGTAATTTTATCCGGTACAAACTACCAAATAGTATTATACATTATTTTCGAAATAAAATCAAGGAGTTTTTTATGAGCGGAATGCAGTTTTTGGGAACAGGCAGCTTCGTTCCCGATTTTGTCGCCGACAACGACAAATTTTCGGAAATTCTTGACACCTCAGACGAGTGGATATTTCCGCGCACGGGTATCAAAAAACGCCAGCTCGCGGTGGACAAGCCGAATTATTATATGGGCACGGAGGCGGCAAAGGACGCTCTGAGGTCGGCGGGCATCTCCGCAGACAAGATAGATCTTATAATCGTTTCGACCTGCACTCCCGATTTCTTCTATCCCGCCATGTCCTGCCTCATACAAAAGCACATAGGAGCGGTAAACGCGTCCTGCTTTGACATAAACAGCGCCTGCACGGGCTTTATCACCGCCATGGATATCGCGCAGAAATACCTTGAGACCGATAAGTATAAGACGATACTTATCGTAGCCAGTGAAAAGCTTTCCGCCCAGCAGGACTACACCGACCGCGCAAACTGCATTCTGTTCGGCGACGCGGCGGGTGCTGTCATTGTTACGAAAAGCGACGGACAGTTCAGTTCGTTTATGGGCGCCGAGGGCGACGAGTTTGAGGCGCTTTACTGCAAGGTAAACTATCAGAGCAACTGCCCGTTCTACAAAGGCGAGGACGAGTTTTACGAAAACCGCTTTGACACTTTTGCGAAGAAAAACTGCCTGTATCAGGACGGAAGGGCGGTATATAAATTTGCCGTAAACGCGATGGCGGACGCGGTCACGCACGTTTCAAAGAAAAGCGGCGTATCTCCCTCCGAGCTTGATCTGGTAATTCCTCATCAGGCAAACCTGCGCATAATCGCAAAGGCGACCGAGCTTTTAGGTATTTCCGAGGACAAGGTCTTTACAAACATAGAATATATGGGAAACGTTTCGAGCGCGTGCATTCCTGTCGGAATTGACGAGCTTTTCAAGAGCGGCAGGCTCAAAAGCGGAATGAAGCTGTGTCTCGTGGGATTCGGCGCGGGACTTACATACGGCTCGATAATTATGGACACATAAATGTTTTCAGACAAACGAAAGGATATTGTATGAGCAAAACAGCTATTATCACAGGTTCGGGAAGAGGAATAGGCGCGGCGATAGCAAAGCGTCTCGCAAAGGACGGGTTTGACATTGTCGTAAACGAGCTTAACGAAGAGGCCGGCCGGCAGACCGCCGAGGAATGCAGGGCTCTCGGAGTAAAGGCGAGCGTTTACGCGGCTGATGTTTCGGACTACGCTCAGTGTGAGGAGCTTGTAAAAAAAGTAAAAGAAGAATTCGGGACGATAGACGTTCTTGTAAATAACGCGGGGATAACCCGCGACGGTCTGCTTCTGAGAATGACCGAGGAGACCTATGACACGGTTATCCGAATAAACCAGAAGTCGGTATTCAATATGACAAAGCTCTGCGGGGGTGTAATGCTCCGTCAGAAAAGCGGAAGCATAGTAAATCTCGCCTCAGTCGCGGGACTTTACGGAAATCCCGGACAGATGAATTATTCCGCGTCTAAGGGCGCTGTTATAGCGATGACAAAAACCGCCGCAAAAGAGCTTGGCTCGCGCGGGATACGCGTAAACGCCGTAGCTCCCGGATTTATACAAACACCCATGACCGACAAGCTGACCGAAGAGCAGAAAAACGCGATATTAGAGCAGATAGCCATGAAGCGTTACGGACAGCCCGAGGAAATAGCAAGCGTCGTCGCGTTTTTGTGCTCGGACGATTCGTCCTATGTAACGGGACAGATAATCGAGATAAGCGGCGGACTCAGTATGTAGTTGACAGTTGACAATAACAGTAAGCAGTAGAAATCGGCGCAATGGAGGATATATGAACAGACGAGTAGTAATAACGGGCATGGGATGCGTTTCGCCCTGCGGAAATTCCCCGAAAGAGCTGTGGGAAAACCTTTTGGCGGGAAAGCACGGTTTTACGCTTGAGCCTTGGTTTCCAGAGGAAAACTCCGAAGAGAAAAACGTTGTCGCAAGGGTAAAAAATTTTGATCCCTCCGCGCTTTTCGATAAAAAGGAGATCCGCAGAAACGACGTCATAACACAATACGCCGTTTACTGCGCGGATATGGCGCTTAAAGACGCGGGAACGGATTTCAAGGACCTCGACCCGTTCAGAGTCGGCTGTATCATCGGAAGCGGAATAGGCGGTATCTACACCACCGAGGACGAAATGGCGACGTATCGCTCAAAGGGCAGCGGCAGAGTTTCGGTGTTTACCATTACAAAGATGATAGGAAATATGGCGGCGGGCACGGTTGCGATAAGAAACGGCTTTAAAGGCTCGAATTTCTGCGTGACGACAGCCTGCGCCTCGGGAACGCAGTCGATAGGCGAGGCGTTCCGCGCGATAAAGAACGGTTATCTCGACGCGGCAGTGACCGGCGGCACCGAGCACTCGGACATCGGTTTCTGCTATGCGGCGTTTAACAATATGAAGGCAATTACCCGCTCGACCGACGTAGACCGCGCGTCTGTTCCGTTTGACGCGGAGAGAAGCGGTTTTGTTCTGGCTGACGGCTGTGGGATACTCATTCTTGAAGAATACGAGCACGCCAAAGCGCGCGGCGCGAATATCTACGCCGAGATAAGCGGCTATGGCTCTACCTGCGACGCTTATCACGAAACAAGCCCCGACCCCGACGGCTTGGGCGGAGCAAAGGCAATGGAGCTTGCCGTACAGGAAGCGGGAATTTCTCCCGAGCAGGTAAACTATATCAACGCTCACGGCACTTCTACCCACATGAACGACCTTACCGAAACAAAGGCGATAAAGCTTGCGTTCGGTGAGCACGCAAAGAATATCGCGGTAAACTCCACAAAGTCCATGACAGGACATCTTCTGGGCGCCGCGGGCGGCGTAGAGGCAATCGTTACGGCGCTTTCTATAAAGTACGGAAAAGTACACCAGACGCTTGGATATAAAGTTCCCGACCCCGAATGCGATCTTGATTATGTGACCGAAGGCGCGCGGGAGTTAAAAATAACCGCCGCCCTCAGCAACTCCCTCGGTTTTGGCGGTCATAACGGCTGTATTTGTTTGGTTCCTGTGGAATAACGTCAGTTGATCAATAAATTAAGGAGAACAGAAATGAGCATAAAGGATAAAGAGCAGACCCCCATTCAGGATACGGTGGAATGTATCGAGGCTCTCGCAAAGATCGTAAAGGACAACGAGCTTTCAAGAATAAAAATAAGCACCGAGGACATGGATATAGTTATAGAAGGCAGACCTCATAAAGGCGGAATGCCGCCGCATATGCCTCCGATAATGCCGATAGCTCCTGTTGCGGCGCCTATGGGACAGATGCCGCAGATGGCTTCGCAGCCTGCCGCGGGCGCGTCCGCGGCTCCTGCTGTGGAAAACGAGTCCGGCAATATCATAAGGTCGAAGATAATCGGCACCTTCTACACCTCCCCCGCGCCCGAAAAACCGCCGTTTGTACGCGTAGGCGACACAATAAAAGAGGGCGACGTTGTATGCATAATCGAGAGCATGAAGCTTATGAACGAGGTAACAAGCGAGTTTTCGGGAAGAGTTGCCGAGATATATGTAAACAACGGCGATACGGTAGAATTTGACCAGAAGATAATGAGGATCGAGTAATATGACGCTTAATTTAGAACAGATAAAGGAAATAATTCCCCACCGCGACCCATTTTTGCTTATCGATGAAGTGACCGAGCTTGAACCGGGCGTGAAAGTAACGGCGAAGAAATATCTCAAACCCGACGAATACTGGTTTAAGGGGCATTTCCCCGGACAGCCCGTGACCCCCGGAGTATTGATGATAGAGATGCTGGCGCAGGCGGGAGCCGTATGCGCGCTGGCGCTGCCCGAAAACAAGGGCAAGATAGCGTTTTTCGCGGGCATTGACAAGGCGCGTTTTCGCGGACAGGTGCTTCCGGGAGACACGCTCGAGCTGTCGGTGGAAATGACCGAGAAAAAGGGTCCGATAGGCTTTGGCAAAGCGACTGCCAAGGTAAACGGAAAAAAGGTCGTTACCGCCGAGATATCGTTTGCTGTTTCCGACCCTAAGGCGGAGTAATTTATATTTGAATAACTCCTCCCAAGACAACGTTATAACCGAATATTAAACCGCTACAACCACGTGATAGCTGAGCGCGAAATTTCAAAAATAAGCGGCGCGTATGAGCGCAGCTCATACGTGCCGCTTAGATAGCGCAACACGTAGTTTTGAAATTTCCATTTAAATAAATCCGCCCACAACAACGTAATAGTCGAGCGTGAATTTCAAAAATTTACTGCGAATCTCACTTGACGGCTAAACGGTAGCAAAGCGTAGTGTGCCGCCAAGTGAGAATTTTGAAATTCTACTTAAATGGGGTGATTTTATAACAAAGCAAGATTTTCTTGAATTTGCTTCAAAGGAAATTAAATACGGTTTTAGATCCGAATACAATCTTGATAAGCTTGACAAAAAGCTGCATCAATTATATCCCCAACCGTTTGATTCTCGAAAAATGCTTGAATATTATCAAAGTATCGGGTTTTTCGAGCTTTGGAGAACCGAAAAATATTCGGTAGATGTGCTTTATTTTGACTTAAGATTTCTTGAATTAAGCAGTTTGAAAAATGTGATATATATTGAACAACCATGCGAAAGTGTAAGCTTTTGGAAAGATATAGGAAGCGTAGTCGCGTCTGCTGCAGCAATTGAAAATTCAGCAGGCACAATTGAATACATTTTCATTTCTGAAAAAGGAGAGTTTTATAACGACCAACACCGCTTGATTGCCGATTCGTTAGAAAAATTCTTCGATTATATCGCGAACGTTGAATATGATTATCACCCCATTATCGGCAAAAGAATATATGATTTTTTAACCGCAGCGGGCTGGTATAAGGGCAGAACGGATGATGTTTCTTCGGTTTATAAAGCGTTTCACGAAAAAGGAATTGAACTTACACAAATACAGCTTGATTTTATCGCCGAATTCAACGGACTGCATTTTTATTTTGATGATGATTATGTCGAAGTTGAATTTTTCGATTTGAAAACTCTTATCGAGGGATATCATGATTTTAATAAAGAAATCCAGTGTATCGGGAACAGGCTTTATAAAAATGCAATAAAAGTCGGACATAGATTTATGATAGGTGACGTTTATCTTGAATCGGAGGGAATCCTTTTGAATGAAGGGTATTCTCCGATGGGAAGAACGACTATGGAGTGCATAAAACGTTTATTTGATTGTGTTCCCGAGAGATGTAAACTAAGGACGTGAAAAATGTTTAACAAAATTCTTATTGCCAACCGCGGCGAGATAGCCATTCGCATTATGAGAGCCTGCCGCGAGCTTGGGATAAAAACCGTCGCGGTGTATTCTACCGCGGATAAATTCGCGCTCCACGCGCAGATAGCGGACGAGGCGGTCTGTATCGGCCCCGCGCAGTCGAAGGACAGCTATCTCAACACAAAGGCTATTATCGCCGCCTGTGAGGCTACGGGCGCAAACGCCATACATCCGGGCTTCGGATTTCTGTCCGAAAACGCGGATTTCGCGCGGCTTTGCGAAAAGTGCGGGATAACCTTTATAGGTCCTCCCCCGCAAGTAATGGACGAAATGGGCGACAAGGCGAACGCCCGTAAAACGATGATAGACGCGGGAGTGCCCGTTATTCCCGGCTCGGACGGGATCGTGACCTCGCTTGAAGAGGCATACGAGGTTTGCGACAAGATCGGTTATCCCGTAATGGTAAAGGCGACTGCCGGCGGCGGCGGAAGAGGAATACGCCTTGTAGAAAACAAAAACGCCCTCGAGACCAACTTCCTTTCCGCAAGCGCCGAGGCGGAGGCCTGCTTTGGAAACGGCGGGCTTTATATCGAGAAATTTGTCGTAAATCCGCGGCATATCGAGATCCAACTGCTTGCGGACAATTTCGGAAACGTCGTTCATCTGGGAGAGCGCGACTGCTCTTTACAGCGCCGCAATCAGAAGGTACTGGAGGAAAGTCCCAGTCCTATTATGACCGACGAGCTTCGCCGCAAAATGGGCGAGGCGGCGGTGAGCGCCGCAAAGGTAAGCGGCTACAGAAACGCCGGAACGATAGAGTTTCTTGTCGATAAGGACAGAAACTTCTACTTTATGGAGATGAACACGCGTATTCAGGTAGAACATCCCGTAACCGAGTTTGTCACGGGCATCGACCTCGTAAAAGCGCAGATACGTATTGCCGCGGGCGAAAAGCTGTGGTTTACGCAAAACGACGTCAAAATAAGCGGACACGCGATAGAATGCCGAGTAAACGCTGAGAATCCCCGCAGAAACTTCCAGCCCTGTCCCGGACTCGTAAGGTCTATCCACGCGCCGGGCGGATTTAACGTAAGAATAGACAGCGCGGTCTACGCGGGCTATGAGATACCGCCGTTTTACGACAGCATGATAGCAAAGCTTATTGTAAAGGGACAAGACCGCGAAGAAGCGATAATGAAAGCAAGAGTGGCATTAGCGGAGTTTGTTATCGACGGAGTTGAAACAAATATTGATTTTCAGCTCGCGCTTTTGAAAAACGAAGATTTTGTCCGCGGAAATTTCGACAACGGATTTTTAAACCGCGTTGACATTATGAAGGAGTGAGCCGAATGGACATCGAAGAACTGTTCAAGGTAGTAAAGTCGCGTTTTACCGACGACAGCCACAGCTCAGCCGACAAAAAGGGGAGCGACGTTGAGATACCGCAGGACCTGCTGTTCAAATGCCCGCGCTGTTCGGGAGTTTTCTACAACGACGAGTTTGTAAACAACAAAAAAGTCTGCCCGAAATGTAATTATCACGCGCGGCTTACTTGGCAGGAGCGCCTTGAGTTTACCGCGGACGAGGGAAGTTTCGTGCCGTTTGACGAAAATCTGCGCTCGCTTAATCCTATAGGCTATCCGAAGTATGAGGAAAAGGTGCAAAAGTGCATTGAGGAATGCCAGACAAACGAAGCGATAGTTACCGGCGAATGCACCATACGCGGATATCGCTGTGTTATAGGCATAATGGACAGCCATTTTATGATGGCGAGTATGGGAAGCGTTGTGGGAGAGAAGATCACACGCGCCTTTGAGTATGCCGAAAAGAAAGGACTGCCCGTGATCATGTTTACCGCCTCAGGCGGAGCGCGTATGCAGGAGGGCATCGTGTCGCTTATGCAGATGGCTAAGACAAGCGGCGCGGTAAAGCTCCACAGCGACGCGGGCGGCTTATATATCGCGGTCATGACCGATCCGACGACCGGCGGCGTTACGGCTTCATTCGCGAGCTTGGGCGATATTACGATAGCAGAGCCGAAGGTGCTTATAGGCTTTGCGGGCAGAAGAGTTATAGAGAGTACTATCCGCCAGCGCCTGCCGGATGATTTTCAGTCGGCTGAGTTTCAGCAGGACTGCGGATTTGTGGATATGATAGTAGAACGCGGAATGATGAGAA
>JAFLUF010000046.1 GCA_022508925.1 Oscillospiraceae bacterium | reverse complement strand
AAGTCTTTGAAAGGGAGTCTGAGGGAAAACTTTCTACAGAAAGTTTTCCCTCAGTCACGCCAAAAAAAGACGCTAAAGGGTGTGGGGAAAACAAGAGTTTTCCCCACATTGTCATTTCTCGGCTTTGCCGAGGAATGACAATCCTCGGCAAAGAGCGCTTATAGTCAAACCAAAAACATTTCAGCGATTGCGCTCTTTCATCGCGCGGTCTATCTCCCTCGCTGCGTCGCGCTTGGCGGCGGAGGCGCGCTTGTCGTGGAGCTGTTTGCCCTTGCATAAGCCCACCTGAATTTTAACTCTGCTGTCCTTGAAGTACATCGAAATAGGGATAAGCGTGTAGCCGCCCTGCTTTACCTGCCCGTAGAGCTTTAATATCTCTTTTTTGTGCATTAAGAGCCTGCGTGTGCGGTAGGGGTCGCGGTTGAAGATGTTGCCTTTTTCGTAAGGCGCTATGTGCATTCCGCGGATAAACATCTCGCCGCCGTCCACGGATATCCACGAGTCCTTTAAATTCACTCCGCCCGAGCGAATGGATTTTACTTCCGTTCCGAACAGCTCAATCCCCGCCTCGTAGCTTTCGAGTATAAAATATTCGTGCCGAGCCTGACGGTTTTCGGCAATTGTTTTTGTGTTCATAAATTCCTCTTTCTCTCAAACAGATTGGCTATGATTTATTATAGCATAAACATCTGAAATCTATAAATTTATTAACTATATCTTAATTCAAAAGCATTATAGAACTCTTCTTCTGTTGAAAAAACCAACGGTTCGCCATCTCTTTTGTGGCTGGAATAATTCAAATAATACCACAATTTCCAATCAGCACTTTTATTGTATTCCCATATTTCAATCGTTACGATATAACTGGATAAAGAATTCCCTTTATCTTTCCAGAATTTATAAAAATCATACAGCCAACCTACTTCCTGCGGTGACCTGCCTTGATTTATAACTTTTAATGTTATGCCTAATCCCTCTGTATAGGGATAGATATTAAAATCGCCGAAAAAAAGGTATCTTATTTCTGTATCAAGCCCTCTTGGTTTTAAAAATTCATCTTTGATAATAGCATTAAATTGAGCTTCAGCTCGCGATCTGGTGAAATTATCCAAAATAATATCGCCATATTCCGCAATGATTGAAAATTCTAATCCGTCTTGTTCAAAATATATGGCATCTGTGTAATCATTCCACTTAAAAAATGCAGCCGAACCGTACCGTCCGTATAATTCCTTGGCATTCGGATAATTTTCAGAAGCATACTCGCGAATCACGCTTTGATTTATTCTCGCCCACCTCTGCCATGGGAGCAGAAAATTCGCGTTAAGAATAACGATGATCAGAGCGAACGCCGCCATCACGCCCAACGCGATCAGCGTATTGTTACGAAACGATCTCCTCCGCTTTTTTTGTATCGCGCCGCAATAGGTGCAAAAAGCCGCCGATGCGTCAATCTCTTTTACGCAGTTTTTGCAGATCGTTTTCACAGTAAACCTTTTCATATTTTCACCTGATATTTCCGACTTGTTCCAACTTTTTCAAATTGACCGATTCATGTTATATATTTAAATTGGTTATAAAAATCGTCCTCACTGTCAAATTCGGAGCCCGAATCACAGTACATTGAATAAAAAGCACCTCTTTTTATTTTATAACAAAAACGTATAGAAAATTTTCCTGTCGGGCATTTCTCTTTCCAGTAACAATAAAAATCATAGAACCAGTCAAAATCCCGCGGGGTCTGCTTATCCTCCTCATATTCCAGCACAATATCAAGGCTTATCGTTTCGGTAAGGTTTTTCGGGTCAATAACTTGTTCCGTTGGGAGCGGAATACGATCATAAAAAGTAATACCCACACGATATGACAGCCCTCGCTGTACAAAGAAATCGTTCAGATAATCTTCACGGACTGCCTTTTCCATCAAAGCAACGCCATATCTGTCATCGGATACTTTCCCGTCTCTTGCCGATATGAAAAACTCCACGCCGTCAAGTTCAAACCAAATCACATCATGCGGTTGAGCTGTCACGTTAAATTTCAAGCTGGGGTAATTTTCTTTAACGATCTTCGCTTCGGGATAATTCTTATGGGCATACTCAAGCATCGCTTTGCGGTTGCTGCGCGTATGACTCTGCCACGGATACAGCATTGCCTTATCACAAACAACCAAGGTGCCGACAATTACGAAAATCACGGATAAAAATGTTAAAACTCTTTTAAGAATTCTTAATTTTTTATCCTTATAGTATAGATGCTCATTGATATAGCCGCATCTTTCGCAGACAATATCTTTTCTCCATTTAGGAAGAATTTCACCGCAATTTTTGCAAACATTTTTCATCTGCCCATACCTCACAAGTACAAAGCCGTATCAGCGCTTGTCATTTTACTTTAGCACAAACATCTGAAATCTATAAATTTATTAACTATATCCTAATTCAAAGGCATTATAAAACGCTTCTTCTGTTGAATAAATCACCGGCTTACCATCTTTTGTGATGTCGGCGTAATACAATGAATACCACAATTTCCACTCACCCATTTTTCTGCCTTTTGGTGGAATGTATTCCCATATTTCAATCGTTACACCATATCCGGATAGGAATTCGCCTTCCTCTTTCCAGAAATTATAAAAATCATACAGCCAGCCCACTTCCTGCGGCGACCTGCCTTGATTACAAACCTTCAGTGTTATTCCCACCCATTCTGTATAAGGGTAAACATCATAATCACCGGAAAAATAATAACGTACTTCTGCATCTATTCCCCTTGGCTTAAGGAATTTATCTTGAATTATCGCGTTAAATTGAGATTCAGCACGGCGTTTGCTATATACATCTTCAACAACCTTTCCATATTCCGCGCTAATATGAAAGTCTATGCCGTCAAGGGAAAAATACATTATACTCGCTTGATGAGGTGCCGCCGGCTTCGGAAGAGGAAATTTTCCGCGTCCGGTCTGAACCGCGTCGGGATACTTTTCTGTTACATAAG
This sequence comes from Oscillospiraceae bacterium, assembly GCA_022508925.1. GTDB lineage: Bacteria > Bacillota > Clostridia > Oscillospirales > Ruminococcaceae > CAG-115. The sequence continues at coordinate 15,478 of JAFLUF010000046.1, read as the reverse complement.
CAAGTATCGCACGTTTATCCTGAATACGCTCTGTTCTCCAGAACGCGGGCGGGTCAATTTCGATATCCCATACGCACAGCCCGACAATTACTAAAATCACGGATAAAACTATTAAAAGCCTTTTTAGAATTCTTGATTTTTTATCCTTGTAGTATAAACGTTCATTGACATAGCCGCAGCTTTCGCATACAATATCTGTTCTCCATTTAGTAAGAATTTCACCGCAGTTTTCGCAAACAAATTTTTTCATCTGCCCATACCTCACAAGTACAAAGCCGTATCAGCGCTTGTTCTTCTATTATAGCATAACCGCAAGGTTATGCTATAATTGCCCGATACGCACACAGCAAACCAAAGGTTTGCGGATGTGCGAGGGCATTGAGATCCTATAATAAAAACACTTGTGTTTTTATTATAGCATAATAAGTTAAAATTTACAAGCCGATTTTACCGCCGATGACAAAAAGCCGCGCTAATTGAAAAAGCAAGCGGCTTTTGCCGAAGAATGACAAGGAAATTGTGCAAAATTTAACCGCGGAGAAAGAATTTCCGCGGATTTTTGCGTATTTTAACGAATTTTTGCAGGAATTTCAAAAAGCTCTTGCAAATCATATACTGTTGTGATATACTAAGAGCATAAATGCTTTATTTAAGGAGAGAACCAATCATGAAGTACAGCGAAATGACCAGAGAACAGCTTAGTGCCGAAAAAGAGACGGTATCAAAGCTTTATGACGAATTCAAGAGCAAAGGGCTGAAGCTCACCATGGCGAGGGGAGTTCCCGCGCCCGAACAGCTCGACCTGTCGATAAATATGCTCCTGCACTGCCTTGACGGCGACTATAAGTCAAAGAGCGGTGCGGACTGCCGCTCGTACGGAGTTCTCGACGGCATTCCCGAGGCAAAGGAGCTTTTCATGGAAATGCTCGGAGTAAACGAGGACGAGGTAATAGTCGGCGGAAACTCCTCGCTTCAGATAATGTACGATACGATAATCAGAGCTATGCAGCTCGGCGTGCTGCACAGCGAAAAGCCCTGGTGCAAGTATGACAGCGTGAAATTCATCTGCCCCGCGCCCGGATATGACAGACATTTCGCGATGTGTCAGGCGCTCGGGATAGATATGATAACCGTGCCCTACAAGGCGGACGGACCCGATATGGACATGATAGAAAAGCTCGTCGCCGAGGACGAGACGATAAAGGGCGTGTGGTGCGTTCCTCTCTATTCAAATCCCTTGGGGATATCGTGTTCGGACGAGGTGGTGCGCCGCTTCGCGAACCTTAAGCCCAAGGCAAAGGATTTCCGCATCTTCTGGGATAACGCGTACAGCGTTCATCATCTCTACGATGACGACCAGGATCAGATATTAAATATTATCCGCGAGTGTGAGAAAGCGGGAAATCCCGACATGGTATTCGAGTTTTCGTCTACCTCGAAGATATCTTTCCCGGGCGGCGGACTTGCGGTCATCTGCGCGTCCAAGGACAACATCGCGCTCATCAAGAGCCAGATGGCGTATCAGACCATCGGCTTTGACAAATTAAACCAGCTTCGTCATGTGAAATATTTCAAAAACTTTGAGGGAATAAAAAAGCACATGAAAGCCCACGCGGCGATTATCCGCCCGAAATTTGAGGTGGTAAAGTACATACTCGAAAAGGAGCTTATGCCGCTTGGGATAGGCGAATGGACAAATCCCAAGGGCGGCTATTTCATCTCGTTTGACGCGCCCGAGGGCACGGCAAAAAGAATTGTCGCGCTCGCGAAAGAAGCGGGAGTTGTAATGACCAACGCGGGAGCTACCTATCCCTACGAGAACGACCCGCATGACAGCAACATAAGAATAGCCCCGACCTATCCGTCGGTCGACGACCTGAGAAAGGCGATGGAGCTGTTCTGTATATGCGTAAAATTAGCGTACCTTGAAAAAGCAGTGGGCTAAACCAAACAAAAAGTCTTTGGAAAAGGGGTTTGGGGAAAGAACCTTTCTTCAGAAAGGTTTTTCCCCAAAAAGAATTTATGCATTATTAAGCCCGAGCTGATCTATCTGCTTTCTTATTATCTCAAAGGGCGTGTTTTCAAAGGATATCTTATGCGCGAGGTTGGGGTAGACATAGCGGAACTCATACCGCTTTCCGTAGGTGAGGACGTTTACGGTATACCCGGTTTCGATGATTCCCAGAAACTTATACGGGCGGTAATCGACGGACACGACGTCCTTGTAGAAAATGATATCCGACGCCCTGCCCTTGCGGGAAAAGATCATTTCCCTGCCCGAGGCGACATAGTTCCAGTGCTCGCCGCTTCTTATCATGTTGAAGAAAAAGAGAAACAAACCGACAACAAAAACAATTACCGTAGCCGTCGCCCTTGAGCGCGTGCGCGTGCTCGAGGCAGCGAACCACGTTAAAAAGAGATTGTTTGCTATGAACCACACGGCAAGAGTAGTCGCGACCGCGGTTATCATAAGTACTATGTTCTTTGTATCGGACATGGCGAGTCTTATCGTGCCTTTGCCCAAAAGCCGCCTGTCAAGCGCCTTTTCCGCCTTGGTGCGGGGCTGACCCTGATTATTTTCCCGCGCGTTTATCGAATAAGGCGTGTCTATCGTGCTTTGCGCGCGCGGAGCTAAGTCGTCCGTGCTCTTCCACGGAACAACGGGTGGCTGATTTGCATCCGCTCTCACCGCGGGCATCTGCGTCGCCTTCTTCGGCTTTTCGAGATTTACCTTATTCGGGTCGCTCGATATGCTCGGCATGGTCGGTGTAATTTGCTCGCTCGGCATAGTCGGCATAACCGGAGCGTCCGGTGCGACCGGAACGACCGGAACGTCCGGTGCGACCGGAGCGACAGGAATATCCGGAATATCGACGTTATCTATCACCGTGTTATCTGACGAGGTCGGCGGAACAAACTTTGTCTTGCTGTTGCGCGACGGGTAAATCTCCCCGTCGTCTCCCATATCAAACGAAAAATCCCCCGAGATGACATCGGAAACGTTTGTGTCTTCGATATCGAGCTTGGAGCTTACGGGCTTATCAATATCAAACGGCATTTTCTTCTCCTATCTCACGGCGAACGATCTCCCGATTGATTATCTCAAACGGAAAATTATCCGTGTGAAACCGCATGGCGCGCGGAACCACATAATCGAAAAAAAGCGAGTAGCTTTTCATTTTTATCGTAACATGAAAGCCCTGCTCTGCCCAAAGGAATTTCATGGGTCTGTATTCTACGCTTACGGCGTCCTTGTACAGAATGTTCATAACGGTCCTGCCCTTTCGGGTTATGCAAAACTCAACTCTGTTGGCGGTATAGTCGCAGGCATAGCCTCTGATGATGTATCTGAACAGGACGACCTCAAACACATACAAAGCCGCGAGCAGCAGAACATAGTGCGGTTCTCGAATGACCAACACCGCTATCGTGGGCGGATATTGGATTATCGTGATAAGCAGTACCACCAGCGCAAACGCCAGAAAACCACCGACCAACACAAGCGGTATCGTCATAAGCACGGCGGTTTTTTTCGGGTAGGCGCGGTAAATTACGCCCTTTCCGATTATCTCGCGCTCGGCGAGTTTTTTCAGCCGCCGTTCATACCGTTCGTTTTTTTTACTTCCTCGGCTTCTTCGGCTTCATTGATCTCATCATCGGGCTTTACAGAGCTTTTTATAAACCTCGCGGCGTCGTCCGTTACGGCGTCGTCAATGTCGTCGACAGCTTCAGCTTCTACCGCGGACTCAACGTCCGCGAAGTCCGCTAAGTCGGCATAGTCCGCGTAATTCGTAATATCCGCAGCTTCTTCATAATCGTCGTTGTTTTCCGAAAGGCTCTTTACCTCTCCGACAAATTCCTCGTTATCTGGATTATCGGGATTTTGGGCGGCGATAAGCTCGCTTGACGGGAGCTTATTCTTCGGGGCTATTTCGGACATACCCGAAGCGTTTTCGGCAGGCTGAACGGGCTGGGCGTTCCCACTTGCCCAAGGCGCACTGCTTGCCTTTGCTTTAAGCTCGGGCATCTGCATACTTGCCACAGCCGCTCCCTCGGCTTTAGGAGCTTCGGCTCCCGCAGGCTTCGGTCTTGACGCTTTCGGCGCGATGCTGTCCATGGTGGACACGGACTGCGCTGTATTCGCGTCCGACACCGTCCCGCTGTTGTTTGAATTGGGCGGGAAGATATCGCTTTCGTGCTGTTTTTTCAGGCGCGCGCGGTCTATCTCGTTACGGCTTATGGGCTTATCCGCGCCTGTCTTCTGCTGTGCGTAAAGCGCCATTTCGTCGCCTCTGCGGCGCTCGATTATCTCGAGTCGCTCTTTGATGATATAAAACGGCGTGGACTTTTCCGACTGATACTGTCCGCGAAAGGACACGCCAAAATGCTCTATCTTGTTGTTTACCATTATATCGACGTCATAGCCCTTTACCTTGCCTAAGAAATACTTGGGCGAAAAGGTTATCGACTGTACCTGCGTGTATTTTATAACGTGCGTATCGCCGCCGACAATGGCTACAAACGTGTCCTCGGTGGCGGAGTATTTGCAGTTCATTCCGCTGTAAATATTGGCTGTGATAAGACCGGCTACGCCGAAAATTATTATCGAGCCTACCGCGATAACTATGGCGGAGGTCATGGAAACAAACATCGCGGCTCTGTTTTCGTCTTCATATTCCCCCAGCCATTCGTGCATTAAAGTAAGCGCGAAGATAACCAACGCCGCCTCCAACAGCAGCGCGACCATTACAGTGAAAAACACGCCTATTCCCTCGCCCTTATAGGGCGCGCGGTATTCGCCGCTTTCGGAAAAGCTGAAGCGTCCTATGCCTTCGGGATTTGTGTAGTTTTTTTCGAGCAATTTATATTACCACCTTTTCTGTGATGTATGTCAACTTAATGTAATTATATCAAAAATACGGCGGCGTGTCAAGATAATTCGTAATTCGTAATGCGTAATTATTTTTCCGAGCCGAAAGACTTTCGTCCTTCGGATAGTGAAGTCATAGATTATTACGAGTTTTAGCTCAGCCGAAAACGTAACGGGCGCGAAGCAATTACGCATTACGCATTACGCATTACGAATTACGCATTGAATAGAGAGGTATTAACATGGAAGCGTTCGAGTACTTTAAAGACCTTGCGATCATAATAGTCGCGGCTAAATTGTGCGGGCTGCTTGCGAAAAAGCTGAAAGCGCCGCAGGTAGTCGGGCAGATAGCCGCGGGACTGCTTATAGGACCTACCGTGCTGGGGATAGTCGGGCAGACCGACTTTATCCTCATTATGGCTGAGATAGGCGTTATACTGCTGATGTTTTCGGCGGGACTTGAAACAAACCTGAGAGAACTTCTGAAAACGGGACCCGTGGCGCTTACCATAGCCTGCGCGGGCGTTTTCGTGCCGCTGGTGCTGGGGTGGCTTTTGTACAGCCTGTTTTTCGGGTTTGCCGAGTTCGGCTCGGACGAGTTTTTCAAGGGCGTGTTTATCGGTACGATAATGACGGCGACTTCCGTCAGCATAACCGTTCAGACCCTGCGCGAGCTTGGACACCTAAAGGGAAAAATAGGCACTATCATCGTAAGCTCGGCTATAATCGACGACGTTATCGGAATTATCGTACTTACCTTTGTGATAGGCTTCCGCTCGGCTGACGCAAAGCCGCTCGATGTTGTCATAAAGACCGTGCTGTTTATTGTATTCAGCATAGTGGTGGGAGTGGGGATATACTTCCTGTTCAAGCTGCTTGACAAGCGCTCGTTCCACCACAGGAGAATACCGATCTTCGGACTGGCGCTGTGCTTTATCATGGCGTACTGCGCCGAGGAGTTCTTCGGCATCGCCGACATCACGGGCGCTTATGTCGCGGGGATAATCCTCTGCAACCTGCGCGACGCGGAATACATAGCCGGTAAGATGGACATTTCGAGCTATATGCTCTTTGGACCCGTGTTCTTCGCGAGCATAGGGCTTAAAACCTCGTTCAACGGGTTTACGCTTCAGCTTTTGTGGTTCTCGCTGGCGTTCGCCGTGGTAGCGATGGCGGCAAAGGTGATAGGCTGCGGGCTTATGGCGAGAGCCTGGAAGCTCAGCCGCCGCGACTCGCTTAAGGTCGGCGTGGGCATGATGACGCGCGGAGAGGTTGCCCTTATCGTTTCGCAAAAGGGACTGTCCGTCGGCATGATGTCGCCGCAGTATTTCACATCGGTCATACTGCTGATACTTACAAGCTCGGTTCTGTCGCCCATTTTCATGAAGCTGCTCTACCGCGGCGAGGATAAGCCCGACCACGCCCACCCCGAGGGAATAAACTTCGACATAGAAGAAACAGACGAGGTGTACGCGGAGTATTAAAGTTCCCTTTTATGTTTTATAAGATAAATCGGAATTTAAATGAAAATCAAAAATGTGGGGCAGATTATAGATTATGATATTATATGTTGCAAGACACGGACAAACGATTTTGAACGAACAAAATAAGGTTTGCGGAATTACTGATGTTGATTTGACAAACAAGGGCAAAGAGCAAGCAAAAGCGTTAGCCCTTGCGGTAGGAGGAAAAAATATAGATAAGATAATATCATCCCCACTCAAAAGAGCAGTTCAAACAAGCAATATAGTATCAGAAATATGCAATATCCCTATGGAAATTGACAAAAGACTGATAGAGCAAAATTACGGAATTTATGAGGGTGCAGACAGAAAAAACGAAGATTTTCTGAATAATAAGAGTCAATTCGCGTACAGGTATCCGAACGGGGAATCCATGATGCAGGTGGCATATAGAGTTTATGGTTTTCTTGATGAGATTATAGAAATTTATAAAGAAAAGAGCGTTCTGCTGATTTGCCACGGCGGAGTCTGCCGTATTATCAACACCTACTTCAGGGATATGACAAATAAAGAATTTTTCGATTATACCCTTGGCAACGGAGAATTGGAAGAATATATTATTTAAGACAGCTTCTGATTTATTGCAGAAACACATTTAGATAGACGGTGAAACGCGCCCCGTTTGGGGCGCGTTTAGTTTTTTATAACTTTTCTATACCGCATACTTGCTTATATCGGGCAGCTCGTCTCTTGTGAGAATGACGGTGGAGTTGTAGTTTTTCCTGAGGTCGGCGGCGGTATTATAGGCGGTGGAGAAAACGCCGTTTTCGTTGATGAGATACGGTCCGCTTTCAACAGCGCTGAAAAGCCAGAGGGCGTTGTCGCGGTCCATGTTGTCCGCGCTTGTCATAACGTCGCGCGAAGTAATAGCGAGCATCTTTTTCGTGGGAAGCGCGTCAGCCACAGCGAAAAATCTTCCCGCAAACGCCGAGTCGGACTTCTCGAAAAAGCTCTGCCCGACAATGTCGCAATACTGCGAGCCGGGGTAATAGTCCATGCTCCCGCCGTTATAGATGAAAATAAGGTTTGAAAGGCGGTGGTATCTGCAAAGGCGGTCAAAGATAAGCGCGTAGAGCGTTTTATAGCTTTCGGGGTCGTCTCCCCACCAGTACAGACCCGAATCGGGATTGGGCAGCGGCTCGAAAAGCGTTACGACTTTCTTATCTTTCAGCCGCGTAAGATATTCCGCGGTCTTGTCTATATCGGTCATAAGCGAGTAAAGCTCGGTGGAGAGATATCCGCTTTTGTTGAGCTGTTCAAGCTCCGCGGCGCTGTGCGTATAAAGCTCTTCAAGGTTTACCTGCTCAAACAGCCCCGTCATGTCAAACGCTCCCGCTTTCACCGAGCGATGCCTGTTGGGAGAATACCAGTGCCACTTGTAGGAAACTATCCCGCCGTTTTCGCTGTATTCTGCCGCAAGCTCTATATCCTTGTCGAGCTTTTCGAGTTTATCCGGATTGTCAACTACCGCGTACGCAAGCTCGGAGCCGCGGATAGCCGGGTATCTGCCCGTTATGCCGTAAAGCGCGTCTATCTCGGCGTTTGTTCCGACCGAAACGTTCACCGCGGACATCGAGTATTCTCCGTAGATATCCGAGAAATATTTCATAGCTCCCACTACCTCGATACTCGCGAAAGGATTTTCCGCCGAGGTGCCCGTGCGGTAGTACGACCTGTCGATGCCGTCCGAGTTTTCGATTATTATATAGTCGATATCGACCGAGCCGTTTTCAACGCTCAGTTTAAACACGTTTTTTCCCCTGGCGAGATAAACGCAGTCAAGCGCGGCGTAGACAAACTCCCGCGAAATATTGCCTTTGTCGTCCTTTTCCGACGGCGGAACGTAAAACATTCCCTCGGTCTTATCCTTAATGCTTATGCTTATCGAAGCGCCCTTTTCCGAGCGCGCGGCAAGCACAAAGCGATAGTGCTGGGCGGTCTGTGTATTTACGATGTGTGTAAGCGACGCGCCCTTGTTGAGACGCGTATAGCCGCGTCCGTCAAACGCGCCGTCTTCGAGTATCTCGGCTTTATTGAGCACTGCGCCCTCGGCGTTGAGCTTTACGACAAACTCCTGTTTGGTCACCTCAAACTGTGCGGGAGCGCTTTCCTCGTACAATGCCGAAGAGGACGAGCTTGTGTCCGTGACGGAGCTTTCGCCCTCGGAGCTGTCAACGTCAAGCGTTGGTATCTCCGAGCAGGCGCAAAGGCTGACAGCCAACAATATTGAAACTAAAACCTTGCTGAATCTTTTCATAAAATCAATTCCTAAAATTATTCTATAACGATAACGTCTCCGTCGTATATCACTTCGTCAAGCCTTGCTATCTTTCCGTTTACGGTGATGGTGTTGGCGTGCGAAAGAAGCTCGGTGGGATTGTCCGAAAAGGCGGTGGCTATATCGAGGAATATCGGCTGTTTTCCGTCCGCTCTCAGAGGGAACACCGAGGTTATGCCGTTTACGATAACGGTCGTACCCTGCGGTTTTTCTTCGGGCTTTTCGTCCTGTTTTTCTCCGGGAGCTTCGGCTCCGTCTTCCGACATACTTACCGCTTTTACCTCGGTAAACGGCATGGCGTATGTAATGATATCCCCGCTTTTGAGAGTCTCCGAGCCGTCGGCTTCTCTGCCGTTGAGCAAGAGCTTTTCGCCCTCTTCTATGCCGAGATTTTTCGCCACAGCCGAAACGGTGGACAGATCCTGTATCTCGATGTTATCGCCCTCGTGGATAAAGCGGTCGGCGTTTTTAAGCGCGCCGTTTATAAACACGAATATTCCCGCGCGGGTCTTTTCGCCGAAGGCGGTTATCGTAAAGGACTTCGCGTTGTTCATGTCGATGTAGTCGGACAGCTTCGCCGTCGCGTCCTCGCCCTTCTGCGCGGGGATTATCGTAATCTCGTCGCCCTTGGTCACAACGCTGTTGAGCGACTCGCTTATGCCGTTTACGATTATCTCCGCGGGAGAAGAGGTCTTTCCTCTAATGGTTATCTTCTCACCCGAAAGCGTAAATGTCAGCGACTTTCCCGAGCCTGCCATAAGCTGTTCGGGCTTTATCTTCGCAAGCGGCAGAAGCTCGAAAACGGTTATCCTGTTTGTATCGAGAGCGCGCAGGCGCTTTCCGTTTACGGTGATGGTAGTAAAGTCGTAGGACACGCCCTCGCCGCTGCTTACGGCAATTCCGAGAGGAGTGGTATGCTCTGCGTCGAGCGCCATATCCTCGGGTGCTTTTATCTGCCTGAAAAGCTCTTTTCTTCCGACGATAACGCGGGTCTCGTCAATGCCAAGCTCTTTGCTTACAAGCTTCGCGAGTCCCGCGAGCTTGCTCGAGCCGCCCACAAGGAACACCGCCTGAGGGGGAGTGATGTTCGCCGTGATTATCTCGTCCGCTATCACCTTGGCAAGCTCCTCGGTCATTTCGGCGGTTATCTCCAGCACCTTTTCGCGCTTTATCTTGTGCTCGTTAAGCAATACGTCGGTGTAGGTTATCTCGTCCTCGCCGCTTGTCTTTATCATCTCGGCGGTCTTGAAATCTACCAGAAGCTCTTTCATGACAGCCTCCGTTACCTCGTCGCCCGCGGTAGTCGCCATTCCGTATGCCACAACGCTTCCGTCGCGCGACACGGCAACGTCCGAGGTTCCCGCGCCGATATCGCACAGCGCGAGGTTTATAAGACGAAGCTCCTGGGGGATAACGGCGTTCATCGCGGCTATCGGCTCGAGCGTTATGCTCGCAACGTCAAGCTTTGCCTCGTCGACTGCCGCGCACAAACTCTCCACCACATACGACGGCATAAACGCCGCGATAAGCTCGGTAGTAAGCCTTTCTCCCCTGTGACCCTCGGGCTTTGTCACCTTAAAGCCGTCCAGCGTGAGAGATACCACGCTGTGTCCCACGCAGTAAAACGCCGCAGGTTCATTTTCCGAGATCTGCGTTTTCGCGGTATACTCCGCGCAGGTCCTGCGCACGGCGTCAAGCTCGGTGGTCTTTAATACCTCGTTTGTTATCAGCTTATCCTTTTCGAGCCTGTATTCCCACGAAGCCCTTACGGTTTTGAGCGCGCGTCCCGCCGCGGCGATACAGGCGCGCGAGAGCAAAACGGAGTTTCTGTCTTCAAGAACGGACTTTACCTTTTTTATGTCCTCGGCCACAGCCGCTATATCCTCTATCTGACCGTCGGACATACAGCGCATCTCATGCACCTGCTCGTACATATCTATTATCTCGCAGATGCCGCCTGTCTTTTTCGCCAATACTCCCACAACGGAATGCGTGCCGATATCCAGCGCGAAGATGATATCTCCCTGCGCTGTTTTCGACGCGGGCTTATTCCCCGCGGCGTTTTCCGCGGCGGCTCTCGCCTGTCTCTCGATTCGGGCGGCTTTTGCCTTAGCCTTTTTCGCTGTGCTTCCCTTTGGTCTGCCTACAGGACGTTTTTTCTCCATAAACCTCACCCTTGTAAGTTATTTATTTTGTAAAAATCAGAGTAGCCTCTTATTGAAAACGAAACTAATCTCTAATCTCTAATTTCTAACAACTATTTGCCTACGCAAAACCGCTCGAACACCTGCGCTATCACTTCTTCCGACGCGCGTTTTCCCGAAAGCTCGAAGACCGCGTCGAGCGCCTGCTCAAGCTCCACTCCGACAGCGTCGGGAGTTATCCCCGCCATTACGGCACTAAGCGCGTTTTCAGCGGCGGCTTTCGCTCGCATAACACAGGCGCGCTGACGCTCGTTTGCGATAAAGCCCGCGCCCGCGTCAAAGCGTTTGAGGTCGAGCCGCTCGGTTATTTCCTTTCCCAAAAGCTCCGCGCTCTCACTGTTTTTCGCCGACATGACAACGCATTTCCCGAGCCGTTTTTCAAGTTCGTCTATATCAAGCTTTTGCTCTAAGTCGCTTTTATTCACAACGGGGATAACGGTCTTGTCGGCGATAAGCGAAAACAAACGCTCGTCCTCTTCGGAAAGCTCCCGCGAGCCGTCAAATACCGCAAGCACAACGTCCGCGTTTTTCAGCCTTTTGAGCATTATCCCGACGCCTATCTTTTCGACTTCGTCGTCGGTCTCGCGTATGCCCGCGCAGTCCGAAAGCCTGAGCACAGCGCCGCCGATGTTTACGCTTTCCTCCACAACGTCGCGGGTCGTTCCCTCAACAGAGCTTACGATGCTGCGTTCTTCTCCCGAAAGCAGGTTCATCAGCGTGGATTTTCCGACGTTAGGCTTTCCGACTATCGCGCAGGATATCCCCTCGCGTATCATTCTGCCCGTGTCGTAGCTGTCCAAAAGCGCGGAAAAGTCCGCGTTTATATCCGTCAGTTTTTCTGTCAGCCACTCAGCCGTTACAGCGGGAGTGTCGTCGTCGGGATAGTCTATCCACGCGGAGATCTGCGCCGAAACTTCCATAAGCTTTTCGCTTATCCGCTCGGCTTTTCGGTAAAGCCCGCCCTCAAGCATGAGGTTAGAGCAGTTCAGGCTCTGCGCTCCCTGCGCCGAGATCATATCCGCGACCGCCTCCGCCTGGGTAAGCGACAGCTTTCCGTTGAGCAATGCGCGCTTGGTGAATTCTCCAGCCGCCGCAGGTTTCGCGCCCGCTTTTATGCAGGCGCCGAGCACCCGCTGTGTAACGTAAATTCCCCCATGACAGGATATCTCGCACACGTCCTCGCCGGTATACGAATGCGGCGCTCGGAAAACCAGCAGAACTCCGTCGTCCAGACGTTCTTCTCCGTCAAATATTTTCCCGTAGGCGGCGGTGTACCCGTTCATTTCGGCTACGCTTTTCCCGACAGGCACGAAAACCTTTCCGGCTATTTCAAGCGCCTGTTCTCCCGATATCCTCACAACGGATATCCCGCCGACAGCCATCGGCGTTGCTACAGCGCAAACAGTAACAGACAACCCGGACACCCCTTATCTTTAAAATTCGTAATTCGTAATTCGTAATTCGTAATGCGTAATGCGTAATTTCTTCGCGCCCGTTACGTTTTCGGTTTGCGATTTGAGCGACATAACTCGTAAACCGCATGGCGTGTACGTAATAGTTATAACCCAATTACGCATTACGAATTACGCATTACGCATTATTTCTTCCCGAACAGCTTTTTAAAAAACCCCTTTTTCTCTTCGGCTTCGTCTTCTTTTATCAGCTCCTGCTCGTCCTCTTCGGAAAATACGTTCAGCAAAAGCGGCTTTACCCTGAATTCCTCCGCCATGTCATTGAGCAGATAGGTGTAGATCCTTTCGGGAGTTTCTATCTTATAGTCCGCGATATTTCCGCACTTTAAAACCTCTTCGAGCTTTTCGGTCATTCTTTCGGGAATGCTCTGCGCCGCGTTTTCATAATATTCCTCGCAGGCGATGTTATATTCCTCCGCGGGATTTCTCCCCGCTATCTGCGTGAGGTGAATGCCCTCTCTGAGATACGCGGTGTAGTCAAGATAGTCGCTGTGAAACTCATTCAGCAGCGCCGCGAGAATTTTATTTTCAAGCGCGTTAAGCTCTTTCTCGCCGAACTTTCGGACAGCCCTTTCATATAATTCGGGGGCGTTCTTTTTCCACATTTCGCTCTGATATTCTCCGCTTAACAGCGCGGTTCTTCGCGCAAAGGTCGTCTCACGGTGCTTTTCGCCTATCAGGGTGTATTTCATGAGATTTACGCGCTCGTCAAAGGTATCTCCCTCCGAGATACGCTGTATCCTCTCCGCTTCTTTAAGGAGCGTTTTGTCGGTGAGCGCGCCGCTTGTTTTTTCGCTTGGATAATGTCTTCCGCAAAGCTTTCGGAGATTGTTTTTGGTCATGATGTCTTCATCGAGAGAGGCGAAATATCTGCTTTCGCCCACGTCTCCCTGTCTGCCCGCGCGCCCTCTGAGCTGAAGCGTGATGCGCCCGCTTTCGCGCATCGAGGTGGCTATTACAAGCAATCCGCCCGCGTTTACCACAAAGTCTTTATCAGAACTATCTTCACCGCCGAGCTTTATATCAACGCCGCGTCCCGCCATGTTGGTGGAGATAGTGACGGCACCGCGCTTTCCCGCGTTCGCGATTATCTTTGCCTCTTCGGAGTTGTTCTTGGCGTTTAATACCGAACAGCTCACGCCCTCTTTGCGCAGCGCCTCGGAAAGCTCCTCGCTTTCCTCTATGCTCGCCGTTCCGACAAGCACGGGGCGCTGTTTGTCCGCCGCGTCCTTTACCGCCGCGATTATCGCCTTTTGCTTTTCGGCTTGGTCAAAGTACAGTTCAAGCGGGTTGTCAATTCTCTTACACGGAAGACGGGTGGGAATTACCTCTACCGTAATTCCGTAAAACTTTTCAAATTCTTCTCTTGCGCTTTCGGCAGTGCCCGTCATTCCCGCAAGCTTTGGGTAAAGCCGCGCGAAATATTGCAGCGCGATGCTTCCGATTATCCTGCCGCGAGAGGTTATCTTAAGCCCGTGCTTGGCTTCCGCCGCCGCCTGAAGCTCTCCCGGGAAAACGCGCCCCGGGGCGGTCCTTCCCGTAAACTCGTCCACAAGCACTATCTTTTTGTCTTTTACGATATAGTCCTTGTCCTCTCTGAGGACCTCTCTTGCCTTTAAACACGCGCATATTTTCGCCAATAACCCCGCGTTGTTCGCGGAGTATATCCCGCGCACCCCGAAAACTTCCTCCGCCTTGTCCGCGCCCTCATCTGTGAGATAAACGTTTTTGGTCTCCTCGTCTACCTCGAAATCCGCTTCGTCAAATCCGCTCAGCTTTTCGTAAATCTCAGCGACCGAGCCGTCCTCTTTTACGGCAACATCGCCCGCTATCACGAGAGGTATACGTGCCTCGTCTATAAGAATGCTGTCGGCTTCGTCAAAGATAGCGAAGTCGGGCTTGGGAAAACACATCTTGTTCGGGTCAAGCTCGGTGAAATCCCTCAGATAATCAAAGCCCGCTTCTTTGGCGGTGGTGTAAACTACCTGTTTTTTATACAGCTCTTTGCGCTCCCCGCGCGGGGTCTTTTCGGTTATAACGCCGACCGACACTCCAAGCTCGTCATATATCGGCTTCATCCACTCGCAGTCGCGTGCGGCGAGATAGTCGTTAAAGGTAAAAATATGCGCAGCTCCGCCGTTTTTCGCGTGAGCGCACGCGGCAAACACCGCGCACAGGGTCTTTCCCTCGCCCGTCTGCATCTGGATAAGTTTCCCCTCGGAAAGCGCGATCGCCGCGGCTATCTGCTCGTCAAACGGCGTTATGCCGAGAGTTTTCTGCGCCGCCAAAAAACAGCGCGCGAAGACCTCGTCGCGTGAGTTTCCTCCGCATTCGGCGCTGTCGGCGAGAGCTTTTATCTTCAATACGGTCTTGTTGTCCGAAACACTACTCATTGTTATACGCTTGTCCTTTCAGGCGAACGTTTTCAACCGCTTTGAAAAGCTCGTTTCTGCGGCTGTTCAGCCAGCGCGTTACCGTGCGGGTGGTCTGTCCGTTCTGCGACATTTCGCACAGGCGCTCAAAGCTCACCCACTTTGCCGCGCACACCTCTGTCGACTGCAATTTAAGCTTTTCCGGCGGCATATCCTTTACGACAATGTAAAAATCCCTGAGCATACTGTCGGTGGTTATTGCCCAATCGAGCGTAAGCTCGTCGGGAGACGCCGAAATGCCCGTTTCCTCAAACAGCTCTCTCGCCGCCGCCTCGCGAGAGTTTTCCCCCGATATGGCGCACCCGCCCGAGCACTCCCACTTTCCGCCGCTTGTTTTTTCGGGAACTCTCTGTGTAAGCAATATCTCTCCCTTTGAGTTTATCGTCATTACCTGTACGACAATGTGAAACTCCCCGAAAGGAATGGGCGCGCCGCGCTGGACTTTTTTTCCCAGCGGCTTTCTGTCGTAGGTGTATAAGTCGAAATATTCCATTTTCTTCCTCAATCATCTTTTAATAATAATACACTATTTTTATTATAGCATATATTTGCGATAATTTCAAGACAGAAACGAACAAAGATTGACAAAGTGTACTTTATTTATTATAATGTGTATAGTCATGGTTCTCCCCCGAGGGGGGAGAGGGGTGCGGGGGCTCCGCAGCGTTTTCCGCCGCAGGCGGATAATGCGCCAACGTC
>JAFLUF010000045.1 GCA_022508925.1 Oscillospiraceae bacterium | reverse complement strand
GTGCCGCCTCTCACCGCGCGGACATACTTTTCCTCAACATAGATCTTTACGGGGTTAAGTCCGGTGGAATAGTAAGCGCCCGACGGCGACAGGATTATCATAAACAGATAGTGATCCGCGGGTCTTACACCTACATACGGATCGGTTGCGAAGATAAACGGGCGAATGTACAGCGACGCTCCGTCCGTATGAGGCACCCAGTCCTTTTCAAGCTCAAGAAGCTTCATCAGAGCGTTCAGCACAAATTCCTCGTCTATCTGAGGGATAACCATTCTTTCGGCGGAGAGGTTCATTCTTTTGAAGTTCTCCTGCGGTCTGAATAGCTGTACAGAGCCGTCCGCGGTACGGTAAGCCTTAAGTCCCTCAAATATCTCCTGCCCATAGTGCAGGCACATCGCCGCGGGCATCAGCGAGATCTCGCCGTACGGAACGATCCTCGCGTCATGCCAGCCCATTCCCGTATCATAATTCATAACGAACATATGGTCGGTAAAAATATGACCGAAGCCAAGCTTGCTTTCGTCCTCGGGCTTTGCCTTGGGATCCTGCGTTTTTTCGATCCTGATTTCCATAAAAATCCTCCAAAAGCTAATTTTTCGCGGAAAAACTTATTCCGCCTTCATAAATATCAAAACTATTTTATCACTTTTGAGCCGTGTTGTCAATAAGTTTTCGCGAATATAAGGGAATTTTGCAGGAATTTTAAACAAGACTTGCATTCCGCAATTGTAAATAAAAATTCAGAGATCATTTGTATCCATAAATGCAGTAAACATCATTCTGCTTTTCATACGGGATATTATATTTTCTCAGCACAGCCTCAAATTCGGCACTCTCGTCAATAAGCTCAGGCGCAACCAACCTTCCTCTGTGTCTGAGCATACGAGGGCGGATCTTTATCCATTCGATAGCGAAGCCGCCGTTGAAATATTCTTTGTATGTAAATCCCTCATACCAATCGCCGATGAAATATGTGTCTTTCTGAAAATTCTCTTCATTGCATTCCGTATCAAACAATGTTTTAATTATGTAAGGCGGCGGAAAAGGCATATCGTTGAGCATTGCCCAGCGAAGCTCATTCCACTTTGTATCATTCATATAACTGCACAGATTTCTTTGCCTAACAATATCAAACGCCTGTTTCTTCAGATTTTCCGACATATTTCCTCCTATGAATTCCGCAGCCTGCGGAAAAGTCCCGCTATTTCCAATCGCGGTTATAACTCGGAGCTTCGAGCAGGGGATTTGAGGTTTTAGGTCTGCGCTTTTTCACGGTAGTTACATAGTCCGCTATGTTGAACGGCTTTTTCTTTGGCGCGTTTTTAAATCTCTCCCAATAATAGTTTACGGTTTTTTCAAGCAGCTTTGTGTTTCCGAAGCGGTCTTTTACGGTGACTGACGAAAGAGTTTCATAAAGCCCGAAGTTCAATTCAAAGCTGTCGAAAACAAGCTCTCCGTCCTCGAAAATATGATAGCCGAGTCGGTCGGTCTCAAAAAGATACCCGCGGATCTCTCCCTTGAATTCAATATTGTGAGGAGCGACCTTGGGGTTTCTCGAAACGCTTGTAAGAGCTTCAAAAGGGATATAATACAGCTTTCTCAGGATAATCCGCTCTCCGTAGCGCGTGAATTCTCCCGCGTACTCGCTGAAAACCATACCCTTGGGCAGAAAATCAAAAAACGTATATTTGCTGTGCCGGCGTATCATCCGATCGGTAAAATACGCCGCGATAAACGCGGTAAGCATCCCCGACGCGACGCTTGCCCCCGCGATTATCAGATACATCGCGGAGATCTCCTCGCCGAGGTTTATCACTATATTGACCGTACAAAAGGTGCAGACCGCCAGGATCGGCACGGTTACGATAAGCATAAGGTGCCTTAAGCGCTTGGTGTACTTTTCGGTTTCGGCATGAAAAAAGCTTTTCAGAATATCACCGCCGTAAAACAAAATTTTCGGTATTTTGTTATACCATAACCTCAAGGTTATGGTATAACCGCCCGATACGCGCGAAGCAAGCTGAAGGCTTGCGTATGCGCGAGGGCATTGTGATCATAATAAAAACACTCATGTTTTTATTATAACATATTTTTCGGAGTTTG
Organism: Oscillospiraceae bacterium; assembly: GCA_022508925.1. GTDB lineage: Bacteria > Bacillota > Clostridia > Oscillospirales > Ruminococcaceae > CAG-115. The sequence goes on along the minus strand of JAFLUF010000045.1, from coordinate 16,624 downwards.
TACACTACATTGCACGAAAATTACGTTTTGCAACAATATCAGCCGTCAAAAGGCAAATATTTTCTTGACATTTGGCTTGAAATATGGTATAATCATTAAATAGGTGAGCGGAAAATATTTACAGCAATATTGCACAATAAATCCTTATTTATTGACTTGCGTATTGTGCGTATATACAAAAGTCTGTGAAAAAACCGCAATACCTCTTGATTTTTTTTAAAAATGGGGTAAAATATAATTAGCACTCAGACAAAGAGAGTGCTAATTGTTATTCCGATTTCAATTTTAGGAGGAAATAAATATGACAATCAGACCTTTGGCAGACAGAGTTGTAATCAAAGCGGTCGCGGCGGAGGAAACCACAAAAAGCGGTTTTATCCTTACAGCCTCCGCGCAGGAAAAGCCGTCTATGGCGGAAGTTGTCGCGGTCGGACCCGGCGGAGTTGTTGACGGAAAAGAAGTGAAGATGTTTGTTCACGTCGGAGAAAAGGTTTTGATAAGCAAGTATTCGGGTACGGATGTTAAGGTCGACGGCGAGGAATATTCCATCGTAAAGCAGGAAGATATTCTTGCGGTCGTAGAGGAGTCTTCAAAAACCGCAAAGAAGCCTGCCGCAAAGGCTGTCGCAAAAAAACCGGCTGCTAAGGCTGCCGCTAAAAAAACCGCTGTCAAGGCCGCCGCGAAAAAGCCTGCTGCTAAGGCTGCCGCTAAAAAGCCCGCGGCAAAATCATCAAGATCCACCAAAAAGTGATCTATCGCTTGTTAATCTAATATTGTAAAATACGGAGGTTTTCAATTATGGCTAAGGATATTATTTACGGCGAGGAAGCGAGAAAGGCTCTCCAGAAGGGTATTGATACGCTTGCCGATACAGTTAAGATAACGCTCGGTCCGAAGGGCAGAAACGTTGTTCTCGCGAAAAAGTACGGCGCTCCGCTTATCACAAACGACGGCGTAACTATCGCAAAGGAAATAGAGCTTGAGGACGCGTTTGAAAATATGGGCGCGGCACTTGTAAAAGAGGTCGCTACCAAGACAAACGACGCCGCGGGCGACGGCACGACCACCGCTACTCTGCTTGCTCAGGCGCTTGTACGCGAGGGCATGAAGAATATCGCCGCGGGCGCTAATCCCATGATAGTTAAAAAGGGTATGAAAAAGGCAGTTGACGCGGCTGTTGCGGAGATAAAGAAGAACTCCAAGAAGGTCGCAGGCTCCGCCGACATCGCGCGTGTCGCTACTGTTTCCGCGGGTGACGAGTTTATCGGAAAGCTCATTGCGGAGGCTATGGATAAGGTTACGGCAGACGGAGTAATCACTCTCGAGGAAAGCAAGACCGCCGACACCTACAGCGAGGTAGTTGAGGGAATGCAGTTTGACAGAGGCTACATTTCTCCCTATATGGTAACGGATACCGATAAAATGGAGGCTGTTCTCGACAATCCTTATATCCTTATTACCGACAAGAAGATCTCGTCCATTCAGGATATTCTGCCGCTGCTCGAAAAGCTGGTTCAGTCCGGCAAGAAGCTGCTTATCATCGCAGAGGACGTTGACGGCGACGCGCTTACAAACCTCATTCTGAACAAGCTCCGCGGAGTGTTCACCTGCGTTGCGGTAAAGGCTCCGGGCTTTGGCGACAGACGCAAGGAGATGCTTAAGGACATCGCTATCCTCACGGGCGGCGAGGTCATCACAGACGAGCTTGGTCTTGAGCTTAACGCGACCGAGATAAGTCAGCTCGGCACGGCAAAGCAGGTAAAGATCCTCAAGGAAAACACAATTATCGTAGACGGTGCGGGAAAATCCTCTGACATTAAGGCGAGAGTTTCCGAGATAAAGAGCGCCATCGAAAAGACTACCTCCGAGTTTGACAAGGAAAAGCTTCAGGAGCGTCTCGCAAAGCTTTCGGGCGGCGTAGGAGTGATCAAGGTCGGCGCTGCTACAGAGGTTGAGATGAAGGAGAAGAAGCTGCGTATTGAGGACGCTCTCGCGGCTACAAAGGCGGCTGTTGAAGAAGGCATCGTGGCAGGCGGCGGAGTTGCGCTTATAAATGCTATGCCCGCTGTTCAGAAGGTTCTCAATTCGCTTTCGGGCGACGAAAAGACAGGCGCGGCTATCGTATTGAAGGCGCTTGAGGAACCTATTCGTCAGATCGCGCTCAACGCGGGCGTTGAGGGTTCCGTGATAATCGACACTATCGTAAAGAAGAAGTCTGTTGGCTACGGCTATGACGCGTATACCGAGACCTACGGCGATATGATCAAAAACGGCATCGTCGATCCCGCGAAGGTTACGCGCTCTGCTCTCCAGAACGCTTCGTCCATCGCGGAGATGGTTCTTACTACCGAAAGCCTTGTTGCCGATAAGCCCGAGCCCGAGGTACCCGCTGCCGCTCCCGCAGGCGCAGGAATGGGCGGAATGTATTAATTAGAAATTAGAGGTAAGAAGTTAGAGGTTAGAAATAATGTGAACCCCCGCTCGTTTGAACGGGGGTTTTGTTGTTTTGTCATAACCTAAAAATTTGTTTTTCAAATCTCTCTATCGCGTATTCAAGCGCGTCGAGGCTGTCGATGTTGGACGTGCCGTTGTCGAGGCGTTTGTCACAAAGCGGATTTCGCTCGTCCCATACCGCGCTCTCTATCGCGTCAATAGTTTGTTTGCATTCGTCGAGCACATAAAATCTTCCCGAAGCGATAAGCCTGTTAAGCATATTTATGCGGGTATTTATCGGGCGTTTTACGGCGTTTGAAACTTCGATCTTAACCGCCCTGCGAAAGCTTTTTACAAGCAGCTGTTCGGCGCTGTCGCAAAAGGCTCTGCCAAGTGTGGGGAAACGGTTTTTCTCGCGCTCGACAAAGCCCGAAAACGCCGAAATAAGATTTTCAGCCGAACGGTTTTCCTTGTCATAGTATTCCGACAAAACATACACGTTTGAAAAATCCTCGTCAAATCCGACGTGAGCAAACGCCGAGGCGCTTCCGCTTCCGCCGTAATCCACCCCGACGACGGATAATATCAGACGCTTTTCGCCCAGTCTTTTGTCAAGCTCGTTTGAGGAAATAATATTTTTCGCGGAAAATCCGTCGTAAATCCTGCCCTCCGCTTTCGTCCAGTCTCCGAGAATGAAACGGTCATAAAAAACTCCGTGAAACTCCGCTCTGAGCTGTTTGATATACTCTCTCGGCAGAAAAATATTATCCTCAAGCCTGAACTTAACTGACAACAAATCAGCGTTTTTATTGTCAATATAATTTTTTTTAAGCCAGTGTTTCGGGTCGTCGGGATTGGTTGTCGCGAAAAGCTTTGCACCTTTTTCGGAAAGCCTTGACAAAAGCATTGTAAAAAAATTCTCCGGAAACAATGTAAGCTCGTCGCAGTACGCGCCCATAAGCGTCATTCCGCGCAGCTTGTTTTCCGAGTCGGCGTTGGCGGCGCTTTCAAGGTATATCCTTCTCCCGAAAAGCTCGGCCTCTTTTTTGTAGAGATTATACGAAAAGCCGCCTCCGAAAAGTTCCTTCATAGGTTCGAGAACGTTTCTTTTCAGCGTCTGAAGGGTTTTTCCCGCCATGAGATAAGCCTTGGTTTTGGGAGAACCCGCCACCCAGAATCCCCATACTATCATCGAAATATATGTTTTTCCGCTTCTCACGCTTCCCTCAAATATATTTATGCGTTTCATTCTTCCGTTTTTCAGCAGGGCGAGAACCTCTTTCTGCTTTGGAGAGAGCGCGCGGTCAGATATCCTCATTATCGCCCTCCTTTCCGAGGTCGCGGTAAATGCCGATAAGCTCGGCGAGAGAATCCGTCGAGCCGCTTTGGGTGTTTTCTCCCATAAGCTCGAATATAAGCTTAAACACTTTGGCTAATTTTTCGGGATCCTTTTCCGCGAGAGCCGTTACAAGCGCCTCGTCCGAAAGCTTTTTCAAGACCGAGTTTCCGAATTTGACGAGGAGACGGTTGTTTTTTTCAAAAAACTCCGAAACCGAAACAATTTTCCTTGCCATATGATTTCTCCTTTCTGTATCTTCAGCAAAGCGGTATGAAATTACGCTCTGCGTTTCATTAACAATAACTCCGCGCATACTGCATTTTACTGCAATTATCGGCATATACATTACAGAGAAGTAATATTTTATGGAGGTAATGTCTATGGAAGATATGAAAAAGATGATCGAGCGATATAAGAAAGAACTTCTTGAATACAGCAAGGCGGGCAGTCCGAATGAAAGCGGCGAAAAAAACATATCCGCCGTACCCGGGCGGCAGTCCGCTTCGTCTGATGTTGTTTCAACGGAAGGCACTTCGCCTGACCCCGAGAGAAAAAAGCCGAGCGTGATAGGATATATTTCCGAGGGCGCGCAAAATGAACTCGGAAAAATAAATGTTCCCGAGGAAATATTGGAAAGCGTGCGGTCTGAAAATACCGACACGGCCGTCGAACCCTCCGAGGATGAGGAAAGTGTAACGTATGTATTTCCCACAAATCAAACCGAAATATCCGACAATGCGGCGGATATTCCGGATGACAGCGAAATGAGCGGAGAAGCTGCGGCAGAAACTTCCGATGATGCGCGGAAAACACAGCGGGAGGAAACCTTCGATCGGCCCATGTTCGGCGAAATCCCGTCGTTTGAGGAAACGCGCGAGGAAATAACCGAGCAGAGCGTACCCGATGAGAATGTTCACACGGAAAACTCATCGGGAATAACAAATAATTCAGGTACTGCTTCGAGAGCCGAGTTTGGCGATAATGAAACCGTTTCAAATGAAAAAGCCGAGCGCCTTACGGAACTGCCCATAAGCGGACAAAGCCCCGACGAACAGCTTACGGGGCGCAATTTTGAGGATAACCGCATGCCGCAGAACGATCCCCTTGACGTAATGCGGCCCAACGGAAGTCAGACGGGTCCTATAGATTTTACAGAGACAGTCAGCAACAGCGTGGAGGAATTTGAGGCAAACAACCGTGGGAACGGAACGCTGATGTTTCGGGTCTTTACCGCAAACGAGGCTCTGCCTGTAGAAAACACGGTTTGTACTATAACAAAGGTGTTTGACGGAAAGCCGCATATATTCTATACTCTCCTGACCGACGAAAGCGGACGTACCACCGCCGTGCTTCTTCCCGCGCCGTCGAGGGAGCTTTCACAGGATCCCGACAACAAGATACTTCCATATGCGGCATATGACGCGGTGGTCTCGCACAAAGGCTTCGCGGACGTTGTATTCAGAGATATCCCGATATTCGACGGAGTAAACTCTGTACAGCAAGTAGGAATGGTCCCTGTTCCGAGGACGTACCCTGAAAACGGGGGTGAACAGAATGCCCGATAATCTGCCCGTCGTTCCGGAAAGAATAGTAGTGCATCTCGGCGTTCCTAATTCCGACGCGAGAAACGTTTCGCTTTCGTTTCCCAATTACATAAAAAACGTCGCCTCAAGCGAGATCTACCCCACCTGGCCGGAGGCCGCTATCCGCGCGAATATTTACGCGCAGATAACCTTTGCCATGAACCGCGTTTATACCGAATGGTACCGCTCGCGCGGGTTTGATTTTGACATTACCTCGTCTACCCAGTATGACCAGGCGTTTGTGTACGGAAGAGACATTTACCAGAATATCAGCAATATCGTTGATGAGATATTCAACAACTATGTCGTGCGCCGCGGGAACATAGAGCCTCTTTTCACACAGTTCTGCAACGGTACGACCGTTACCTGCGCGGGACTTTCCCAATGGGGAACTGTATCTCTCGCAAACCGCGGCTTTACGCCGTATGAAATTCTTCAGTACTATTACGGAAGCGATATTGACATAGTGTATAACGCTCCTATTTCGCCGAACATCTCAAGCTATCCCGGAACGCCCTTTGGCTTTGGCTCTACGGGAAACGAGGTGCGTATACTTCAGGTGGAACTTAACCGTATCAGCACAAACTACCCCGCTATCCCGAAAATTGTTCCCGCAAACGGGATCTACGGCGAAGGCACCGCTGAGGCGGTACGCGTGTTCCAGAGCGTTTTCGGACTGCCTCAGACGGGGATAGTAAACAAATCCACCTGGTATCAGATAAAGTATATCTTCACCGCTGTAAAGCACCTTGCCGAGCTTACCAGCGAGGGACTTACAGCCGAGGAGACGCAAAACATTTTCGGCAATGTTTTAAGGCGCGGCGACACAGGAGAACGCGTAAGGATTGTTCAGTACTTCCTCAATGTAATAGCGTATTTCAATCCCGAGGTGCCGTCCGTACCCGCAAGCGGCGTATTTAACGAGCAGATGGAAAACCAGGTCAAGGCGTTCGAGCGGTTTTACGGATTAAATCCCGACGGCGTTGTTGATTTCCGCACATGGCAGCTTATCACCGAGATGTTCAGAAATATCGTAAACAATCTGCCCGAGGGTTATGAAGGCTCGACCGCCGCGCTTTATCCCGGATATAATCTTACCCCAGGAATGAGAAACGACGATGTGAGAGAATTTCAGACATATCTCAGAGTTGTCGGACAGAATATCGCGGCAATACCCGTTATTGAAGTCACGGGCTATTACGGCCCTCAGACCGAAAACGCGGTGCTTATCTTTCAGGAGCTTTACGGAATTACGCCGACCGGCAATGTAGGAGCGCTTACATGGGACGCCGTAGGCAGAGAATATAATTTCATCCGCTTTGGAACAGAACGGTTCGGGTAACTTACGGCAAGAATTAAAGCATAAACGCACTCGGAAAAAACCCGAGTGCGTTTTAATTGTAAAAATATATACAAAAATTTTTACAAAAACTATTTACTTTTTGGCAATAATATGTTATAATGAATTATATAAAACCGAAATTCAGGCTTTTTAGTTTGAGGGCGGCGTTTCGGAGGTCAAAAAAGCAGTCGAAGGAGATTATGTTATGACATTTGAAGATTTTATCATGCAGGCGCGCGAAATGAAAGCCTCGGATATTCACCTTACGGTCGGTTTGCCCACGGTCATAAGAGTTCACGGTGAGCTTGTAAAATATCAGGATCTTTCCGACCAGGTCGTACACCGCACCATTATGTCAATTATAACCCCCGAGCAGGAGCAGATACTCGCCAAAGGCAGAGACGTTGACTTCAGCTTTGAGCTTAAAAACGGAGCGCGTCAGCGTGTAAACGTGTTTCATCAGAGCGGAAAGCTCGCCTGCTCGATACGTCTGCTTAACGAGGACATTCCCTCGCTCGACGAACTGGGACTTCCGCCGGTTTTGCTCGAGCTTGCGAAAAAGCGCAAGGGACTTATACTTGTAACGGGACCTACGGGCGCGGGCAAGTCCACGACCCTCGCCGCAATGCTCCAGCATATCAACCAGACCCGCGCGTGTCACATAATCACCATTGAAGACCCCATCGAGTACCGCTACCATCAGGCAAAGGCCACTGTACACCAGCGCGAGGTAGGCCGCGATGTCCCGAGCTTTTCGGACGCTCTGAGAAGCGCGCTTCGTGAAGACCCCGACGTTATCCTTATCGGTGAGATGAGAGACTACGAAACTATCTCTCTCGCGCTTACCGCCGCGGAAACAGGACACCTTGTCTTCGGAACGCTTCATACCTCGTCCGCCGCGCAGACCATCGACCGTATTATCGACGTCTGCCCCGCAGACGCGAAGGAGCAGGTAAGAACACAGGTCGCGAACATGATCCAGGGTGTAGTTGCACAGCTTCTTATACCTACCTCGGACGGCAAGGGAAGAGTCGCGTGTGACGAGATAATGCTCGGAACGGACGCTATCAAAAACCTTATCCGCTCAAACAAGATAGCGCAGATGGAGACTACCATGCAGGGCGGCTCGTCACTGGGAATGCAGACGCTTATCGACGCGCTCGCAAAGCTTTACGCCGCGGGAAAGATCTCCTTCCAGACGGCGCTTGAGTATTCAAACAATCCCGTCGAAATGGAAAAGAAGCTGATGAGCTGATAGTTTGATATGGATTAGAGATTAGTTGTCAGTTATAAAAAGAAGACGCGCTCGGAGTGTTCCGAGCGCGTTAGCTTGTAGAAAATGTATTATTGGGGTTTCCAAAGGGGCGAAGCCCCTTTGGCTGGAGGCTGGGGGCGGAGCCCCCACACCCTACCTAACCACGTTTAGGGTTTATATACACGCTGAACGGACTGCGTCTGAGCAGTCCGTTTTTTTAATTTTCGTCATCTAATTCTCCCCAATCGGGATAAAAAACCTTCATTTTGGGAGTTACTGTCACATTGAGACCGTATTCGTCCGCATCATTTACATACAGAGATAAGTAGCTTTCATTTCTGCCGTATACAGAAAAATTAACAGGCTTTAAGTTTTTCAGAACGATTTCCATCGCGTTTTTAGACCCATCCTCATAATCCTTCAGCACGGCTGAATATTCGCTGCGCTCCTTGCGGGACGGAGGAATAGACGCAATATCAATGCCAATATAATGAAATTCGATAATATCAAAATAGTTTTCTTCAATATATTTCTTTAATACAGCCTGAATCTGCTCCTGAACCTGAGCGGACATAAAATAATTATATTCGTTCATAATGATGTCGTATGATGTGTCGTCTGTTGCCTCGACTGCCGAAAATTGGATCTTATATTTTACGCCGAACAGTTCAATTGTGCACACTGAAGGATATCTGCGTTTATACTTTTTCTTGTCATTTGATTTACTAAATAAAAACATTTTAAATCTATCCTTTTTCTCCGATCAAATCCTACCATCATAATGCTGCGTGGTATTGCTGTTATTCAATGTTTTCCAGATCATCACAGTCGATATAATCCTCGACATACTGTTTTTTCAGAAGTTCGCGCGGGATATAGTCGTTGAATTTTCCGACTATCTCGCAGTTGTCGGGAATATGAAAGCCGTATTTGTCCGCGCCGTTTGACCTTATTGAATTAAGCGCGGAGATAAGAGCGGTTTTTCCGCGGTCGGTTCTCACCTCAATACATACGGGTATGCTTCTTGAAAGCCAGAGGTTTGTGTCAAAGCCGCGCTCGCGCAGAGCGAAAACCAGTGCCGCCATACCTCGCGTTCCCAGAAACGGAAATACCGCGAAAACAGTTTCGGAAAGCGCCAGAACAATCCTTTCGCCTTCTGATACCGTTCCTGACGAAATGGCGTTTTGAGAGATCATCTCGCCGCCCGCCGCGTTTCTGCAAAGCGCGCGGATATCCGAAAGCCGTTTTTTCGCGCTTGCGTCAAGAAAGCCGTATTCCTCGTCGCTCCTTATGACGTCGAGTATCTTCTTCATTACCCTCGTGTGAACATACTCGTTTCCTACGTCCGTCCACATATTGGACGAAATTCCCTGTATATGCTTTACATAGATTATCAGCGCTTTTTTATCAAGTTCGACGACTTCCCACGCCTGACCCGCAAGGGCAAACTGATTTCCGACGGGAAACGGGTTCTGAACGGTGCCTATCTCCTCGGAATTATGACGGACGCTGTATTCCATAGGCACGGAGAAGACCGCCAAAAACTCATAGTTGTTTACAATGCTCTCTCCTCTTTCGCCTATAAGCAGAGAGCCGTCCTCCGCTTTTTCAAGCATTCCGTTTTCGAGCAAATGACGGAGAAACAAAAGATAATCCTCTTTTGTGACGTTTCTGAACACCGACAGCGTAAGTATCTGCCGCGCGAGCTCCTTTGGCATAAGCGAGCCGTTTGCGGTCATTATCGACATGGTCTGATGAAACAGCAGACTGTACGGAAGCTTTGGCAGATACATCGGCTCTACCCATTTTTCGCGCGTATACAATAGTATCTCGGCGATACACATGACAAAGTCCCAGTTTATTTCCTTGTAGAAATCGTTTGGAGGAAGGCTCATATCGTGACGGAACGCAAAGCGCATTTCCGCTTCGCCGCCGCGCCTGCCGGTGCGTCCGAGCCTCTGGACAAGCCCCGAGACCGTAAGCGGACAGCCTGTCTGAACTATCCTCTCAAGGTGTCCCAAGTCCACTCCAAGCTCGAGCGTTACCGTTGCTCCCGTGCAAACGGGAAGCTCGCCGCTTTTCATTCGCTTTTCGGCGAATTCTCTCAACGCGGGAGAAATGTTCGCGTGGTGAACGAGATAACAGTCGTTTCCGTGATTTTTTTCCGACAGCCTGCGAAGGTGCGCGATGTTTTCCTCGACTTCGCCCTTGCTGTTTGAAAACAGTATGCACCGCTTGGCGTGAGTGCTTTCGTACAGATATTCGTAGTATTTTTCAAGCAGCGTTTTGCTGTCTGAGTTCGGTATCTTCTCGGCTATCGGAAAAAACCTGACCGAAAGCCTTATCTTGCGCCCGCCCTCTTTGCATATCGGAGTTACGCAGTCGCGCTCCGTGCCCATACAAAGCCACTTTTCGGCGTTTGTACAGTCGCCGAGCGTAGCGGAAAGACCAATTCTCCGCGGTGAAAATCCGATTATCCTCTGTATTCTTTCAAGCACCGAAATAAGCTGAAGCCCGCGGTCGTTGTCCATAAAATAATGGACCTCGTCTATGACGATAAACCTCAGGTCGGAAAACAGTCTGAAAATGTTAGAGCTGTTTCTGATAAGCAGACTTTCAAGGCTTTCGGGAGTTGTCTGCATAACTCCGCGCGGATCTTTTACCAGCCGCTTTTTCGCCGTCGGAGAAGCGTCGCCGTGCCATTTTGTCACGGGGATATCCGCCTCCTCCAGAAGCTCCTCGAGACGCTCGAACTGGTCGTTTATAAGCGCCTTAAGCGGAGATACATATAAAACCCCCACGCTTTTCGAGGGGTTTTCCCATAAATGCGTCAGCACGGGCAGAAACGCCGCCTCGGTTTTTCCGCTGGCGGTGCCGGACGTAAGCAGCAGATTGTCGTCGCCGTCGAAAATTATCTCCGCCGCCGCGACCTGTATTTCATGAAGCTCGTCCCATTTATTCCTATAGATGTAGTCCTGAATAAACGGCGCGAAACGGTAAAAAACACTCTCACTCATAATGTGAAGCCTTTCGGTTTATTTGCGGCAGGTTGTCAGTTGAGCCGGCTAAAAGATAATTGTACACATAAAAAAAGAGAGCCTAAAATACCAAGGCTCGAAATCAAATTATAATTATGTGTAGAACAAAAGAAAGGAGACAACTAAACAAACAAACGACAGGAAAACAAATCCATGCCTTTGCTTTAATAACATTATACAACGAAGATGTTGAAAAGTCAATAGTTTTTTGTTAATTTAAACAAACTTTGACAGATTTAACAAAACAAAAGTTTTATCTTCGTCAGTTTTACTATAAATATATTGATTTATTAAATCATTTTTACATATTTTTTCAACACATCGAAAAAATATAAAAGCGCGGGTAAAACCGCTTGACAAATGGTTTTTTTTGTGTTATAATAATCAAGCCGCTTGTGTGAGGCATGGAAAGCGCGGTTGTTTCAGATGCCGCCGCCCCGACACAGCGAGTTCTGAAAAGAGGTAAAAATATGTACGCAGTAATTGAAACAGGCGGAAAGCAGTATCAGGTAAAAGAGGGCGATGTTCTCTTCATCGAAAAGCTTGACGCGGAAGGCGAAGTAACCTTCGACAAGGTAGTTATGGTCGGCGGAGACGGCTCGGCAAAGGTTGGAGATCCGTATGTAAGCGGAGCCTCGGTAAAGGCTACTCTCCTCAAAAACGGCAAGGCAAAGAAGATTACCGTTTTCACCTACAAGCCCAAAAAGCACATCAAGAGAAAACAGGGTCACAGACAGCCGTACAGTCAGGTAAGAATTGAAGCTATAAACGCGTAATCTCTGCGCCGCGGGCTTAAGTGAAATGTTAAAGTGTGTTTTCCAAAAGAGAGGGATCGGCTTTTCGGGATTTACGATAAGCGGTCACGCGGGCTATGGCACGGAAGGAAACGATATCGTCTGCGCCGCGGTAAGTTCGTGCGTTATGCTGACCTGCAACGCGATAACTGATTTTTTTAAAGCGGACGCGGATGTCGAGGTTTCTAAAAACGGGATACGCTTAGCGTTAAATGAGAAAAATGAAAGCGCAGAGCGGCTTTTATGGGCACTTTACGATCACATTTTGTATATCGCAGAGGATCATCCGAAGGTTAAAGTTACAGTTTTAGGAGGAAAAAACGATGATTAGAATTGATTTGCAGTTTTTCGCACATAAAAAGGGAATGGGTTCTACCAAGAACGGACGCGATTCCGAGTCCAAGCGTCTCGGCGTTAAGCGCGCAGACGGACAGTTTGTACTTGCGGGAAATATTCTCGTAAGACAGCGCGGAACTCATATCCACCCCGGAAACAATGTCGGCAGAGGCTCCGATGATACGCTGTTCGCGCTGGTTGACGGAAAGGTAAAGTTTGAGCGCGTAGGCCGCGACAGAAAGCAGGTAAGCGTTTACGCTGCTGCGGAGTAAATTACACATTACTAAGCCGGACATAAGCTCCGGCTTATTTTCTCGTTGAAGTTGAAAAGGAGATGATAACGCGATGTTCGTTGACAAGGTTGATATTTTTCTTAAAGCCGGAAACGGCGGAAACGGCGCGGTGTCGTTTCATCGCGAAAAATACGTTGCCGCGGGCGGACCTGACGGCGGAGACGGCGGCAAAGGCTCGGATATCGTGTTTGTCGCCGACGACAGCCTTTCGACGCTGATAGATTTCCGCTATAAGAGAAAATATATCGCTCCCGACGGCGAGGCGGGCGGCGCAAAGCGCTGCTCGGGAAAATCAATGGAGCCGACGGTCATAAAGGTCCCGCGCGGAACGCTCGTAAAGGACGCGAAAACGGGCAGAGTCATCGCGGACATTTCGTCGGACGAGCCTACTGTTGTCGCAAAGGGCGGAAAGGGCGGCTGGGGAAACTCGCATTTCGCAACCCCCACAAGGCAGATACCGCGCTTTGCAAAGCCCGGTTTTCCCGGAGAACAGCTTGATGTTACGCTTGAGTTAAAGCTGTTGGCGGACGTTGGGCTGGTTGGCTTTCCAAACGTCGGAAAATCCACGCTGATAAGCGTGGTAAGCGCGGCAAAGCCGAAGATCGCGAACTACCATTTCACTACGCTTACTCCCGTGCTTGGCGTGGTAAAGCGCGGAGAAAAATCGTTTGTAATGGCGGATATCCCGGGGCTTATCGAGGGCGCATCCGAGGGAGTGGGTCTTGGTCATGAGTTCTTGCGGCACGTTGAGCGGTGCAGACTTATCGTTCATGTTGTTGACGTTTCGGGGATCGACGGCAGAGACCCAAAGGACGATTATGACAAGATAAACGCCGAGCTTTTCAATTTCTCCGAGGAGCTTTCAAAGCTGCCGCAGATAATCGCGATGAACAAATGCGATATGGCGACGGAAGAGCAGATTGCCGACTTTGAGAAATTCCTCTCGGAAAGAGGTCTTAAGGCACACAGAATTTCCGCCGCTACCACACACGGCACGGAAAAGCTTATGGACGACGTAATGGCGGTGCTGGATACGCTTCCGCCCGTGAAGATTTACGAGCCGCAGGCGCTTTCGCTTAAAGAACTTGCCGATCTTGAAAATGAGCGCCATTCGTTTACAGTGGAGAAGGCGGACGGAATTTATATCGTAAACGCCGAGTTTCTCGCGCCTATCTTGGCGGTGTGCAATATGGAGGACTATGAAAGCCTTCAGTATTTCCAGCGTGTTCTGCGTTCAAGCGGGATAATCGACGAGCTTGAAAGACAGGGTATTCAGGAGGACGATGTTGTTTCGATCTACGATTTTGAATTCAACTACGTCAGATAAACAGATATAGAGAAAATCCTATCCGAGCGGGAACTGTATTCGGGAGGTAAAAACATTATGAGTTTCATAAGCAATTTAATTTCCGAGCTTGAACGCTCCACCGCGGGCAGCGCGCAAACGGCAAAAGAGGTAATGCGGCTTTGCGGAAATGTTACGGCTAAACGCGCTCTGTTTGTAGGCGACGACTTTGATACTCCGAAAATAATCGCCGAGGCGACGGGCGCGGAGGTTCTTGCGGGCTACGCGGAGCAAAACCGCGCAGAACGCGCGCTCAACATGAAAATAAACGCGAAGCAGGTCATGACATACGAGCTTCCTCATGGATCGCAACAAGACGGCGGCTGGGAATTTCTCTGGTATAACGGACTCAGCGAACCCGACGGGGTTTCAAACAGGCTTGAGGAGATAAAGAGCATTCTTACAAGCGGCGGAGTTGCCGTATTCAGAACTCTTTGCTATCTTATCGAGCCGTCGCTTGACACAAGGAGTTATGTTGAGCGCAGATTCGGCAGACCCGAGGAGCTTGACCGAGTGCTTCGCGAGGCAAAGGAAAACGGGCTTAAGATACGCGATTTTTACATTGCGCCCAAGACCGACTGGACGCGCGGACTTTACGAGCCGCTGAGGGAAGCTATGCATAAGCTCGAGGCGGCGAGAGAAGATGACGACGAGGTTTCGGGAATAGCCGAGCTTAACAAGGAAATGGATATGTTCGAGCTGCACAGCGAGGAATACAGTTTCGTGTATTACATTTTACAATCTTAAATTCTTCATTATTTCTAACCTCTAATCTCTAACTTCTAAAGGGAGGAACGACCGTTGACTGAAAAAGAAGTAGCGGCATACTCGCCGAACATTCTCGCGTTTTACGGCGACAGCGTTTACGAGGAGCTTGTGAGAAAACGCATCGTGCTTGAGCATCAGACAAACGCGGGCAGACTGCACGAGCTTGCGGTAAAGCGCGTCCGCGCGTCGTATCAGAGCGAGGCGGTAAGCGTGATTGAACCACTGCTCAGCGAGAGCGAGGCGGACATTCTGCGGCGCGGAAGAAACGCGGGCGGAATTTCCGTTCCGAAAAGCTCCAATCCTGGCGAATACCGCAGAGCGACCGCGCTTGAAACATTGTTCGGGTATCTCGCCTTATGCGAAAATCATGCGCGCATAACCGAGCTTTTTGACATAATCTGCGAGAAACTGCCGATTGACGAATAATTAAAACCTCAAAGCAAAAATTCTATACATAGAAATCGTTAAAACGTTTTTTGTGTACAGGACGGCGTAAAACGCGGTTCTGAGAATTTGTGCTTTGAGGTTATTTTTATGAAAAGATTTAACGTTGTTATTGACTTATTGCAGATAGCGTTCGGGTCGGCGGTGTTTTCGCTGGGAGTTCACTGCTTTATTTCTTCAAACGACATCGCGCCCGGCGGAGCGACGGGCGCGGCGATAATTCTGTCAAGCTTTTTTCCTGTCGGAGTGGGAACGCTTATCTTAATTGTAAACATTCCGCTGTTGATATTGGGGTTTATACTGCTCAACCGCGGGGTAATGCTCAAAACGCTGTTTTCGGTTGCGCTGGTGACGGTTTTTACCGACCTTGCGGAGCTGTATGTTCCCGCCTACGAGGCGGACGTCGGAAACGGACTTATCGCGGCAATTTTCGGCGGTGCGCTGATAGGCGCGGGAATGGGCGTTATCTACAGCCGCGAGGCGACCTCGGGCGGCTCGGATATCCTCACCAAGATAATCGGGAAGTATTTCCCGCAGTATCGGCTCGGGCTGATACAAGCCGTCATTGACACGGTCGTTGTAACGGCGGGATTTCTGGTGTTCGGAAATTTAAACGACGCGTTGCTTGCCGTTGTAGCTATCTTTATACAGTCGGTCGTTATTGACCGGATAATCTACGGCGGACGGGAGAGCCGGCTTATGCTTATCTTTTCGCAGAAAAACGAGGATATCACGCAGAAGATTATCCGCGCCGACCACGGGCTTACTATACTAAAGGGTACGGGAGCGTTTTCACGCGAGGAACAGCCCGTGCTTATGACCGCCGTGCGCAGGCATTCCTACGCGAAGATCAAACGTATCGTAAATGAGATAGACCCCGACGCGTTTGTAATCACCACAAACGCCGACGAGGTCCTGGGGCTGGGCTTTGAGAAGCTCGGATAAAAATCAGTTGTGGAAAAATCCCGAGCCAAAAAGCTCGGGATTTTTAAGTTTATTTAACCACAATGTTTACAAGCTTATTCGGAACCGCTATCTTCTTTACGATAGTCTTGCCGTCAACAATGGCTTTGATCTCGGGAAGCTCGAGCGCGGAGTTTACAAGCGTATCGCTGTCGCTGTCAACAGGCGCGTTAAAGCGTGCCTTTACCTTTCCGTTTACCTGAACCGCAAGCTCGACGGTCTTATCAACGCAGAGCGCCTCGTCATACTCTACCCACTTCTGCTCGTTGAGAATTCCGAAGCCCAGACGCTCAAAAAGCTCTTCGGTTATATGGGGAGCGAAAGGATTGAGCAGAATGAGTAACGTTCTGAACTCAGCCCTGTTAAATCCGCCCGCCGCGTCCGCCTCATTAATAAGCGCCATCATCGCCGCGATAGCGGTGTTGAATTTCAGAGTTTCAATGTCCTCGGAGACTTTCTTTACGGTTTTGTGCATAGAGCTGAGAAGCTTCTCGGAATATTCGTTTCCGTCCTTTACGTTTTCAGCCATTGTCCAGACGCGCTCCAAAAACCGCTTACAGCCTCTTATGCCTTCCTCCTGCCAAGGCGCCGCCTTTTCAAAGTCGCCGATAAACATCTCGTAAAGGCGCATTGTGTCCGCGCCGTAGGTTTCAACTACCTCGTCGGGATTTACGACGTTGTGCAGGGATTT
>JAFLUF010000044.1 GCA_022508925.1 Oscillospiraceae bacterium | reverse complement strand
GCTTGCTTCGCGCGTATCGGGCAATTATACCATAACCTTGCGGTTATGGTATAATGACAGAAAACAGAATTATATCCTTTTTAAGGAGGTGGGACAAACAGATATTTTTTTACAGAATAAATGACATCTATAATTGCAGTTTTTCTTCTTAGCATTGAAAGGAGTTGTTATCATGAATAATTTCTTTACAAAACATCTTAAGAATAGACTTATTACTCTTGCGATATGCGCGGTATTATATCTCGCTCTGATTTTCATTTCCAATTTCACCGCGCTTGGACATGCGTATCTCTTTAGCTGGACAATTGATAATTTGTATGGCTTTACGTGGATTATCGCTGCTATTTTTATAGTGTTTAACGGCTTGCCCGCGGCGCTTGCGATAAGCGCAGGAAATTTTGCGGGGACATTTTTAGGACACTATTTAGGCACTTATCTTAACGAACAAGTCCGCGCGCAGATCACACCAGATATGAGCAACGAGCAGATAGGATATATCTATGAAATAAATTATCCGTTTGGAATCTGGATTTTAACCGTTTTGGGAAGTTTACTTCTCGGCATTATTCTCACAATTATTTTCGCTGTAATTGCAAGGCTTAAACGTAAGCCACAGACCGAAAACAGTTGACAGTAATATAACAAACGCGCTCGGGAAACCGAGCGCGTCAGACTGTATATAAAGCCCCATCTGCTTCGTCAGTCGCGCCACAATAGCCACAAAGGCTTATTGTGGCGCGGTTTTCTCGCATATGGAGCTTTCTCTGCAGTCTGAAAATTGACTTTTTGATTACTTTTTACTGTACGCTGTACACTGTTTCCAGCGCGTCCGCAATCACGTTTCCGAGAAGCTCCCCCGTGTAGACTACCTCGTTGAGCGAGTTTCCGTGGCTTCCTACCTCGATAAGAAGCGTGCCCGTGTTAAGGTTCTGGTTGTAACACCGATAGTCGAACAAGACCGCCCGCGCAAGTCCCGGATACGCGTTTTCCGCGCAGTTCTGTAGCAAACACGCGAGCTTGAAGTTTTCGAGATAGTCCGGCATATCCATCGTCCCGTCGTCACAGCCGGAAATTATCATAAGCTGCGCGGCGTTTTTTCCGTTTATCTCGGCGATAGGCGCGGAAAGCGAGCCGTCGGCGTTTACTATCCCGTCGCGGTGAATGTCGATAATTATCTTTATGCTCGGATATTGCTCTAAATTTCGCTTTATCGTTTCGGCAGAATTTGCGTAAGCTCCCGGAAACGAGGGATAATCATGTACAGTGCAGTCGTGAACGCTCGAGATACCGCGTGCGGCAAGCGCCTCGCAAATAGCGTCTCCTACCGACGTGATGTTCCTTTCGTCGCTCAGCGAGCGGGTGGGATAGCTGCTGTCATACCAGTCGGCTTCGGGAAGAAAGCTTTCGGTAGTGTGGGTATGATAAATAAGGACCTGAGGCTCGGCGGGATCGTAGTCTCCGATAAAAACGGGAAGAAGCCGCGTGGTCTCTTCAAGAGTCAGGCTGCTGACCCATGTGCAGTTTCTGACCTGCGCTCCGCTTGGGAGGTCTATATAGTCGTCCGACGAATATTTCCCGAAGTTAAATCGGTTGATCGCGCCGCTGTGTTTGGTAAACGACGAATAATCAGTGTCGTCGGTAAGCTGTGAGGAATTGAGCCTTATTACCGTCCCCCGTGTGCTTTGTTCGGGTTCATTGGGGTCATTGTCCGAGGTTTTCGAGCTTTCGTCCGCAGAGTCTGTTGAAAACGTTGAACTCTGATGCTCCGTAATATCGGGCGTTTCGTGAATATCCTCGGTGTCGGGCTTGTACGTGTTTGAAGCACTTTCAGAGTCGTTTTGTGCCGGCAGGTAAACTCCCGCTGAAATATACGCCGCCGAGCGCAGCGCCTCGCCGAAGGAATTGTCCGTGGCGATAAATATGGGGCAGGCAACAGCCGCCGCGCATATCAGAAGCGATTTTATTTTTCCCATGGTTTTCGTCTCCTCCCTTATTTAAATGAATATGTTTAATCGGCGGAAAAAATGCATAAAACAATTGAACATAAAAATACGCGGGAGCCCTAAAGAAACTCCCGCGTATATTTTAAGGAAAGGACAAAAATTTTTCTAAATCAGATCTTTGTAAGATACTTTGCGTCAACCGCTCCGGTAATGTCGCCTGTTCTTTGCGTCGAAACCACAACGCGGTTGCCGTTTATCTCACGGACGTAAAGAACGGCGGAATAGACCCAGCTCGCGAATTCCTGCGTTGTGCCGTAGATCGGCGCGCCATACTGCATTCTTACTCTGTCTCCGACCGCGAGCACAGGCTGCGGCTCGGGTTCGGGCTCGGGAGGATCTACTTCGGTTATAACTCCGTCAAATCCTTTACATCTGGCGTATGAAATAATATCCTCCGCGGCTTCTCTTGACGGTATATCGCTTACAGTGACCGTGTATGAAACGCCGCGGGAGGGGAAAACATTCTTCCCCTCGGCCTTGATCTTCGCGGGCAGGTTTTCATACATATAGTCCACATCGCACTGTCCCGTAACTCCCGGGACCTTTCCTATCACCTGCAGGTCGTAGTCGGGATTTCCCGCTACTCCGAACTGCCACATCGCGTAATCGGTTATGCCGAAGGTGTTGTTTAACAGCTTTTCCGAAATATATGCCGCTATCCACAAAGGATAAGCCTTCAGCTCGTCTTTATAGAAATTATTGTTGTACGCGGCGGCATAAGTATAAAACATGGGCTGGTAATTTTCATCGGCAATCGTCTGCATAAACGATTTTGCTATCGCCGTACATTGCTCTCTTCCAAGCCCTAAGATCTCGTTTTCCTCAATGTCAAACGCGACGGGTAAAGTGAGCTTTCCGTCAAAGCCGTTGTCCTTTATTGTTCTGAGTACAAGCTCGGCTTCGTATTTCGCCTCGTCGGGAGTCCGGGCGGTCGTGTAGTGATAAACGCCCACATCAAGCCCGGCGTCAAGAGCCGAGTTTATGTTTCTTATTGCTCTTGCGTCGATATTTTTCCCCACGCTGATCCTTATCATAACGAAGGATATGGGGATATCCTTCAGCTTTCCCGACTTAAGCTGAATAAAGTCAACATCGCCGTTCCATGCCGAAATATCGACGCCCGCGTAAATCTCACTCATTATGCATCATCTCCTTTGTTTGTGTCGGCGTTAGCGCAGTCTGTCAGACCCTCGCCGAGAAGGTATCCTATAACTGCCGCGCCGCTTAATATAGTGCCGCTTATCGTTTCGGCCGTGCCGCTTGTTCCGCCGAATATTACCGCAAGCCCCGCAACAAAGCCCGCGACAGCTACCCATAGCTTTCTGCTTGTAAGTTTTCTTTTCCAATCAATTTTCATGTAAGTTCTCCTTAAAAAATTATGTTTGTGAAATACCCCAAAATCAGGCTTATTACAGCGGTAATGGTATAGCCTGCCGCCTGCCGCCATTTTTCGCCGTCGCGGTTTTCGAGAGTTTTAAGCCGAGTTCCCTGACGCTCCTGTTCGCGAAGCATACTTTCCATATTTACAGCAAGCTTTTCGACCGAAGCGGCGATAGTTCCTATCTCGCGTATGTGCTCCTCTAACAATTCTATGCGGCGGTTCTGGCGCGCATTCTCACTGTCAAGCCGTCTGCAGAACTCATCGTGTTCATTTCGGTCGATATAATCCTCCGACATTTTTTCACCTCCTCGGGAAGAGTCTAATACAAGCGCGTCTGCATATCTCTGCAGGCATCATTGATACCGCAGATATCTCATAAAAACACCGGGTGGGACAAATTTCGGATAATTTGTCAAAGGTTACAATGTTTTCAATATATAAATGTTAAATTTGCTTAATGAGTGTAAAAAAAATTATGCATTATTGACAATTTTTCAAAAAACAGTTGAAATAGACGATGTATTGTGATATACTCTAAGAGAAGAATATTGACCGAATGAGATACTATTTACTGAAGGTTTTTCTAATTTTTTCGCACTTCTTTAAGAGTATTTTTCCACTGTAATGTGGCATATAACTGTACATAAAACGGTATATAATAAGTGTGGCTTATTCTTGACGGAGAGCGGGTCTGTGGGTTTAAATGGATTTTTTTGAAGAGGAAGAGAATGACAATGGCGCGTCGTTCAGGAGATATAAAGCGGTAGATCTCGCTATCTGGACGTTTATTGCGGGGATATTTGAGGCTGTTGCCACGCTTGCCGCGTCAAAATGGTTTCCAAACGAGTTGTATTGTCTGTCAGTCACGATCGCTGTCGTAAGTATCGTGATGATGCGCTGGGGAGGCTTTGCCGCCATTCAGGCGGTGGTCGGCGGCGCAGTGTACAGCTTTCTGCTTGCGGGCGCGGATATTGAAAAAATAGTGGTTTATTGTATCGGAAACTGCTTTATGCTTTTCGGTCTATTGATGCTTAAATTTGTTGGAAAAGAAAAGATAAGAAGCAAGTTTATGCTTACGGCTGTATTCGCCGTGCTGATGTACTGCCTTGCGCAGGTAGGACGCGGGGTAGTGGGGGTGTTTTTCGGCGGAGACGCCGGCGCGATACTGGGGTATCTTCTTACCGATCCTATTACACTTCTGTTTACGGTCGTTGTTGTGCTTATATCGAGAGTCCCCGACGGGCTTTTCGAGGATCAGAAGCATTATATCATCCGAACGGATGATGAAAGAAGAAAGGCCGGGGGACAGGATTATCTCTGAGTTTGATTTGCATTCTTCGATTATATAAAATTTCGCGTTTAGGAGGTTTCAAAGATGCAAGTAAGTGACTATCTGATTTTCGATGAGGAAAGCGGAACGTACATCGAAGATCCGGAGCAGGTTGTTCGCGATGATGTCGAAAAACATCATTGGCTGAACGTTCTGAGAGTTGTTCTGAGGGACTGGCGCCTTTATCTGATGTTGGTTCCCATGATTCTCGTGTTCTTGTTCTGGCGTTATTTCCCGATGTATGAGCTGCTCGGGTGCTTTAAGATGCCTGATGTAATCAAGTCCGTGGCAGAACAGGATTATGTCGGATTTTCGCATTTCGGTACGCTGATTTTCGGAGACCCGAGAAGTTCGATCTCCGCGGAGTTCTGGCGCGCGTTCCGTAACACGTTCCTTCTGAGCTTCTACGGATTGCTTTTCGGTTTCCCGACGCCTATCATCGTGGCTTTGTTCTTTAACGAGGTTCGTTCGAACATCGCACGCAGCGTGCTTCAGGTAGCGACATATCTTCCTAAGTTTATGTCGACGGTTGTTATGACCTCGCTTATTGTAATGCTTGTCAGAGGCGGAGGACAGATGTCCGGTATCGGTATCCTCTCGCAGATGCTTGAAGCTATGGGCGCGATCGACCATGAAACGGCGGAGCGAGGTCTGCTCCATATGCCGCAGTTCTTCCGAGCGATCTACCAGATAAGCGGTATCTGGGAGGGCGCCGGCTACGACAGTATAGTGTTCTTCGCGGCGATAATCGCTATCTCGCCTACCAGCTACGAGGCCGCTCAGATGGACGGCGCGGGCAAGATGGCGCAGATGAGATACGTTGTTCTTCCGAGTATTCTTTCGACGGTTGTTATCATGCTTATCACGAGAATCGGCTCGCTGCTCAGCATAGGCTACGAAAAGGTTATCCTTTTGTACAACACCGACACATATCAGACGGGCGAGGTTGTTTCGACGTTCGCTATCAGATACGGTGTTAACAGCGAGGGCGCTTCGGGCGGTAAGAGCGTCGGTAAGGGTCTTGCCTCCGCGGCGGAAATGATGAACAATGTTGTCGGAATGCTGTTGGTTATAGGCGCGAATACCGTAGCGCGCAAGGCTTCTGACGTATCACTCTATTAAAAGAGGTCAACTATGAAAAGAAAACTTGAAATATCTGAGCTTATTTTCAAAATCCTCAGCTACACGCTGCTGACGATATTTGCTATTGCCTGCTTGTATCCGTTCCTTTATACGATCTCAAGCTCGATAAGCGGCGCTCATGCAGTTGAGTACAGTGAAATAGTGCTTCTTCCGAAGGACGTTCAGTTTGACGCGTTTGCAAGAATGCTCAACAACAATATGTTCTGGAACGCGTATACAAACACGCTCTTCCTGACATTCTACGGAACTATCTGGGAGGTTATGCTCTCGGTGTTCGGAGCGTATGCTCTGTCGAAAAAGCGTCTGCTTTTCCGCAAGGGCTTCAACTTCTTCCTTGTATTTACCATGTGGTTCAGCGCAGGTACTGTTCCTCAGTATCTGAACTATCTGGACACGCAGAGAGTATTCGGAAGCGTTGGCGTAACTGATGATAAGTGGCTGGTAGTTATCGCAATGGGTATGGCGGCCATGAACATCATACTCCTCAGAAACTCGTTTGAGGGCGTGCCTTCCGAGATCGAAGAAGCGGCGATAGTGGACGGCGCAACGGAAATGCAGGTTTTGTGGCGCGTTTATCTGCCGATGAGCAAGTCGATACTTGCTACAGTCTCGCTGTTCTTCGCTATTTCGCGCTGGAACGGTTACTATTGGGCAAAGACCATGATGAAGGACGCTAACGAGCATCCGTTGATGGTATATATCCGTAATACCCTCGAGCAGTATCAGGACCCCGACCAGTTGGGCGCGTGGAATGAAACATATTCTCCCGACTCGGTTATTTACGCCATGATCATTTGCTCGATCATTCCTATACTTATTATTTACCCGTTCATTCAGAAATACTTCGCGAAGGGCGTAAACGCCGGCGGTGTAAAATAATAATATTTATTTGCTGTCAGCACGCATATAAAGTATATGCGGTTGATATATAGTTGGACAATAATGTCTTAAACAAACAATCCTAAAGGAGGACAAAAATGAAAAACACAAAACTTGCTGCCTCACTCCTGGCGGTATCTATGCTTGCTACTACTGTACTTGCAGGCTGCGATCAGACAGGAACTGAGAACAGCGGCCCTGACAACAGCTCTACTCCCGGCGGCAATACCGGAGACAACAGCAACGACAGCAACAACAGCGGCAGCGGATCGACAATCGACACCAACGCTGAATGGAAGCAGACGCTCACCTATGACGCAAGCACGGTTATCCGTATGGCTTGCGGATATAACAGCACTGCTACAGGTATCAGATTTGACGCTGATACAGCAAAAGACGGCGTGACACTTGCTGACGGCAAGACCTATCACACCAACGACTTCAAGCCTACTTGGGTAGCTGTAATGGATAAGCTCAAGTTCAGCATTGAGGATAAGTATCAGGGCAACAGCGCTTCCAAGGAGTTCCCCCTCTGGCAGGAACAGCTTGACGCTATCGACTTCGTAGCGGGCGGCGCAAGCGATCTTACCGCTGCAGGTAACGCTGGTATGCTTCTCAACATCGCTGATTATCTTGACAGCATGCCTTACTTCAGCGCATATCTTGACAGAAACCCCATCGTTCGTCTTTCTATCACGGCTTCTACGACCGGTCAGTCCGAGGGTGCTATCTACTTCTCTCCGTACTTTGACGGCGTAAACGATATCGAGCGTATGCCTCTCATGAGAACCGACTGGGTTGCTAAGCTCCTTAACGGCGAAGGCAAGTTTGAGGCTGATAAGAGCGGTGAGACTGCTGAGGCGGTTTACCAGCCCTATATGCCTACTTCCGGCTCTGTTGATATCGAAGTTGTTAAGCTTGACGGTTCCGGAACCGAGACCATCAAGAAGGACTACAGCAAGTATGGCAACATCGTTGCTAAGATGAACGATAAGGGCAAGCAGAGCGGCGTTGACGCTGTTAACATGCTTCGTGATTATATCGACGCAACCTATGACGGATACTACGGAAACGACCGTGCTAACCTCTTCATTGGTCAGAACGCTGCTTGGGACGCTGATGAGCTTGTTGCTCTTCTCCGCTGCATAGTAGCTAACTCAAATACTCTCAACAATTCTGACACTATCTACGGTATCTTTACACGTACCGAGAACAGCAACCAGCGTAACGTTGATATGTTCCGTCTCGCAGGTCACCTCTTCGGTGTTCGCGGTCTCGAGTCCAGACAGGATTACCTCTATGTAGGCAACGACAACAAGCTGCACGATGCTCGTACAGAAGAGGACACCTACAAGGCTATGGAGAGAATGCACTGGATGGTACAGGAAGGTCTTATCTCGCCTGAGTTCGTAAGCGGCGCTAATAAGATCGAGACTCCTAACTATCTTGAGCAGGACCTCGGCTTTATGCACTATGACTACAGCCAGACCCAGACCGTTTACAACAAGACCAAGCTTGATGAAGCTGCCGGTGAGAACTACACCGCAGTTATGGTTCCTGTTGCTATCTGGAACGACGGTACCGGCACTAAGTATATGAGATTTACCGAGTCTTGGCGTTCTGTTAAGACCGACGGTTGGGCAATCTCTCTCGCAGGCGTAGGCTACTCTGCTACCAACCCTGCTCCTAAGGATGCTTCTCAGCTTACTGACAAGGCTAAGGCTATCCTTACCCTTATCGACTATGCTTACAGCAAGGAAGGCATGATCCTCATGTCCTACGGTCCCGATGACTTCCTCAAGAAGGACGGCAGCGGCAACGTTGAGACATTCAGCTTCAACGGTGAGCAGTGGCCTGTAATTTCCGACAAGAACGCGGAAGACCTCTGGACATACGCAAACGGAAGCTACACCGACTACGCTCGTAAGTATATCGGTTCTACTCTGAGCTTTGTAAAGAGCCAGGCATTTGAGTATCAGTGCACTTATGAGGCAGGTAAGCTCGGCGCGCAGAAGATCTCTACCGCTATCGCTCTTGGCACTATCAAGCACCCTGAGCTTGCACTTGCGTCCAATCCTTGGTACACCTCTGTTCCTACCGTTCTTCCTAACACCGACGCTGAGGTAGGCGAGATCAACGCTCAGGCAGACCTTAAGAGCCAGTTTGGTACTTCCAACAACCAGATCAACAAGCTTCTTGATATCATTCGTAAGGGCTTTGGCGACGCAGGCTTCACAAGCGCTGCTGAGGCTGCCAAGACTGTTGATGAGACCTATGGCGCAAAGATCGCTACAGATTACAGAAACAGAGCTTGGGAGAGACTTGTAGAGTATTATAAGAGTCTTTAATAGCTAACCCCATTCACTTGCAAAACTAACAAGCGCGAAACCGTGCGCTCATTATAGAGCGCGCGGTATCGCAAAATCCACGTTATGTTGTTATGGAAGGGGAGAGAACCTCCTCTTCCCCAACATAAAAGGAAGGTCTTCTATGTATAAAAAACAAATGATTTTTCAGCGGGTTGTATGCTATGTAGTGCTTGCAGCCTCCGCACTTGTATTCATTTATTCTTTAGGGCTTATGACCGATATTTACGGAAGCCTTGCATCGGCGATTGACCTTGATCTCAGCAAGTATGATAAAGAAACCGGTGAAATAATCGAGTATTACGAGGAAATCAAGGGTGCTGTGATCTATTATGACATGCAGGAGTTCAACTCTCAGCTTACTATGGTGGGCATCGGGCTGATTCTTGTTTCGTTGGTTTTGTTTGTCTTCTGTACACACTCACGCAGAAGATACTAT
Source organism: Oscillospiraceae bacterium (assembly GCA_022508925.1). GTDB lineage: Bacteria > Bacillota > Clostridia > Oscillospirales > Ruminococcaceae > CAG-115. The sequence goes on along the minus strand of JAFLUF010000044.1, from coordinate 9,791 downwards.
GTTGGCAACTTTTTCTCTGTTGCAATTTCAGTAATAGCCTGCGGTGTTTCGGCATTCTGGGCTTTACCGATTGTGGAGAAATACAAACAGCAGTTTTTGACTACGGTTGATTTCGAGCAGATGAAGGACTACGCGGAACGAATGAACCGTAACTATACGGATTCGACATTCTGGTTTGATATCGGGTATGTTGTGTTTGCTGTTCTTGCTCTTGCAAATATACTGCTGATTGTAAATTTGGTTTTGAAACTTGTCTTAATGAATGGAGAGAAGAAAACCATTGGTAGCAGAAAGGATGTTAGAGCATGAGTATGATGAATGAGTCAGCAAAAAGAGATTTGCTGAGATATAAGAAAAACTCCGGCGCCGCTCTTTTGACCTATCTTGCGATCGTTTTCGACGCTCTTTATTTCATAAGTGTATATAGTAGTGATTTCGGTTCTACATCGAATGCCGATAAGACGGTTGTATTGTATCAGTGGCTTATCGGAATTTCAATTGTTTACAATTTGTTGTTCCTGCTTGCCGCGTTTCTTTCGTCGGAGGGCGTAAAGAATTACAAGATCGGTTTTTCATTCCTGCTGATATTAATGGGGATCGGTCAGCTTGTCCGCATTTTCGTTATCCCCGCGATAGCAAGATTTGGTACTGTTGAGCAGATGTTTGAAAGAGGAATTTTCAACGAGATTACTGATGAGCATATCGCGTATGTTCTTGAGCAAACAGGCAGAACTATTCCTATCATTGAACAGGGACAGTTTATCTATATGTGCATTTGTCTGATGGCTTCCGCAGCATTTTGCATAATCGCGGGCGTGCTTGCATTTATAAAGAGCACAACCCTTAAGAGCTATATGGCTGAACTTAAAAAAAGGGGTAGCAAGACATGAGTGATGTAAAATTACAGCATATTGATAAGATTTACGACAATAAGGTTCAGGCGGTTTTCGACTTTAACCTTAATGTAAAAAACGGAGAGTTTATAGTTCTCGTTGGTCCGTCCGGCTGCGGAAAGTCTACGACCCTGCGTATGGTGGCGGGTCTTGAGGATATCTCTGCCGGCAACTTGATCATTGACGGACGCGACGTAACGTCAAAGCCTCCGAAGGACCGCGATATCGCGATGGTTTTCCAGGATTATGCGCTGTATAACCATATGACGATCTACGAGAATATGGCGTTTTCGCTTGTACTCCGTAAGGAAAACAAGTATGAGATTCACCAGAAGGTGCTTGCCGCGGCTGAAATTCTTGATTTGACTGACCAGCTCAACAAGAGACCCAATCAGCTTTCGGGCGGTCAGCGTCAGAGAGTTGCGATGGGTCGTGCGATCGTGCGTACACCCAAGGTATTCCTCTTTGACGAGCCTCTTTCAAACCTTGACGCGAAGCTCCGCGGTTCGACACGCCGTGAGATATTGCTTTTGCATAAGCGCCTTAAGGCAACCATGCTTTACGTAACACATGACCAGACCGAGGCTCTGACGCTTGCGGACAGAATCGTATGTATGTCAATGGGTCATGTTCAGCAGATAGGTACGCCGCTTGAGCTTTACTATACGCCTGCTAATCTCTTTGTAGCAAGCTTTATCGGATTACCGCCGATAAATCTGTTTGATGTTGATATCAAGAACGGCGAGGCAATATGTGATGACTTCTGCGTTGAGCTTACGGCAGAGGAAAAGACAATGCTCGCCCGTTATGAGGGCAGAAAGGTCGTTCTCGGCGTTCGTCCTGAGAACATCGTTCAGGGCGGTAATATCAACGTTAATGTTTTCTCTAACGAAAACCTTGGAATGACTACTCTTGTTCACGGAAATGTCGGTAAACAGAAGATTACCTGTAAGTTCCGCGAGTGGAGCAACTTTAAGGCAGGCGATACGGTTGGGGTTTCTTTCACAAGAAAGATATTCTTTGATAAGGAATCGACCGACGCTATTACTTTGTAAAAAGGAGTAGAGGGCAGATGAGTAAAGATACCGGAAAAACGAGACGGGGATTTAAGGAATTTGTTCGTAAGTTCTTTGTTGCCCTTAAGAGAAGTCCTCAGAATATTTCGCTCGTAGCGCTCGTAGTGGCGTTTCTTGTGTATTCGCTTAACTTAACAGCTATTTCCAATACTACCGCTGTTATTCAGGGCTCTAATATGGGACAGTGCGAATTTGTCGCGATGCTGTTTTCAATATTGGCTTTCGTTGTTTTCCTCAGATCGTTTCCGAGACGTCAGAAAGTTAATAAAATTATGATCGGGCTTCTTTTCCTGTTTTTGATATTGATCATCGGCGTTGATATCGTGTACGTTATGAGAATTGATACGGCGTTGACCCGTGCTGAAAACCCGATTCCTATTGCCATGCCGACCGAGGCCAATCCAAACGGAACGAATGTTTTCATTCTTACCGCGAAGAATATTGTTGGTATTCATGTCATATTTGTTGCTGTGTGCGCTGTGTTGCTTGCGACATTGCCTATATACAGCAAACTCATTAAGAAGATCAACACGTCGATTGATGTTGAAGAGAATATCAATATGGGCGCGATCGACATTTCCGGCGAAGATTAAAACAATTTAATAACTTAGTGAGAGCAGCATCAGCCATAGGCTGTTGTTGCTTTCACTGCAAAAGGGACAATTTTTCGGTAGGGTTATTTATGGCGAAAAAAAATAAAAACAAACGTGTAGAAAAAAACGCTGCGGATTATTATAAGCTTAAGACAAGCTCAGTCGATAAGCTTGTCGACGCGTCAAACGCGCCGGTCGTTCCGGATTCCGAAATAAAAAAGTACAAGTCGAGTGGAAAACTCAGGATTCCCGAATGGCTTAAGGTCATATTCATCAAGTTCTGGTTTGGCGGAGCAGCGTGCTTTTTCTTCTACTGGGGACTTGCTTCCTATATTTCAAGCGAGCTTGACTTAATGGTAGTTATCGCGATCGGGCTTGGGCTTGTAACCGACTTGTTGTTAAACCATATGCTTCGGTTTATCGCGCCGGAGGAAGGATATTACAACAAGTGGATGATGTTTCCGTTCAAGAAATTCTGGACTGTGTTTTTGAACTGTATTTATGCGGGAGTTCTTCTTTTCTTCATAATGCAGACATACGACATCATCAACAGGATAGTCAATTTCTATATGGAAACCGAGAATGAGATCTATTTAGGCGTTGAGCCCTTGCTTTTCGGAGCGTTCTTTATGGGCTTTGATTTATTGTTTATCGGCATAAAAAACACTTTTATAAAGATTTTCCGCGACGCGAGCAAAAAAGCGTCGGGACTGAAGTAAATGACATTCGTAGGAGTATCCGATGATTAACACATTATATGTTGGTTCTGTTTCGGCGTGTTTTGAGTTTGAAAATACGTCGCCGTATTACGCTATAAGCGAGTATACCGTATCATTGAACGGTGAAAAGCAGTTTTCCGGGAATACAAATGTCTTTTCTCTGTTTTCACTTAAGCCGGATACGGAGTATTCGGTAGAAGTAAGCGGCGAAGAGCCGATAAAGTTCAGGACTAAGACCGAGACCTGCGCGATCAGTGTAAAGGATTTCGGAGCGGTCGGCGACGGTGTTCATGACGATACAATGAATATACAGGCGGCGATCAACTGTCTGCCAGTCGGCGGAAGGCTTTATTTTCCCGACGGCACTTACAGCACGGCTCCGCTTAACCTCAAGAGCCACATAACGCTTGATTTAGCTGAGGGAGCGATTATTCTCGGTACGACTGACGAGAGCAAATATCCGGTCGTTCCGGGTTCGGTCAAGGATATAGTGACCGGTAAGGAAGTTCCTATTGGCGCGGTTGAGGGAAATGAAGTTCCTATGAATGAGAGCCTTATCTTCGCGGAATACGCGGAGGACATCACTATTGTCGGAAAGGGCACGATCGACGGAAATGCCCAGAACGGTCAGTGGTGGGTCAATGTTAAGGAGAGAACTATCGGCAGACCTAACCTGCTGTTTTTAAACCGCTGCAACAACATTGTTGTTCACGGAATAACGGGCCAGAACGCCGCTATGTGGCAGCTCCACCCGTATTTCTGCAACGAGGTGAGATTCCTCGATGTTGCTATCAACGCCCCCAAGGATAGCCCGAATACCGACGCGTGCGATCCCGAGGCGTGCGATAATGTTGATATTATCGGATGCCGCTTCAGTGTGGGCGACGACTGTATAGCTATAAAGTCGGGCAAAATTGAACTTGCGCAAAAGTATCAGACTCCTGCGGATCATCATATGATCAGAAACTGCATCATGCAGTTCGGTCACGGAGCGGTAACGCTCGGAAGTGAAATGGCGGGCGGTATCAAAAACCTTACCGTAAACCGCTGTATCTTCAATCACACCGACCGCGGACTTCGCATAAAGACGCGCCGCGGACGCGGAAAACTCGCTATTATCGACGGAGTTTTGTTTGAGAATATAAAAATGGACGGAGTACTTACTCCGATAGTTATAAATATGTGGTACAACTGTTGTGACCCCGACAGATACTCGGAGTACAACACGACCCGTGAGAAGCTCCCCGTGGACGAGAGAACGCCTTATATGGGCAAGTTTACGTTCAAGGATATGGAGTGCACAAACTGCCATGTGGCGGCGTGCTATTGCGACGGACTTCCCGAAATGCCTATCGAGGAGATAACCGTTGAGAACATAAAATTCACTTATGACAGCGCGGCTGAGCCGGGCTATCCCTCGATGAGGAACAACAACGTTCTGCGCTGTAAAGAGGGAATGTATTTTGAAAACGTAAATAAGCTTACCGTAAGAAACATTGATATAACAGGAAACGACGGCGAGCCTCTTACAGCCATTAATGTCGGTACTCTCGTAAATGAGTAATATCGGATAACAAAAATGAAAAACGTGAAATTTGTTGCTTTGCTTTCAGCGTTATCCATACTCGCAGCCGTGCTTGCGGGGTGTGATGATCCTGAAAACAACAACAAAGACAACTCCGGCATCTCCGGCGGTACGGACAGCACCGTCGGCGTCAACAGCATCAACTCGGATATCAATTCAAACGAAAACGGAGAAAACAGTGATATGTACGATAAAATTGACAGATATATAGATAAGCTTCTTGAAGGCTCCAAGCCGGAAGCTCCGCTCTGGAACATTGAAAGCATTCGTCAGGGAAAAGTTCCCGCGTGGAACTATATCGACGGGTGCATGATAATTGCGCTTCTGGAGCTAAGCGAGATAAAAAATGAAGCGAAGTACGCGGATTTTGCCGAGAGTTTTGTGGATTACTATGTGTTTGACGACGGAAGTATCCGCGGGTATGAACTCGAGAAATTCAACCTCGATGACGTAAACGAGGGCAGAGTGCTGTTCGATTTGTATAAAGCTACAGGCAAGGAAAAGTATAAGAAGGCTATTATGCTTCAGCACAGTCAGCTTGAGAAACAGCCCCGCACCGTTACGGGAAATTTCTGGCATAAGAAAATATATCCCAATCAGGTGTGGCTTGACGGGCTTTATATGGGTCAGGTGTTCAGCCTGAGATATCAGCAGGAGTTCGGCGGAAAGGACTATTCTGATATAGTCGATCAGTTTAAGAACGTAAGAACGCTGATGTTCGACGAGGATAAAAAGCTGTATTATCACGGCTGCGACTGTTCCAAGACGGCGTTTTGGGCTGACAAGGAAACGGGTCGCTCGAAGAGCTTCTGGCTGAGGTCTATCGGGTGGTTTTGTATTTCGCTTATTGATAATATCGGTTATATCGATGATGAAGGCGCGAAAGCGGAGCTTACCGCGATTTTCAGAGAGGCTATCGAGGGTGTCTCGCAGTATGCCGACGCTGAGACGGGAATGTATTATCAGGTCGTTGACCAGGGCGGCAGAGAGGGTAACTATCTTGAGACCAGCGGCAGCAGCATGATAGCATACGCTATGATGAAGGGCGCAAGACTCGGCGTTCTTGATAAAAAATACGCGGAGCTTGGCAAAAAGACCTTCGACGGCATCTGCAACAAGTATCTGACAATAAAGGACGACGGCGATCTTAACCTGGGCGGAATCTGCCTTGTAGCGGGACTCGGACCCGAGGACAACCGCCGCCGCGACGGAACTTATGAGTATTACATCTCAGAGCCGGTCGTAGAAAACGACGCGAAGGGCGTTGCGCCTTTTGTGCTGTGCTATACGGAAGTTCTGAGGACTATCGGATAAGATAATGACAAAGATCAAGATTGCCTATCTGGGAGGCGGCTCTAAGGCCTGGGCAAGAGTCTTTATGACCGACCTGGCGGTAGCAGACGGGCTTTGCGGTGAGATAGCGCTTTATGATATCGACGTGCCCGCGGCTGAGCTTAATAAAAAAATCGGCGATGTGATAAACAGCTCGCCGAATGCTCTGTCAAAATGGAACTACAAGGTTTATACCGATATCGGCGAGGCGCTTGACGGAGCGGATTTCGTGGCGGCTTCCATTTTGCCCGGAACGTTTGACGAGATGGAAAGCGACGTTCACCTGCCCGAGCAGTACGGTATCTACCAGTCGGTAGGCGATACGGTGGGTCCCGGCGGAGTTCTCAGGGCAATGAGGACAGTTCCTATCTACGAGGGCTTTGCAAAAGCAATCAAGGAGCATTGTCCAAATGCGTGGGTGATAAACCTCACAAATCCCATGTCAGTCTGCACGAAAACGCTGTTTGACGTTTTCCCGGAGATAAAGGCGTTTGGCTGCTGTCACGAGGTCTTTCACGCGCAGGAGTTTTTATGCTGCGCGGCGCACGAGACCTTGGGCGTTGAAAAACCGACAAGGCATGACATTACGATCGACGCGTGCGGTGTGAACCACTTCACATGGATAACAGAGGCAAATTACAACGGGGTCGATATGCTGAAAGTCCTCCCCGAATTTATCGATAAATTTTACGAAAAGGGTTACTGCGAGCAGATAGGCTTTGAGCCGCAGGCTTTCCGCGGAAATAATCCGTTTCTTTACGGAAACAAGGTAAAGATGGATCTGTTCAGACGCTTTGGAGTGCTTGCCGCCGCGGGCGACAGGCATCTCGTTGAGTTTATGAACAACTCGTGGTATATAAACAGCCCCGCGGACGCGGACAAATGGCTGTATCACCTCACGTCTGTGGATTACCGCAAAAAAGACCGCGAGGATAAGATCGCGCAGTCAAAGCGCATAGCAAACGGCGAGGAAGCGATCGAGGTCAAAAAGAGCGACGAAGAGGTCGTCGAGCTTATGAAGGCTATTCTTGGCATTATTCCGCCGAGGATATCAAACGCGAACGTTATAAACGTCGGACAGATGGCGGATATGCCGCTGGGAGCTGTGGTTGAGACAAACTGCGCGTTTTCCCGTGACAGCGTAAAGCCTATTGTAGCCAAGCCGCTTCCGAAAAACGTAAGCGTGCTTGTCCGCAGAAATTGTGAAAATATTGAAAACACATATTACGGCATCAAAAATCGCGATGTAGGCGCGATTTTTGAGGCGTTCTTAAATCAGCCGCTTTGTTCAAAACTGTCGGTTGACGACGCGAGAGAGCTGTTTAAGAAAATGATAAGCGCGACAAGCGGTTATTTGAAGGATTTTTTCCCCAATATTTCCAAATAAGAAGCTGAATTTATGTTAGACGCGTTTTTGTTTGCGGCAAACGCGGTTTTGCCGATAGTTATGCTTATCGCGCTCGGGTATGTTCTCAAGCGCATAGGGCTTTTGACAAAGGATTTTCTGAATGTCGGAAATAAGCTGACGTTCAGGGTCTTGCTTCCCGTTATGCTGTTTTACAACGTGTACAACGTAAACAGCCTCGGAGATATAAACTTCGGCTTTGTGCTTTACGGTATCTTGGCGGTTATCGTTATTTTCTTTATAGGAATAGCGGTGATGTGCCTGTTTACAAAAGACAGCGCAAAGCGCGGATCGCTTATCCAGTCGGTTTTTCGCTCAAACTACGCGATAATCGGACTTCCGCTGGCAGAGTCGCTTTTCGGAGCCGAGGGCGCGGCGGCGGCGGGCGTTATGAGCGCGTTTTGCGTGCCGACGTTCAATGTTCTCGGAGTTATCGCGCTGTCGGTTTTTAATTCAAACAGCGAAAAGGGTAAGATCGACGTAAAGAAAATTCTCAAGGGAATTGCTACAAACCCGCTTATCATAGGCACTCTTGCGGGAGTTGCGGTGCTGGGGATTCGAGAGCTTTTTGTAATGGGCGGCTTAACGTTCAGACTTAAGGACATTGAGTTCCTTTACGAGGCGATAGGCGATATAAAGTCTATCACAACACCGTTCGCGCTGATAGTTCTGGGCGGAAAGTTCGAGTTTTCCGCAGTCTCAAAGCTGTGGAAGGAAATTGCCTTCGGAACGTTTGTCAGAACAGTCGCGGTGCCTGTATTGGGACTCGGCGGCGCGCTTGTTTTGAGGGCGACGATAATGCCCGAGCTTGGCGGAGCGCATTTTGCTACATATATGGGCGTTTTCGCGACGCCTGTGGCGGTCGCGAGCGCGATAATGGCAAAGGAAATGGGCGCGGACGACGAGCTTGCGGGACAATTGGTCGTCTGGACGAGCCTCGTAAGCGCGGTGACGATCTTTATTTACACGACTGTTTTCAGGGCAATGGGAATTTTTTAGAACAAGTTATCAGACGTGATTTTTTGGACGGAAATACCGGCCATAAAATAAATTTATTTAGCGGAGGAAACAAATTATGATTTTGGACAAATTCAGCTTGGCAGGTAAGGTCGCTATTGTAACGGGAAGCGACACGGGTCTCGGACAGGGCTTCTCAAAGGCGTTTGTTGAGGCTGGCGCAAAGGTTTTCGGCGTTTCGAATATGCCGAGCACAGCGACTCAGGAAATGCTCGGAGCGGATAATTTCCAGTTTATCGAGGCTGACCTCTCTTCTCTCGATCCTATTGAAAAAATAATCAATACTTGTCTTGAAAAGTTCGGCAGGATTGATATTCTTGTAAACAACGCGGGCGTTATCAAGCGCGAGGACACCATTGACTTCTCGGTCGCAAGCTGGGATCTGGTAATGAACGTAAATCTGCGCACGCTCTTCTTCCTTTCACAGGCTGTTGCGAAGCAGTTTATGAAGCAGGATGTTGAAGAGGGCAAGAGCCGCGGAAAGATCATCTCCGTTGCTTCGATGCTTTCCTATCAGGGCGGAATCCGCGTTCCTTCCTATACCGCTTCCAAGTCCGGCGTAAAGGGAATCACCATGACAATGGCAAACGAGTGGGCTGCCAAGGGAATAAACATAAACGCTATCGCTCCCGGATATATGGCTACAAACAACACAAAGGCTCTGCGCGCTGACGCAGACAGAAGCGAGGCTATCCTCGACAGAATCCCCGCAGGCAGATGGGGAACTCCCGACGACATCATGGGCGCGGCTGTGTTCCTTGCTTCCGAGGCTTCGAATTATGTAAACGGCTTTACGCTCGCTGTTGACGGCGGCTGGCTCGGCAGATAATTTCACAGCTCACTTGAAACACTTCTCCGAAAGAAGCTTTAATGACTTTCGGAGAATAAAAACGGCTTTCCGCAAAAGTGGGGGTCGAATATGAAATGGAGGAAACTGAAATGGCTATTGATTCAAATGTTATGAAGGATTTCCAGGATCAGTTGGAATTCACCGGTATTATCCCGGTCATCAAGCTGGATGATACATCTAAGGCGGTTGACCTCGCTAAGGCTTTGCGCGCCGGCGGCATCAACGCCGCTGAGGTGACCTTCCGCGCTGCGGGCGCAGATAAGGTAATCTCCGATATGGTCAAGGCGTTCCCCGATATGCTGGTAGGCGCGGGCACCGTTA
>JAFLUF010000043.1 GCA_022508925.1 Oscillospiraceae bacterium | reverse complement strand
CCGCCGCCGCGTCCGAGCTTCCGCCGCCAAGCCCCGCCTTGTGCGGAATGTTCTTTTCAATGAATATCTCCGCTCCGCTTTCAACCGCCGAAATTCCCGCTGCTTCAAAAAACAGTCGCGCCGCCTTATGGCAGATGTTCCCCTCATTTTTGGGAATCTCCGTATCCGAACAGCCCACCGTTATCTCTCCGCCTTGTCCGCGCTTTATTGTAACTATATCGCACAGACCGACGCTTGTCATTACGGTCTCAAGAAGGTGATAGCCGTCGTCACGCTTGCCCGTTATGTCAAGGTAGAGATTGAGCTTTGCGCGAGCTTTAAGTATTATTTCGTTCATATTATACAACAATTTCAGATATTGTATTCAGACCGTTGAGAAGCCTTCAGATGCCAGTAAGCGGTGATGTGGCTATGCTTTGTGCCTGCCGCATCGCCGGTGACGACGCAGATGAGGGTTTCTCAACAGTCTGCCTAACCGCGTATCTCTTTTAAAAATTCTTCTATTCGTGAAAACGCTGTTTCAAGGTGCTGTACCGAATACGCGTAAGAAACTCTCACGAACCCCTCGCCGCTTTCGCCGAAGGCGTTTCCCGGAACGACCGCGACCTTTTTGTCATAAACCAGCTTTTCGCAGAACTTTTCGCTTGAAAGTCCCGTAGACTTTATGCACGGGAAAACGTAAAACGCTCCCTCAGGCTCGAAGCAGTCAAGTCCCATATCATTGAACGCCTTTACGCACAGCTTTCTGCGCATATCGTATTCCTCTACCATGTGCGCCACATCGGGCCTGCACTGTTCTATCGCCGCTATTGCCGCGTACTGGCTTATTGTCGGGCTTGACATTATGCAGTACTGATGCAGCTTTAGCATCTGCTGTATGATAGGCTTCGGTCCCGCGATATACCCGAGCCGCCAGCCCGTCATGGCAAACGCCTTTGAAAATCCGCTTATGACAAGCGTGCGCTCTTTCATTCCGTCAATTTCCGCTATCGAAACGTGCTTTTCGCCGTTATAGGTCATCTCGGCGTAGATCTCGTCGGACGCGATTACAATGTTTGTATCACGAAGAACCACGGCGATCTTTTCAAGGTCGTCTTTTCTCATAACAGCGCCTGTGGGATTGTTCGGATAGGGGAGAACCAGAAGCCGCGTTTTATCGGTAATTTTTTCTTTCAAAGCCTCAGCCGTAAGCCTGAACTTGTCCTCGGCTTTTGTCACTATCGGCACGGGAACTCCGCCCATCATTCTCACTATCGGCGAGTAGCAAACGAAGCTCGGCTCGGGCACAAGCACCTCACACCCCGGCTCTATAAGCGCCCTTACCGCAAGGTCGATAGCCTCCGAACCGCCTACGGTTATTATTACCTCGCTTTCGGGGTCGTAGTCTGTGCGGATAAAATCGTGAAGATAGTTGCAGACCGTTTTTCTGAGCGGCATAAGACCGCTGTTTGCGGTATAGGCAGTCTTTCCGCGCTCTAAGATGTTTATCGCCTCTTTGCGCGCCGCCCACGGGGTCTTGAAATCCGGCTCGCCTATCGAAAGCGAGATAACATCGTGGACCTGCTGGGCGATATCGAAGAATTTCCGTATGCCCGACGGCTCTATATCCCGAATTTTCTTCGGAATAATCTCATCATAATTCATTATTTTAACCTCGTTTTTGAGTTGCGTAATTTTATCAGACTGTTGAGAAGTCCTCATATGTTAGGACGGAGTATGCTTCGCAAACTCCTCGGTGATGCGGATAGGCTTTGTGCCTGCCGCATCGCCGGTGACGACGCAGATGAGGGCTTATCGACAGTCTGATTACGGAGAGACCATACTTCTGTCGTCGTACTTATCCTCGTTGAAGATATGGTGCTTTTCTTTATAGCGGCGCAGGATAAAGTGCGTAGCCGTCGAAAGCACGCCGTCCAGAACGGCAAGCCTTTCCGAAACAAAAAGCGCGACATTTCTCAGCGACGTTCCCGAGATAGTAACCATAAGATCATACGCGCCCGACATGAGGTAAACGCTGTCGACCTCGTCGAATTCCATTATCGTGTGCGCGAGGTCGTCAAAGCCTCTGTCCTTTATCGGCGTTATCTTAAGCTCTATAACCGCCGTAACGCCGTTGTCGTCCGCCTTTTCCTCGTCGATGATAGCCGAATAACCAACGACATAGCCCTCGGTTTCAAGCTCCTTTATCTGCTTGGCTACCTCTTCCTCGCTTACCCCCGTCATAGCGGCTATTTCGGCATTTGAGAGCCGCGCGTCCTGACGAAGGATATCAAGAAGTTTATGCTTATCCATAAGAAAACACCTCGTTAATCAGTTTTTGAGACTCTGCAGCGGCGCGGGAATTCTTCCGCCGCGCGAAATGAATTTCGATGCGCTGAACTTGCTGACAGGCATTACGGGACCCGAGCCGAACAGTCCGCCGAACTCGAGCGTTTCTCCCTCTTTCATCCCTATTGCCGGGATAACGCGCACGGCAGTCGTTTTGGAGTTTACCATGCCGATAGCCGCCTCGTCCGCGATTATCGCAGAGATAGTGTCATCGGGCGTGTCACCCGGAACAACTATCATATCCAGTCCTACCGAGCACACCGCCGTCATTGCCTCAAGCTTTTCCAGCGACAGCGAGCCGCGGTTTACCGCGTCTATCATGCCCGCGTCCTCGGATACGGGGATAAACGCTCCCGAAAGTCCGCCAACGTGAGAAGAAGCCATAACTCCGCCCTTTTTAACCGCGTCGTTGAGCATCGCGAGACACGCCGTTGTTCCGTGCGCCCCGCAGCTTTCAAGCCCTATCTCCTCGAGAATATGCGCCACCGAGTCGCCGACAGCGGGCGTTGGCGCAAGCGACAGGTCGACTATCCCGAACGGAACGCCGAGCCGTTTTGACGCTTCCGTGCCGACAAGCTGTCCCATTCGCGTTATCTTAAACGCAGTCTTCTTTATCACGTCCGCGATTTCCGAAATATTCGCGTCGGGATATTTATTCAGCGCCGCTCTTACAACTCCCGGTCCCGAAACCCCGACGTTTATCTCAGTGTCGTATTCTCCTACGCCGTGAAAAGCTCCCGCCATAAAAGGGTTGTCCTCGGGGGCGTTGCAGAAAACAACTATCTTCGCCGCGCCGAAGCAGTGGTCATTTTTGGTCTTTTCGCTCGCTTGTTTGATTATCCGCCCCATCAGCGCTACCGCGTCCATATTTATTCCCGCTTTGGTAGAACCGATATTCACCGATGAGCAGACATTAGTAGTCTCCGCGAGCGCCTCGGGAATGCTGTCTATAAGCTCTCTGTCTCCCGCCGAAAAGCCTTTGTGCACAAGCGCGGAGTAACCGCCGATGTAGTTTACGCCCGTTCCCTCTGCAACTCTCTGAAGCGTCTTTGCGTAAAGCACCGGGCTTTGTCCTTTTGCCGAAGCCGCCGCCGACACCATGGCTATCGGCGTTACGGAAATGCGCTTGTTTATTATCGGAATGCCGTATTGTTTTTCAATGTCTTCTCCCGTTTTAACAAGCTTTTCGGCTTTTCTCATCATCTTTTCGTATATCTTGTCGCAGGCGATTTTCGCGTCGCTGTCGATACAGTCCAAAAGCGAAATACCCATGGTTATGGTCCTGATGTCCAAGTTCTCTTCTTGGATCATCTTTATTGTTTCTAAAATATCTCCCGTGTTGAGCATTATAAAATATCCTCCGGAATTTATGTCTGTATTAAATCTTGTGCATCGAGTTAAAGATGTCCTCGTGCATAACATGGATCTGCAGATTCATATTTGCGCCCTCTGCTTTGAGCTTGTCGGCAAAATCCGCGTAGTCAATACTCAGCCTGCTTATGTCGATAAGCATGGTCATCGCGAACAGGTCCTGCATTATCGTCTGTGTAACGTCCATAACGTTCGCGCTGTATTCGGCGCAAAGCCCGCTGACCTTAGCCAATATTCCCACGGTGTCTTTTCCTATAACCGCCACAACTGCTCTCATAATTTTATTTCCTCCCGAAAAAACAGTCAAATTGTCCAAAAAATACCCGCTTTGCCGCGTGTTTTTTATGGGTTATACTCTTATTATACTAAAAATTTATAAAAAAGTAAATATATTCTGGACAAATTTGAAATTTTGTGATAAAATTATAAATATGGGGTATTTTTGGTACAAATTATGTACACTTTTTCTTTTAGAGGTTAGAGATTCAGAGGTAAGAGGTCAGAAATGCTTCCGAAGGGTTTATGCTCTGTCTAATTATAATTTTAGATCTATGGGGTTTTTAGTTTGAATGAGAATCTTCCCGCTTTGCGCGAAAAATCCAACAGACTTCCGCTTTTGCCGGGCGTTTATCTTATGAAGGACAAAAGCGGCAAGATAATATACGTCGGCAAAGCCAAGGCGCTGAAAAACCGTGTTACGACATATTTTCACCATAATTTACAGCACACCGCCAAAACGCTGAAGCTGGTGGACAACATCGCGGATTTTGATTTTATCGTAACGCAGACAGAGCTTGACGCGCTGGTGCTTGAATGCAGCCTTATAAAGCTCCACCAGCCGAAATACAATATTCTGCTGAAAGATGTAAAGGGCTATAATTATATTAAAATATCAAAAGAGGATTTTCCCCGTATCTCCTATTCGTTCAACACAGACGACAAAAAGGCGGAGTATATCGGTCCGTTTACGAGCGGATATACGATAAAAAGCGCGGTAGAAGAAGCCAACGCGATCTTCATGCTGCCGACGTGCAGGAGGAAATTTCCGAGGGATTTCGGCAAGGAGCGCCCCTGCCTTAACCACCATATAAAGAAATGCATGGGCGTATGCGAGGGGAAGATATCCTCCGAGGAGTACAAAAAGATCGTAGAAGAGGCGGTAAAATACCTCAAAAGCGGAAGCAAGGCGAGCGTAGCGGAGCTTACCGAGGAAATGGAAAAGGCGGCGGAGAACCTTGAGTTTGAGAAAGCCGCGCGGCTTCGCGACAGGATAGCGGCAATATCGCGGCTTTCCGAAAGGCAGAAAATATTAGGCGGGAAGACCGATATCGATATAGTCGCGCTTTCGCAGAATATCGGACAGGCTTCGGTGGCGGTGATAAAATACCGCGGCGGCAGGCTTGTGGACAAGGAAAATTTCTTTATTGGCGAGGAATACGAGGGCGCGGAAATGCGCCGCGATTTTTTGCTGAATTATTATTCGGGGAACGACGACGTTCCGAAGGAAATTCTCGTTGACGAGGAGTTTGAGGAAAGCAAGCTGTTAGCCGAGCTTTTGAAGGAGCAGAACGGGCGGGCGGTGAAAATAAACGTTCCGATGCGCGGCGAGGGAGCGGCGCAGATAGCTCTCGCAAAGAAAAACGCGGGCGAGTATTTAGCGCTGAAAATAGGGCGAACGTCAAAGGAGATCTCCGCGCTCGAGGATTTGAAAAACCTGCTCGGTCTGGAGAAGATCCCCGATATAATCGAAAGCTATGATATTTCAAACTTCGGCGAAACGGGCGTTGTCGGAGGAATGATAGTATACAAAAACGGCAGACCGTTTAAGCCGGGCTACCGAAAATTCGCGATAAAAACTGTCGCGGGACAGAACGACTACGCCTGTATGCAGGAGGTTCTTCGCCGCAGAATGACGCGGTTTTTAGAGGGAGACGAGAGCTTTTCGCCATTGCCCGACCTTATCCTGCTTGACGGCGGAAAGGGACATATCGCGGCTGTTTCGGAGGTGTTGGACGAGCTTAAGATAAGCGTTCCGCTGTTCGGACTTGTAAAGGACTCAAAGCACCGCACCCGCGCGATAGCAAAAGAGGGCGGGGAGATAGAGATAAAGTCCAACCGCGCGCTGTTTTCGCTGCTGACAAATATTCAGGACGAGGTGCACAGGTTTTCGATAACGTTTCAGCGTACCCGCCACAAGCAGAAGACCTACGAAATGGAGCTTACCGAGATAAGCGGGATAGGCGAAGCAAAAGCGAGGGCGCTGTTAAAGGCTTTTAAGACAAAGGCTAAGATGAAAGAGGCTTCTGTCGAGGAGCTTCGTGCCGCCGCTAAAGTAAGCGGGGAAAAAGCTAAGGAGCTTTACACTTTTATTCAGGAAAGGTTTTAAACTGTCAGATGAGAGTTATCACGGGGAAAGCCAAAGGGCGAAAGCTGGTTACGGTAGAGGGCACGGAAACAGTAAGACCAACGCTCGACAGCGTAAAGGAAGCGATGTTCAGCACCATTCAGTTTGAGATAGAGGGCGCGAATGTTCTCGATTTATTCGCGGGGAGCGGACAGCTCGGGATAGAGGCGATAAGCCGCGGCGCGAAAAAGGCGGTTTTTGTGGACTCGTCGTCCGAGTCGATAAAAGTTGTTAGGCAGAATGTTTCGTGGGTCAAATTCGACGAATACGCCGAGATAGTGCAAAAGCCCTTCGCGGCGTTTCTGAAAACAACATCGGATACGTTCGATATTGCGTTTCTTGACCCGCCGTATCGTTTGGGATTATTGTCAAAGGCGCTGCCCCTCTTGGGGCCGAAAATGTCGGAGCGCGGAATAATAATCTGCGAGCACGAAAACGAGTGTACGCTCCCGAAAAAGCTCGGACGGTTTGAGATAGCGAGGGTGCTTCATCACAGAGGACTTGATATTTCAATATACCGCATTCCCGAGAGCCTTTCCGAGACCGAGGAGGAAGAAAATTGAAGACAGCGATCTATCCGGGAAGCTTCGACCCGGTCACAAACGGGCATCTTGACATAATAAAAAGAGCTTCGACAATGTTTGACAAGCTCATCGTCGTTGTTCTGATAAACCCGCTGAAAAGCTACAGCTTTGAGATTTCCGAGCGAAGACAGCTGCTTGAAAAGGCGACGGAGGGAATAAAGAACATAGAGATAGACAGCTATGACGGGCTGTTGGCGGATTATTTCACACAGCGCTCTGACGTTGACGTGATAGTAAAAGGTCTGAGAGCTACATCGGACTTTGAGTATGAGTTTCAGATGGCTCATACCAACAAGGATCTTAATCCCCGCGCGGAAACGGTGTTCATCCCCGCGAGCGCGAATTCGACGTTTATTTCATCAAGCATGGTAAAACAGGTCGCGATGTTCGGAGGGGACTTGTCCAATTATGTTCCGCCGGTCATTCATGTTGAGATAAGCGAAAGACTAAAATCAGAGTTTCAGGAGAAAAAACGTCTGGCGGAATTAAACCGCAAGGACGGTAAATAATAACATAAACTACCAAGGGGGATTTTTTATGCAGAATTCATATTCGATACAGGAGCTTATAGACGCGCTTGATGATATCGTAAGCGGCGCTACGCCGGTTCCGTTCGGAAAAAAGAGCATGGTGGACGTAGCCCAGATAAGCGATATCATAAGCGATATGCGTATGGCTCTGCCTATGGAGATACGCCAGGCGCAGAAGGTGGTCGAAGATAAAAACAACATCATAAGGGACGCCGAGCGCGAAGCCGAGAGCATTATCCGAAAGGCAGAAGAACGCCGCAGAGAGCTTATCGACGAGTCGGATATCCTTAAAGAAGCCCGCCGCCGCGCGACGGAGGTTTTGGGAAGCGCCGAGGCGCGCTGTTCCGATCTGCGCGCTTCTACCGACGCGTTTGCCGATAAGATGCTTATGCGCGTGGAGGAGCTTTTGAGAAAGGATCTGAACGACCTTCAGATATTGCGGCAGAACATAGGCGCGCCTATTTCACAGCAGGCGTTTGTACAGCCGCCGGAAAAGCCGGGAAGCTGATCTCAGAGCGCCGATAAGCCCCCATCTGCTTTGTCAGCCGTACCACGGCAGCCAAATGTTTGGCCGCGGTACGGCTTTCGCGCATCCGGGGACTTCTCAACGCTCTGAGAGTGTACTCACTCTGCGGGATAAAACCATAACTATTACGCTCTGCACTGTTTGCAAGGCAAAAAGTTTATATAATTCCGAATTAAAAATCATCGTCCGCTGTTTGCGTGACGTCAATAAACTCAAGCACTCCGCTGTAGATAGTAAACGCCACCTTCTGCTGGAATTCCCATGTTGAAAGAAGCTGCTCCTCTTCGGGATTTGACAGAAATCCGCATTCTATCATAAGCGATGGGTTGGGGTTTGATTTAAGCAAAAACAGCTCTTCTCCCGAAAGCTTTATCTCGCGGTCGTTTTCGGGACGAAGCATAGCAAAGCGCCTTTGCATTATCGTAGCCAAGGTGCGGTTGTCGGGATTGTTGTTGTTATAAAACATCTGACCGCCGAAATACCTCGGGTCGGTATAGTTGTTCTGGTGTACGCAAAGGAAAATGCTGTCGGGATAGCTTTGTATAATAGCAAGCCTGTTGTCCATATCCGAAAGCTTCTGATTTCGTATTCCCTCGACTCCGGGTGAGTAAATTGAAATATCCTCGCTTCGCGTAAGCACCACCTGAAAGCCCGACATTTCAAACATATCCTTTAGAGCCAGCACTATGGACAGGTTTATGTCCTTTTCAAGCACACCCGAAGGTCCCACCGCGCCCGAATCAAGTCCGCCGTGTCCCGCGTCAATAACGATAACGGGCTTTTGAACCGCCCCCGCCGAGGTGGGCAGGGCGTTTTCCGTAAGCCTCGCGCATACCGCTAAAAGCACAAAACACCCGATTATCGAAACGGTAAGCTTTATTGACTTTCCCGTAACCTTTCCGGCAACCCCGCTAAGCTTTTCTTTAAATGACATTCTCCTCATTCCTTCCCTGTTAGAAATTAGACGTTAGATGTTAGAGGTTAGAATCGCCTCAAACCCTTCTTACACTTGTACGCTTTGTCCTTATTCTATGAGGGCAATTTTTTGTTTAGAACATCTTGTACAAAAGTATTTGCGTTGTAAAAATCCACAAATTGGCATTTAAAAAGTGAAATGTTTTATTATTTTTCTACAAACGCGAAAATGCTACTTGTATAAAACTGTCGATTGTGCTACAATAAACAGTAGAAACTATATTTATTGTTGAGGTGCGATTTATGTCAAATTATAATTCCTACGAAAGCCCTTTCTGCACACGTTACGCAAGCAAGGAAATGCAGTATATCTTCTCGGCTGACAAGAAATTTTCCACATGGAGGAGATTGTGGACGGCGCTTGCGAGAGCGGAAATGAAGCTCGGGCTTTCAAATATCACCAAGGAAATGGTAGACGAGCTTGAGGCAAATATCGAAAACATAAACTACGACGTTGCAGAACAGCGCGAAAAGCAGGTCCGTCACGACGTTATGGCTCATGTTTACGCATACGGACAGCAGTGTCCGAAAGCCGCGGGAATAATCCACCTCGGCGCTACCTCGTGCTATGTCGGAGACAACGCGGATGTTATCATAATGCGCGACGCGCTTAAGCTTGTAAGAAAAAAGCTGATAAACGTGATAGCAAACCTCGCTAAATTCGCTGAGAAATACAAGGCGCTCCCGTGCCTTGCGTATACTCATCTCCAGCCCGCACAGCCGACTACCGTCGGAAAAAGGGCAACGCTGTGGATAAACGAGCTGCTTATGGACTTAGAAGAGGTCGAATACAGAATAGAAAACCTCGCGCTGCTCGGTCAGAAGGGAACGACCGGCACGCAGGCTTCTTTCGTAGAGCTTTTCGAGGGAGATTCTAAGAAGATAAACGAGCTTGAAAGGCTCATCGCGGAGGAAATGGGCTTTGCGAAATGCGTGCCCGTAAGCGGGCAGACCTATTCGAGAAAGGTAGATTTTCAGGTGCTTTCGGCACTTTCGGGAGTGGCGCAGTCCTGCTCGAAATTCTCAAACGATATGCGCCTGCTCCAGAGCTTTGAGGAAATGTCCGAGCCGTTTGAAAAAACGCAGATAGGCTCTTCGGCAATGCCTTACAAGCGCAATCCCATGAGAAGCGAAAGAATAACCTCGCTTTCGCGCTATGTGATGATAGATGTGCTTAACCCCGCGTTTACCACGGGTACACAGTGGTTTGAAAGAACGCTCGACGACAGCGCCAACAAGCGCGTGGCGGTAGCTGAGGCCTTTCTCGGCGTTGACGCTATCCTTAACATAATGCTCAACGTAACCGACGGGATAAAGGTATATCCTGAAGTAATAAAGCGCAGGCTTATGGAAAAGCTTCCGTATATGGCGACGGAGAATATAATGATGAAAGCGGTTGAAAAGGGTGGAAACCGTCAGGAGCTTCACGAGCAGCTCCGCGTTTATTCTCAGGAGACTGCCGAGGCTGTAAGAGAGGGCGGAGTAAACGACCTTGTTGATAAGATCGCCCAAGACCCCGTTTTCGGTGTGACAAAGGCGGAGATCGAAGAGCTTCTTGTTCCCGAAATGTATGTCGGACGCGCGCCCGAGCAGGTGGAAGAATTCCTTAAAAACTGCGTAAACCCTGTTCTTGAACAAAACAAGGAACTTCTCGGAGAAAAAGCCGAGCTGTCCGTTTAGAAGTTAGATGTTACGAAGTCAGAGGTTAGAGCTGAAGCTTAAAGGCTGATGTTCTATCAACAGAACCAATGACGATCCTGACCTCTAAAAAGGAGATTATTTAAATTGAAGAAGTGGACTCTTCCGAATATCGGACAGGGAAAGGAGATCCGCGAAAGATTCGGGGATTTTTTGGGCGGGATACTGCTTTCCGACGGGTTTATGGCAAACGCCGAGATAGACGGCTTTTTCGGCTGTAACGAGCTGTCAGACCCGTTTTTGATGACGGATATGGAAAAGGCTGTAAGTGTTATTTCCGAGTCGGTGGAAAACGGCGAAAAAATCGTGGTTTACGGAGATTACGACTGCGACGGGGTAACATCTGCGGCGATGCTTTACGGATATCTCGAAATGATAGGCGCGGAGGTCGAGTTTTATATACCCGAGCGTTCGGACGGATTCGGAATGAATATTCCCGCGCTTGAAAAGCTTACGGAAAACGGCGCGCGGCTCATCATCACCGTAGACAACGGCATCTCCGCTAACAAAGAGGCTGAGTTTCTTAAAGAAAAGGGCGTAAAGCTTGTTATCACCGACCACCACCGTCAGAACGGCGAGCTTCCTATATGTGAAGCGTGCGTAAACCCGAACAGAGCGGACGACCTCTCGCCGTTCAAGGACTTGTGCGGAGCGGGAGTGGCGCTTAAACTGCTTATAGCTCTCGAGGGCGACGCGGAGTTTATCCTCGAAAACTACGCTGATCTTGCCTGTGTAGGAACGATAGGCGACGTAATGCCGCTTTGCGGAGAAAACCGGTATATCGTCCGCAGAGGATTGGAGCAGATAATAAACGAGCAGAACATAGGTCTTACGGCGCTTTGCAGAAAAGCCGGAATCAAAAGCTCAAGAATAACGGCAGAGGATATCGCGTTTAAGATATGTCCGAGAATAAACTGCGCCGGCAGAATTTCGTCTGCACGAAAGGCGGCGGGTCTGCTGCTCGCGGATAATCCCGACCGCGCGGAGGTCATCGCCGAGGAACTAAACACGCTTAATTCCGAGCGCAAGACTATAAACGACGAAATATACGCTCAGACAGAGAAGCAGATATCGGAAAACCCGAGGCTTGTTTCCGAGCGCGTGATAGTGCTTGTCGGAGACAATTGGCACGTCGGGATAATCGGGCTTTCCTGTGCGAAGATAGCGGAGAAATACGGAAAGCCTACAGTCGTTATTTCGGTAGAAAACGGACTTGCGCGCGGCTCATGCAGAAGCGTGGGAAACTTTTCGATACATAAAATGCTTATGAGCTGTGCAGAGCTTTTTGAAAACTTCGGCGGTCATCCTATGGCGGGCGGCTTTTCGCTCAGGGCTGAGAATGTCGAGACGCTCAGAAGCAAAATTTATGAATTCGCGCGGGAGAATTACCCGATAATGCCAGACCCCGAGCTGTTTTTAAACAGGGAAACAAAACTCGAAGAGCTTTCCTTGGAAAACGCGCATATTATCGGGCGTCTCGCGCCGTTCGGGGAGGGAAACCGAAAGCCTCTGCTGTTGTTCAGGGGCTGTACTGTAAGCGCGAAATCTCCCATGGCGGGCGGGAAATACATAAGCTTTACCGCAAAGCAGGGCAATTCTTCGGTAAGAGCGTATTCGTTTGATTTTTCTTATGACGAGTTTTTCCCCGTAAACGGAGCTGTGGTCGACCTCGCGGCTTATGTGGAAATAAACGAGTTTAACGGCAGCACAAACGTGGAGCTGAGGTTTGCGGATTTTCGTCCGAGCGGCTTTGAACAAGACAGATTTTTCGCGGCAAAGCGGGCTTATGACGCGATAATTACGGGCGAGGGCTGCGACGGAAGACTGTATCCGAGAGTCGTTCCTCAGTCAAGGGAAGACCTGATAAAGATATACGATCTGTTTAAAAATTACGGAGAAAGAATGACCGCCGAACAGCTTGCGGTTTATGACAGCTCGGTAAACTACTGTATGCTTAAAATAACCGCCGACGCGTTTGTTGAGGCGGGTATGCTTGAAAGACGCGGGAATTATCTCACGACCGCCGCGGTAAGCGGAAAACGCGATCTGTTTGGCGAGGGGCTGTTGAGCAGGATACAGGTCAGGGACGGAAGAGTGATCTTGAATGCGCAATGCGTAATTAGTTCGTAACATTACGTTGTTCTGAAAAATAATTACGCATTACGAATTAAGCATTGCGAATTAAAAACGGGGTGAATTGTATTTATGGATATACGGAAGATCGTGACGATCGACAGCCTTATGAAGAAAATTTCCGAGTCGGGCAGAGAATACGACACGGATAAGATACGTCGCGCCTATGAGCTGGCGGATTCCGCTCACGAGGGGCAGATGCGTTCGTCCGGAGAGAAATACATCACCCACCCGCTGTCTGTCGCGATGATACTGCTCGATTACCTCATGGACACCGACACTATCTGCGCCGCGCTTATGCACGATGTTGTAGAGGACACGGATATCACTCTCGAGCAGATAAAGAAGAAATTCGGCGCGGACGTGGCGCTTATGGTAGACGGCGTTACGAAAATAGGTCAGGTGCCGCTCAATACAAAAGAAGAACAGCAGGCGGAAAATATCCGCAAGATACTCATAGCCATGAGCAAGGATATCCGCGTTATAATCATAAAGCTTGCGGACAGACTGCACAATATGAGAACTCTCTACGCGCGTCCCGCTGAAAAACAGCGCAAGACCTCGCTTGAGACCATGAATTTTTACGCTCCCATCGCTCACCGTCTCGGTATGAGCGACGTAAAAGAGGAAATGGAAAGCATAGCCATACGCTATCTCGACCCGTACGGATGTAAGGAAATAGAGCGACTGCTCGATCTGCATAAGGACGAGCGCGACAGCTTTATCGACAAGATAATCACGAGAGTCCGCGCGAGAGTTACCGACATAGATCCCCCTCCCATAATCGAGGGCAGGGTAAAGTCGATGTTCAGTATCTACAAGAAGATGTACGTTAAGAACAAGCCGTTTGACGAGATATACGACATCTACGCCGTGAGAATAATCGTCGATTCGGTAGTCGAATGCTATAACGTTCTCGGCGTTATACACGACCTGTTCAGTCCTATGCCCTACCGTTTCAAGGACTATATCGCCACCCCCAAGCCCAACCGCTATCAGTCGCTTCATACCACCGTCATCGGCAAAGAGGGCATTCCCTTTGAGGTCCAGATACGCACGCAGGAAATGCACAACACCGCCCAATACGGAATCGCCGCGCACTGGAAATACAAGGCGGGGCTTAAAGGCGCTGTAGACGGCGAAAAGCGCTTTGATTGGATAAGACAGCTTTTGGAGCGTCAGCAGGAAGCGGACGACGTGGAACAGATCACCGACGCTATCAAAAACGACCTTACTCAGGACGAGGTCTTTGTTTTCAGTCCCAAGGGCGACGTTTACGCTCTTCCGCTGGGAGCCAACGTTCTTGATTTTGCCTACGCCATTCACAGCGAGGTCGGAAACAAGATGACCGGCGCGAAGGTCGGCGGAAGAATGGTGACTTTCGACTATCAGGTGAAAACGGGCGATATTATAGAAATTTTCACCAGCGGCTCGCCGAATTACCGCCCCAACCGAAACTGGCTGGAAATCGCCAAGACCACCGAGGCAAAGGCAAAGATACGCTCGTGGTTCAAGAAGGAGCGCAGAGAGGAAAATATCGCCTGCGGAAAAGAGGAGCTCGAGCGCGAGTTCAAGCGAAACAACATTCCGCTTGAAAACGATATTTTAGAAGAGGCGGCTACAAAGGCGCATTTAAACAGCATTGACGATCTGTACGCGGCGATAGGATACGGCGGAGTTTCAATGTCAAAGGTCATTCAGCGCATAAAGGACAGCGCGGCGCGCGCGCATAAAGAGCAGGCCGCCGAGCTGATGTCCGCCGAGGAAAACATCGAGGAGACTAACGCCCGCAGCCGAAAAAAAGGCATAATCATCGAGGGGATAGACAACTGTCAGGTAAAATTCGCCCAGTGCTGCAATCCTTTGCCGGGAGATCCGATAATCGGCTTTGTTACGCGCGGCTTCGGTGTTTCCATCCACAAGCAGGACTGCGTGAATGTAATCAACAACATGGACAGCGAGGAAAACCGCGACAGGTGGCTGAGAGCCTCATGGGCGGGCGTTGACGATTCTACCTACCGCGCGACTATCGACATAATCTGCGAGCAGAGATCGACGGTCATAGCGGAAATAACCGCCGCCATTGCCGCAAACCACATTCCCATGTACGAAATGAATATGCACAGGCTGAAAAACGGAAACACAAATCTTATCATCACGATAGAGGTCGCGGGAGTAGAGCAGCTCGCAAATGTAATTTCCAGACTCCAAAAGGTTCCGGGAGTAATCTCGGCGGACAGAACCGGTAAAGCTTGATCAATTGCATAAGCAGTATCTTTATGTTTTATAACTTCTGTGAAGGAGAGAATCAAAAAATGGTTTTGGATTTTGAAAAGGGCTTGGAAAAGGCGATGGAGATAAATCCTTATATCTTTTCGCTGCTTGTGGACTACGGGTTTGAAATAGACGAAACGACCGACGCCGAAACTCTTGACAGATTTCTCGGCGAATACAATTGGGACGACGGCTTTGCCGTACCCTATCTTATCACAAGTCATCCGAACTGTGAGCTTGCTACGGCTGTAAACGCGTTCTGGCTTGCGGAAGGATTTGTATATTTTTCCGACAGCTTCTGGAGTACGTCGCAGGGAGCTGAGGCGCAGTGGAAGGAGTTTGTGGTCTTTATCACGGAGAATATTCTCGGAGGCGCTTATAAAAAAGGAAAGCTGCCGTATCCGAAGAGGTGGGCGGAGGAGCTGCGCATGGATATCAAAAAGAAGCAGACGGGCAATCCCAACGATCTCATAGAGCCTATCCTATACGGTCTTGGAAGCGCGTGGGAATAGATCTCCGTTTCCAAACCAAACTGTTATAACTATCAGACTAAAGAGGTAACCGTATGAATATAGCCCGTCTTCCGCTTGGCGCGCTTGCGGCAAACTGTTATATACTCGAAGGAGAAGATGATCTCGCGGTTGTTATTGACCCTGCCTCGTCCGCGGAGGTAGAGGCCTTTGTGGACAGCATAAACCTTCAGGTCGGCGGCATTATCATAACCCACGGACATTTCGATCATTTTGCGGGAGTCGCCGCGCTCAAGAAGAGATATCCCCGAGCGCCGATCTACGCGCCCGAATTCGATGAGGAGATGCTTTCAAGCGAAGCGAAAAGCTGGGCGAAGTTTATGCAAGGCGTTGAGTTTAAGCCTATCAGACCCGATAGGACGTTTAACGACGGCGACAGATTTTCGCTGTGCGGCATTGAGTTTTCCGTAATGAACGCTCCTGGACATACCGCGGGGAGTTGTCTGCTGTTCTGTGAGGGTTCCGAGGGCTTTTTCTCGGGAGACGTGCTGTTTAAGCACGGCATCGGCAGAACAGACGGCTATTCCGGAAGCACGTCACAGATGATCAAAACGCTCGGGAGGATAGCTGAGCTTAAGGGAGAATACCGCGTGTTTACGGGTCACGGAGAGATGACTACGCTGGGCGAGGAGAAGATATATAATCCATTCGTGAAAAACCAACCGAAAAATTAGCAAAGTTTTTAACTTGTGGACAAGCTGTTTTTGTAGAAAATTCATAAAAGTTTCGGAAAAACTTATTAAAAATGCTTATTGTGCTTGACATTTTGCGTGATTTAAGATAAAATTAAGATATTGCGGAGAGGTTCCGCTGTACTTATTCGTTTTTGGGAGGATTTATTTATGGACGCAAAAACTACCGGTATCGTTGCATACCTTACTTGGATCGGACTTCTTATTGCTTATCTGGCTGGCGATAAGGAAGGCGGAAAGTTTCATCTCAACCAGGCGCTGGTTCTGTTTCTTTTCAGCCTGGCGGGAGCAGTTATCCCGTTTGTTGGCTGGGCTTGGGACGTTTTCGTTTTCGTTTGCTGGATAATCGGCTTTGTTGCCGCTTGTCAGGGACAGGAAAAGGAAGTTCCGCTGCTTGGCAAGATCAAGATACTCAAGTGATCAACAGCAAAGGTTATGTAAGAAGCAAGAATTTCGGTTCTTGCTTCTTTTTTGTTTTATGTTATCACCACGTTTTCCGCAAACTCCGTTTCGGAATATTTTCACGGAATGAGACAAGCAAACGGTTGACAAGAGCGGAAAAGTGTGGTATAATCAAAGTGTATGTGTTATTGCGAAAATAACGTAAATTTTAACTTACAAGGACGGAAAAATAACATGAAATGGATGGGACTTAACGAGCTGAGAGAGAGCTATCTTTCGTTTTTCGAGAGCAAGGAGCACCTGCGTATGCAGAGCTTTCCGCTTGTGCCGCCTGCCGACGACAACTCTATCTTGCTTATAAACGCGGGAATGACCCCGCTGAAAAAATACTTTCAGGGTATTGAAGAGCCGCCGCGCCACAGGGTAACTACCTGTCAGAAGTGCATAAGAACGCCCGATATAGAAAACGTCGGAAAAACAGCGCGTCACGGAACTTACTTTGAAATGCTCGGAAACTTCAGCTTCGGCGATTATTTCAAGAAAGAAGCGACCGCGTGGGCGTGGGAGTTTCTTACAAAGAAGCTCGAAATTCCCGAGGACAGGCTGTATATCACCATTTACGAGCAGGACGACGAGGCGGGCGATATCTGGGCAAATGAGGTGGGTATACCGCGCGAGCGCATTATCCGCATGGGAAAGGCGGACAATTTCTGGGAGCACGGAAGCGGTCCCTGCGGTCCCTGCTCGGAGATCCATTTTGACCGCGGCGAAAAGTACGGAAAGTTTGACCATATCGGACAGGACAACTTTGAAGAGGTCGGCGACTGCGACAGGATAATCGAGATATGGAACCTCGTGTTCACTCAGTTTGACAACGACGGCAAGGGAAATTACACACAGCTTGCCACCAAGAACATCGACACGGGCATGGGTCTTGAGCGTCTTGCCTGCGTAATGCAGGACGTGGACAACCTTTTCGAGGTAGACACCGTAAAGAACATAATGGGCAGGATATGCTCGATAGTCGGCGTAGGTTATCACGACGACGACAAAAAGGACGTCTCTATCCGCGTGATTACCGACCATATACGCTCTACGACCTTTATGGTAGGCGACGGAATTCTCCCCTCAAACGAGGGCAGAGGCTATGTTCTGCGCCGTTTGCTGAGAAGAGCCGCGCGCCACGGCAGATTGCTCGGCTATAACAAGCCGTTTTTGTATGAGGTGTGCGACACGGTAATCGACGAAAACATTTCGGCTTATCCCGAGCTTGCGGAAAAGCGCTCGTATATAAAGAAGGTCATCCAGACCGAGGAGGAGAGCTTCGCTAAGACGATAGACAACGGCTCGGCGATACTTGACGAGATGATAGACGAGCTTATCAAAAACGGCGAGAGCACGCTTTCGGGAGAGAATGTGTTCAAGCTTCACGACACCTATGGCTTCCCGCTTGACCTGACCAAGGAGATACTCGCGGAGAAAGGGCTTAAGGCGGACGAAGAGGGCTTTGCTCAGTGCATGAAGGTCCAGAAGGAGACCGCGAGAGCCAACAAAAAACTCGGCGGAGGCTGGGATAACGCGAAAAATTCCGATCTCGACGCGCTTAAAACAGAGTTTGTCGGTTATGACACGCTTGAAAGCGAGGCGAAGATACTCGCCATAACCAAGGACGGTGAAAGCGCGGAGCTTTGCGGAGAGGGCGACGAGGTAGGAATAGTCATAGACAGAACGCCGTTCTACGCGGAAATGGGCGGTCAGGTAGGAGATAAGGGCGTTATCTTCGACCACAGCGGCGAGCTTGAGGTGCTTGATACGAAAAAGCTCGGCGGCGGTCAGTTTGTATGCAAGTGCAAGGTGAAAAAGGGCGGCTTTGAGGTCGGACAGACCGTAACCGCAAGGGTTGACGAGCAGCTCAGAATGGCGACTCAGCGCAACCACACCTGCTGTCATATATTGCAGTCGGCGCTGAGAGAAGTCCTCGGCGACCATGTTCACCAGTGCGGCTCGTATGTAGACCCGTATCAGTGCCGTTTCGATTTCAGCCACTTCAGCGCGATGACCGCAGAGGAAATAACACAGGTCGAGAATTATGTAAACAAGGTAATTATGGCGGCGGCGCCCGTCGTTACCGAAGTTCTGCCGATAGAAGAAGCGAAGAAAAAGGGCGCGATGGCGCTGTTCGGGGAGAAATACGGCGACGTAGTGCGCGTGGTTTCGGTAGGAGATTACTCCACGGAATTCTGCGGCGGTACGCACCTCAAAAACTCCTCGCAGGCGGGCTTGTTCAAGATAGTGTTTGAGACCTCTGTAGCGAGCGGCGTAAGGCGTATTCAGGCGATAACGGGCATGGCGGTAATGTCCATGCTGTATGACTACAAGCAGACGCTCGACAATACCTGCGCAGTCCTGAAAGCTCAGAACGCGGACGACCTTGTCCGCAGAGCGCAGAGCGTAATGACCGAGCTTAAGGACAAGGACAGAAAGATAGAGAGCATGGAGCAGGCTTCCGCTAACGCGAAGCTCGGCGATATCTTCAAGGACGTTCCCGAGATAAACGGCGTAAAGCTGGTAGCGGCAAAGCTCGACGGAATGGGCGCGGACGGTCTTCGCAAGATAGGCGACACTATTGCGGACAAGTACGACTGCTTTGTGGCGGTGCTTGCGGGAACAGCCGACGGGAAGAGCAACATTCTGTGCAAATGCTCTAAGAGCGCGGTTGAAAAGGGCGCGAACGCGGGTACGCTCGTGCGCGAGATCGCTGCGATAGCAGGCGGAAAGGGCGGCGGAAAGCCCGACCAGGCTATGGCGGGAGTTCCCGACGCGTCTAAGCTCGGCGAAGCGCTCAACGCGGCGGCGGAGATAGTTGCGAAGTATATTAAGTAATGCGGTGTCGGCAGAGCGTACAAAAAGTCTTTGAAAGGGAGTCTGAGGGAAAACTTTCTTCAGAAAGT
>JAFLUF010000042.1 GCA_022508925.1 Oscillospiraceae bacterium | reverse complement strand
AAGTCTTTGAAGGGGAGTTTGAGGGGAAACTTTCTACAGAAAGTTTCCCCTCAAAAATCTTTTTTAAAAAATTTATGTTGATAGCATCTCCTCCGCGGCTTTAAGGCTTGCGGAGTTTTTATCGCTTCCGTCGATTATCCGCGCAAGCTCCCGGACTCTGCCGTTATGGTCAAGCTCGGTTATTTTCGTGAATGTTCTGCCGTTTTCGACGCTTTTTTCAAGCGCGAGGTGGCATTCGCTCTTAGCGGCGATCTGAGCTAAATGCGTAACGCACATTACCTGCCGCGAATGTGAAAGCTCTTTCAGCTTTATCCCTACCTTTTGCGCGGCGCGTCCGCTTATGCCCGTATCTATCTCGTCAAAAATCAGCGTGGGCATATCGTCGCTTTTCGCAAGCACGCATTTTATCGCCAGCATTATTCTTGATAATTCTCCGCCGGACGCGATCTTGTTCAGAGGCTTTAACTCCTCGCCCTCGTTCGCGGAAATCATAAGCTCGACAAGGTCCATTCCGCTTATCGAAATTTTGTCGGGGTTGACCGCGAAAATTATCCTTACGCCCGGCATATCGAGAAACACAAGCTCGCGCTTTATTTCCTCTGAAAACCTCTCGGCGGCGGCTTTTCTCAGCTCCGATATCGCGGCTGCGGCGGCTTTTACCCGGTTTGCGAGAGTATGCTTTTTTTCGTTCAGCTCCGCGGCGCGTTCGTCGGCATTCGCGATCAGATCAAGCTCGTTTTTGCATTCCTCGAGATAATCGCAGAGTTCGTCGGCTGTCCTGTTGTATTTGCGCATCGCTGTTTTAAGCAGCGACATCCTGTCCGAAAGCTCCGCCTCGTTGTTTTCCGCGTAAGTGTCGCTTATCGAATATATTTCCGCGGAAATATCGTTAGCCTCGCTCACCACCGAAGCAATACGCGAAGCAAGCTCGGCAGTTTTCGGCTCAAGGTCGGAAATGCTGTCGAGATAGTTCATCGAGTCCCTCAGCATTTCGATCGCCGCCATGCCCTCTTCGGACGAAAGCGCGGCATACGCCTTTTTCAGCGCGTTCATTATTTTGGCGCCGTTTCGTGCTTTTTCGAGCTTCTGTTCGAGAATTTCCCCGCCGCCTTTGGTAAGCTCCAGCGGCTCAAGCTCGGAGATCGCCGTGTTAAGCTTAGCGATCTTAAACTCGCGCATTTCGTTGTCCTCGGTCAGCTTTTTCAGCTCGCGCGAGGTTTTGGAAAACTCGCGGTAAAGCTCGCGGTATTCGTTTATTTTATCAGTAAGTCCCGCGTGACGGTCGAGAATGTTCAGTTGATTTTCGTTTGACATAAGTATGCGGTTATCATGCTGACCGTGAATGTCGATAAGCATACCGCCAAGCTCTTTGAGCATGGCGGCTGTCGCCGTCCTGCCGTTTATGTGCGCCGAGCTTTTTCCGTCGGCGAATATCTCGCGTGAAAGAACAATTTCCTCGCACTGCTCAAAGCCAAGCTCCGAAAGCTTTTCGCAAACTCCCTCGGGAAGCTCGTCAAAAAGTGCCGTTACAACTGCCTTCTGCGCTCCCGCGCGAACGATATCGCGGCTTACGCGCTGACCCAATATCGCGTTTATCCCGCCGATAAGCACGCTTTTTCCCGCGCCCGTTTCACCCGTAAAAACGTTAAAACTGCCGCAGAACCGAGCGTTTCCGCGCTCGATCACCGCAAGATTTTCTATTGACAGTTCTCTTAACATTTTTAGCGCTCCTTGTTTTTACTTTCCTTTATCTAAAGCATGATTGTGAAGGATCAGAATTTGTATTTCCCATTTTTATACTCCCATACCGGCATCAAAAACAATTTCTACGGATAGCAGTCCTAAAACGCAAATTATCAGAAGAAAAGCAAACAGAATTATTTCTTTGGCGGTGGGCTTTTCTTTTATTAAATGCCATTAAGTATGCTACATTCAGTATAGCAGAAATAATGTAAGGTAAATAAAATATTCTTAAGAAAATTATTGGTAATGTCAATCCTAAAAATAATCTATTCCATATCGGCAGATAGATTTCAAAAGAAGATGACAATATTTCCGCTACTGTTACATAAACGCATGGCAGTAATAGAACTAAATTTATAATATACAGTAATTTGATCGTATTTAAGATCTTTCCGGTCTTATCCATTAATTCTTCCTACTATCTTCGTCAAACTATATGTGCCGTTATAATTGTGTAGCTGTACGAATTAATTGTTATTCTTATATTACCTGTTTCGCAGTACCAATTCTTGCCTTGCCTGTAAATCCTGCAGTTTTTGTCTAATACTTTATTTTTACAATACTCCACAACATCACATTCGCCTAATTTAAGATTTTTCTTAATTCTTTCAACGCCCATTTCGGTCGTATGAATTTTATCAATATTATCTAACAGAATTTTAGCTGAATTATTCATTACTCCGCCAACACTATTTACGCATCATTCTCGTAAGCTGAATTGAAAGCGCCTTCGCGTGATTTTCAGTCCTTGTGAGGATAAAAACCGTGTCGTCGCCCGCTATCGTTCCCATGACCGAACCTATCTTCCGCTCGTCAACTACCTTACACGCCGCGTTTGCCATTCCCGCGTGACATTTCATAACGACAATGTTCGCCGCGTAATCCACCGACACGACAGACTGAGCGAAAATCTCGCTGTAAGTAAGCTCGTCCTGTGAAATTCCCGAAAAATAGCGCGAAACGCCGCTTTCGGACATACACTTTTCAATACGCAGCTCCGCGATATCCCGCGACAAGGTCGCCTGCGCGGTCTCAACGCCGCGCTCGCGCAAAAGCTCCATAAGCTGATTCTGCGTTTCGACTTCGTTTTGCGAAATTATCTCCATTATCAGAAGCTGGCGCGCTTTCTTTTTCATGTTCGCTCCCTGTTTAAAACTCAATCTTTAATCGGCGTTAATAACTTGTTGTGGATAACCCCGTAGAAGCCCTCGCCCGTTTCTATCAGCAGCAGGTCTTTTTCCGCGCGTGTAAGCTGAAGGACGTCGCCCTCGAAAAACGGCACCGCCGCGCCACCGTCCGCGGAGATGGTCGCTGTGCTGTCGCCATAGTGGCAAACCCGCGCCGTTACCTTTTTCTTCGTGGAAAAAATCATCGTGCGGTTAAAGAGAGTATGCGGACAGAGCGCCGTAAACTCGATGCACTCCATATCGGGAGAGATTATAGGTCCGCCCGCCGCAAGGGAATAAGCGGTAGAGCCTGTGGGCGAGCTAAGAATAACGCCGTCGGCTCTCACGCGCGTAACCTCGCTCTCGCCGCAGTTTATAACATACTCGGGCAGTCTTGAGCGGCTGCTTCGGGAAATGGTCACATCATTCAAAACCTTTTCCGAGAAGATGACCTCGCCGTCACGGATAAGCTTGCAGTCAAGCATCATTCGAGGTGTTACTGTGAGATTCGCTTTTAAAATATCGGGAATTTTCCAGATATCCTCCGACTCTACCGTAGCCATAAAGCCGAGTCTGCCGAAATTCACTCCGAGCAGCGGGATACCGTACTCAGCCGCGACCTTTCCCCAGCGCAGTATTGTACCGTCGCCTCCGACCGTTATCATATAATCACAGCCCTCGGGCGACTCGACCACCTCTGCGCCTACCTTTTCGGCGAAAAGCGTATTTTCGCCGAAAATACAGGGCGTGATCCCCTCGGCTATCAGAAACTGGGCTATCTTGTGCGACTGCGTCGCCGCGCCCGTTTTTCCCTGATTGAATACAATTAAAACCTTCATACTTTGTCCTTTCTCAGTCCAAGAAGATATTCGATGTTTCCGTCTCCGCCCGTTATCGGGGATATATCAGTTCCGATACATTTAAACCCGCATTGCTCCGCAAACGACTTGATCTCTTCAACAATTTTAAGTCTCAGATTTTCATCTCGGACTACGCCCTTTTTTGTAAGCAGGCTTTTCCTACCTACCTCAAACTGTGGCTTTATCAGTACGACCGCCTCTCCGCCGCTTTTCAACAGACGGAAAATATGCGGCAATATCAGCTTTTGCGAAATAAACGACGTGTCCGCGCCGATAAAATCCGCGGGCTGTTCAATCGAAAACTCACGAATGTCCGTCTGCTCGAGTGAAATGACCCGCGGGTCATTTTTCAGCTTTTCGGCAAGCTGAGCTGTTCCGACATCTACCGCGTAGACCCTTTCCGCTCCGTTCTGGAGCATACAGTCCGTAAAGCCGCCCGTGGAAGCCCCCACATCAACGCAGATCTTCCCGCTTAAATCAAGCCCGAACGCCTCGATCGCGCGCTCGAGCTTAAGCCCTCCGCGCCCGACATATTTAAGCTGTTTTTCCTCAATAACGAAAATCTCATCGTCCTCGCTTACGGAAAGCGAGGGCTTTTGCGCCGTCTTTCCGTTTACCGAAACACCGCCCGCTTCTATAAGACGCGCGGCGGCTGTTCTGCTCGCGCAAAATCCGCGCTCCGCCAAATATACGTCAAGCCGCATATACTTGTCCTTTATTTTAATTTGCGTTATTGTTCAATCTGTCAGTCATTTGTTTTGCCGACAGACCGTACATATCAAACTGCTCTTCTACCGTCGCCGCGGGAACAAACTCTCCGCTTACCGCGACAATTTCGACCTTTGTATCACATTTCTCGCCCACAAGCTTTACAGCGAGATTTTCGCCGACTCCGCCGCTTTCTGAGCCTTCCTCGAAAAACACGACCCGGTCATATTTCCCCGCAATTTCTATGACTCCGTCCGGCAGAGGATTTATCCTTACAAGCCGCAGAAGATCCGCTTTTGATCTTTCACACGCAACAGCGCAGTTAAGCGAAATTCTTCCGTAAGTAACCGCAAGCACAGCGCTGTTTTTTCCGGAATAAAAATAATCTTCTGACGGCCGCATTGCTTCTCTGATACTTTCGGGATTATTATCCGAACTTGCAAACTCGCCGCCCTTCGGATAACGAACCGCCGCGACTCCCTCAGTGTCGTAGATCGCACGTCTGAGACATCTGCGAAGCTCCTCAAAGGACGCGGGAGCGAAGATCGTTGTGTTTGGAATTGCTCTCAGCATCGGCACGTCGAAAATTCCCTGATGCGTTTCGCCGTCCTCTCCGACAAAGCCCGCCCTGTCTATAGCAAGCGTGATATGCGTATTTTCAATTGCGCAGTCGTGCAGTATCTGGTCAAAGCCGCGCTGTAAAAACGTAGAGTATACCGCGAACACCGGAAGCATCCCGCCCGCGGAGAGTCCCGCCGCAAAGGTCACGCTGTGCTGTTCGGCAATTCCCGCGTCATAAAACCGCGAGGGAAAGAAGTCTTTGAAATAGTTAAGCCCCACGGCGTATTTCATCGCCGCGGTGATCGCGCAAATACGCCTGTCGTTTTTACCTATTCTCGCAAGCTCCTGGCCAAACGCCTCGGAATATGTCCTCGGAGCAAAAAACTCGTCCGAATTGTACTCGACCGCGGCTCCCCCTTTACTTATGGCGTGATATTTCCCGGGGTTTTCCTCGGCGGGTTTAAAGCCCTTTCCCTTTTTGGTGAAAACATGCACGATACATGGGCGGTTTACGTATTTCGCGACGGAAAGAGCCTCTATAAGATCCTCAAGATCATGCCCGTTTACAGGACCGATATAGGTAAAGCCGAGATTTTCAAACAGGTTGCTGCTGTCGTAAAGCGATTGCTTTAGAAGCCGCTTTACGTCCGTGATCATTTCCTCTATCGGCTTTCCCACGACAGGAATGGCTGAAAGAGCAGTTTTAACGTGCTCCTTTGCTCTGTAATATTTTTTTGTAGAGCGTATATGAGAGAGATACCGCGCGAGCGCGCCTCTGTTTTTGCTTATCGACATGGCGTTGTCGTTAAGCACCAATGTAAGATTTGACGCGGTCTTTCCCGCGTTATTGAGCGCTTCGTAAACCATTCCGCCCGTAAGCGCGCCGTCTCCGACAACCGCCGCCACCGCGCCGCTTTCTCCTTTAAGCCGCATAGCCTCGGAAATTCCGTAAGCGGCAGACACAGAGGTACTGCTGTGACCTGAAACAAACGCGTCCGCGTCGCTTTCCGAGTGCCTCTGAAAGCCCGAAAGCCCGTCCTTTTTTCTGAGGGACTCAAAGCGAGAATATCTTCCCGTAAGAAGCTTATGTGCATAGGACTGGTGTCCGACGTCCCATAGTATCTTATCTCCGCCGCCTACATCAAATACGCTATGCAAAGCGACTGTAAGCTCCACTGTGCCCAGGTTTGATGAAAGGTGTCCGCCGTTTTTCATGGTAGTATGCAGGATACATCCGCGCAGCTCTTTACAAAGGCGTTTAAGCTGTGGAAGAGTCATTTTAGAGATCTTGTCGTGATTTATGTCGTCTGAAAGATACACGTTATCCTCCCGAAATGTTTTTGAAAAGTGAGGTCACGGAAGCGGAAAAGCCATAGATATTATTATTCCCAGAAGCGAACCCGCGAGGACCTCTATCGGAGTGTGTCCGAGAAACTCCTTCAGATCCTTTTGGTTTGCTATCTCGTCGATATCCGAGTCCTCGTCGCTTCCGCTGAGGGCGGTTAACTCATCGTCAAGCTCATCTACTATTCTTCTCAGCTTGTTAAGCTCCTTTGCGTGAAGTCCCGCGTTATATCTCACGCTCATAGCGTCGTAGATAACAATTCCGGCAAGCAGCACGGCAAACGCGAATTCCGAGCTTTCAAAGCCCTTTAATCTCAGCGTGTATATCATAACGGACACGACCAGCGACGAATGCGACGAGGGCATTCCTCCCGCGCCCGTAATGCGCTCGGGATTAAACGTTTTGTATTTTACCGAATAATGTATGGTTTTAAGTATCTGCGCCGCAAGCCATGAGATCAGTCCCACGGAAATAATGGGGTTTATCATAAGAATTTTAAACATCTTTTTACCCCCTGTCTTAATTATTTCTGTTTGAAAGCATATCCGCAAGCCCCGACAGAAATTCCGTGTCCGAAAAGTCCGAAAGCATTTCCTTTGCCTGAGCCGTAAGTGTATTTACGCGCTCTCTCGCCTTTTCAAGACCGACGGCGGAAACATAGGTATACTTTTCATTTTCGCGGTCGCTTCCTATCGGCTTTCCTAAAGTCTTTTCATCGGATGTTATGTCGAGAATATCGTCCGTGATCTGAAAAGCAAGACCCAGGCGCTGTCCGAAGCTTCCGGCGGAAAGCTGTTCTTTTGCTCCCGCGTCTGCCGCGACGCACCCCGCCTTACAGCAAAACTCAAGCAGCGCGCCCGTTTTCATTCTGTACATTTCAAGAATTTCCGCCACGGGCGGCTGTTTGTGTTCGTTTTCAAGATCGATCGTCTGTCCGCCTATCATTCCGCCAAAGCCCGCGAGTTCTCCGAGCATAACGGAAATTTTAAGCGCGGCGTTTTCGGAAATTGTTTTCTTAAGCCCCGCTTTTGCTATTATCTCAAACGGCATTATAGCCAGCGCGTCCCCAGCGAGAAGCGCCGTAGCCTCTCCGAAAGCCTTATGACAGGAAGGCTTTCCGCGGCGCAGGTCGTCGTTGTCCATACAAGGAAGGTCGTCGTGTATAAGCGAAAACGTATGCATCATCTCGATAGCGCACGCAACCGGCAACGCCGTCTCGGGTTCGCCGCCGCAAACACGGCAGAATTCCATGACAAGCGCGGGTCTTATGCGCTTTCCGCCCGCGGACAGACTGTAGCGCGCCGCGTCTATAACGGACTTTTGCAGACAGTCTGTACTCGGAATGTACTTTTCGAGCGCCTCCTCGGTCATCTGCGCGTATTCTTCAAGCTGTTCTTTTATGTTCATTGCGCGCTTGCCTTCATTTCCGTCTGCTCCACCACAAACTTGGCTTGTTCAAGATAGATCTCGCATTTTCCCGCCAGCTCGGCCGCCTCGTTATAAAGCGCCATACATTCGTCGAGCGGTACGTCGTCTTTAGCCATCAGCTCGGCAATCTCCGTAAGCCTGGCCATAGCCTTTTCAAAATTAAACTCCATTTTATTTCCTTACTTCCTTTATTTCTGCCAGCGCGCTGCCGCTGCCAAAGCGTATCTCGACCGAATCTCCCGCTTTCAGCTCTCTGGCATCAATTATTGTCTTTTCTCCGAGCCTGACCGTCGAATAACCACGCCTCAGAATTGAAAGCGGATCGAGCGCGGAGATAAGCTCTCGGTTTTTCAAAAGACCGGCTTCGGCTATCTCGATTTTCCTTTCCATAAGCCGCTTTATGCTCTGTGCCGAATTGTAAAGCCCCGTCTGCTTTTCCTTATGACAACGTTTCAAAAGCTCATTGGCGCGGGCCTTTGCCACGCCAAGCTCGTTTTGCTTTTGCGTTATTTTCGCGTCCAGCCTGTCCGAAAGAGCCGAGCACATCGCTCTCAGACGAAGCCTCAGTTCATCTTTGTCCGGAACAGCCGCGACAGCCGCCGCCGTAGGAGTAGCGACGGTTTTGTCCGCGGCAAGGTCGGCAATTGTTATGTCGATCTCGTGACCTACCGCGCTTATTGTAGGTATCCTGCTCGCGAAAACGGCGCGAGCCACCTTTTCCGAATTGAACGCGCTGAGATCCTCGGACGCGCCGCCGCCTCGCCCGAATATGATCACGTCCGCGTCGGTCTTCTGAGCGTATTCGATCCCGCAAACGATCGAGTCGGGAGCGTCCTCTCCCTGTACGACCGCGGGGATAACCAACATCTTCACGCAAGGAAAGCGGTTTTTAAGCGTCTTTTCAATATCATGCACGACCGCGCCCGTAGGCGAGGTAACTACCGCTATCGTTCCCGGAAACTCGGGCAGCGGTCTTTTGCGGTCAAAAATTCCCTCCGCCTTCAGCTTTTTCACAAGCTCGTCCAGCGCCGCAGACTGCTCTCCCTCTCCCTCGACCTCGACATCCACGCAGGAAAGGCTGTATGTCCCGCCGGGCTCGTAAACGGAGATGCTTCCGTGACATATCACGCTCAAGCCCTCTTCAAGCTTTATTTTAAGCCTCTCGAAATTATTTCGCCATATCGCCGCGCTCAGCTTTGACGCGCCGTCCGAAAGGCTGAAATAACAGTGTCCCGAAGAGGCGATCTTCAGGTTTGTTATTTCACCTCTGACCGAAAGGTTCAACAGTCTCGCGTCCTGTTTCAGCAGCCTCGATATCAGCCCGTTTACGTTTGACGGAGTAACGACAAACGTCTTACTGTTCTGCATTTTTTCCCTCTGATTCATGCATGTACGAATTTAAAATCCCGTTTATAAACGAGCTGTCCGCTTTCAGCGAATATTTCTTTGAAAGCTCTATCGCCTCGTTTATTGCCGCGGCATTCGGAACTTTCTCACAATACTTCATCTCATAAACGGCGATCTTAAGTATAACGATATTCACCTTCGCAATTCGCGAAACAGAGCGCGTTTTCGAATACTTCGAAATTATTTGCAGAAGTTCATCGTCGTGCTCTAAGACACCGCGCACAAGCTCGTCCGTCTGCTCGTTTTTAGCAAGGTCAAACGCCTGTGTATTAAGCTCGTCAATTTCCTCGGGGGTCGTCCCGAAAAGCGTCTGATATAAAATCAGAAACGCGCCCTCGCGGACGTCGCTTCTCTTAAGCTTCTCCATCTTTCACCTCAGCGTTATTCTCGCCATCTTTAAAGCTCACTCCGGCGATCTTAACATCGACCTTTGTCACTGTAAAGCCCGTCATATTCTGAACGGCGCTTTTAACACTCTTCTGAACGGCCTCGGCGGCTTTTACGGCGTTTACGCCCTCGTCTATGAAAATATCAAGCTTTATCGCCGCCGTTTCGCCGAATGTCTTGGCTCTAACCGGAATTTTTCCCGTAAGCCTTGCTATCGCCGCGTCCGCGTCATTCTGCGCGAAACTTACGCCGTCTATCTCCAGCGCGGCTGTTTTCGCGATCTTTACTATCACGTTTTCAGAAACCTTTATGCTTCCTGCTGTGTTCTTTGCGGTTCTTTCCATAAATTTCCTCCGACTTATCCCAATACCTTTTGAATAAATATCCAATTTATATTATACCACATTTACCTTTAATAAACAAGTATTTTTTCTCACATTTTCAAAAAAATGAATAACTTTTTTAAAGATCAATCCGCAGATATTCTGCGGTATGACGAGCAGATGTAACAAAAAAAATTCTGCGGAATATTATGAAGTGAAAGCGAGGTGAACGGTATGCGCTGTCCGAAAAGGCGAAGGCGAAAAAACGGAGGAAAACCGGCGGTTATTCTTGCGGCGGCGGCATTTGTCGGAGCGGTTTTATGTATTTCGCTGTTTTCGTTTAAAGTCATGCTGTTTATTATCGCAATACTGCTTATTGTTTTGGGAATATTTTTGCTGAAGCATTGCTGAGGCTGTGAGAGGAGCTGTTTGTTTTGAAGGTTGTTGTTGTAAAAAGTCCGAAAATGTTTACAGGTCTGTTAAGGCTGATGTTCGGGATAAAAAACGAACAGACCTGAAGCATACGCCGCCAAAAGAAACTGCGGGAGAACCGAAAAATTCTCCCGCAGACTTTTGCTGTAAAAATATCTGTTCAGACCGTTTCCCAAAGCAGGCGTATACGCTCTTTTTCATTTGACCTCTACAATAGTTATCTTATCCGCGCTTACCTCGACTTCCGACAACAGCGCGGATTTGATTTTCGCCGCTCCCGCCGCGTCAAGCCCGTCGGTTTTTACGATTATATTCGCTCCGTTTGCGGTTATGTAGCAGATCGCGTCCTCAAATCCCTGAGCCTTAAGCATCGTTTCGACCGCGTTTTCGCTTGCTATAATCTGACTCAGATTCTGAGCGTTTGCTTCGGTAGTCAACAGCTCATCCTGCGTCATATCTCCGCCCTGATACATAACAGCCAGAACCTGCGCCGCCTCGTCGCGCGCCTGCTGTTTTTCGAGCCTCGCGCTTGCGAAATACGCGTCGGAGTTTGCGGTGTAGTCGGCTACATATTCAACATCGCCGTAATTTCCGCCGACCTCTTCTGTAGGCTCGATGTTCTTTTTACCGCTCTGAACGATGAAATTTACCGCGACCGCCGCGCCCAAAAGTACCGTAAGCGAAGCAATGGCTATCTGTTTTTTCCCGATGATCAGGTTGATTCTCTTGAATTTCATAAATAATCTCCTTTGGTTAATTTTAATTTAGAGTCTGAAAATAACGTATAACAGGCTCTAATATGCTACATAGACCTTGGAAATGCCTATATTAAGCGCCTTTGAAGCAATATTCGCGACGCGCTCGCGGATAACGGGGTCTGACGCGCCTTCACAGACGACCGCCGCGCTTCTTACAACGGGCATTATTTTACCGACCTCAAGCGGCTCCTTAGAGCTTCCCGCGAGCACCACCTCCGTTTCCTCCGAATGCTTTTGTTCGTTGTTTTCGGATCTGCTGTTTTTTTCGTAAACAACGCGCTCGGTCATATCTATCGTTATCATTACGCTTACTTTTCCTACTCCGTCGATCTGCAGAATAAGCCCGCGCAGGCGTTCTTCGAGCTGCCGCTCAAGCTCGGCACAGTCTACCGCGTAGTTTTCCGCCGCGGAATAGCTGTTGTTTTTCGTACTGCCGCCGAAAAAGCTGCTCAACAAGATCAGAAGCATTATCCCAAGCCCTAATACTATGATGATCTTCCTTGCCTTTTCGTTTGAAAGAAGCAATTTTACACGTTCGCTGAAAGCTGTCATATTCCTCACCTTGTCAAAACCGTTATTTTTATATTCTCCGAAAGCTCGTTTTTAAGAAGAGATTCGGCTGTTTTTGCCGTTTCCTCCTCACCCTCTTCGAGGACTATCCTTATTTCAGTAATATCTATGCCGTACAATCCTGAAATATTAACAATAACGTGAATTTGTTCGGGATAAATTTCATTTTGCGCAAGCAGGTATCTTACCTTTTCTTCCATTTTCTCACATATCTCGTTCCTCAGGCTCTCGTTTACCTCGCTGGAAAAGTCGTTGATCTTACCCTCGGCTTCTTTTTCAAACGCGGATATATCAAGATCAGGCTTCGTGCCGGAAAACGCGGTTATCCCGACAAGCAGGAAAACTCCGGCTGTAAGCAGTGAAATCTGCTTTGAAAATTTATTTTCGGGAACAAGTATCTTAAACATTGCCGCGGCGATCGCCGCTATACATATCGTCGAAAGAATCTGCATTTTTCCGTCCTTTTCACTGTTTTGTCATAGACAAAAGAAGCGTGACCGATATAAAGTTTAACAGTAAAAAGCACGCGCATACCGCGAGTATTATCGACATTATCTGCGCGCAGCTTTTCGCAAGCGTGGCAAGCGGTTTTAAGTCAAACATTTCCGCTGCGGCCTGTGCGGCTGAAAACACCGCAAGATAACAGACAAGCGTTAATATCATCGGGAGGATCATTGCCGCGGCGGCGGTTATTCCGTATGTTCCCACTCCCGATTTCAGTATCTCAAGTCCGCTTCCGACTGTGCCTACAGCGTCGGAGATCGTTCCGCCGACAAAGGGAACGCCCTGCGATACAAGAAATTTCGCCGCCTTTATCGCAGTTCCGTCCGACGACGAAACAACCGCCGTCTGCACTGACAAAACGCCCATAAACACTGTCATAATAAGCGACAAGCCCCACACCGTAAACTTTTTTATCACCTCTCCTGCCTTTTCGATTTTCAACTCGGGGTGTACCGCGCCGGCTATTGAAAACCCCAAGATCGTACTGCAAAGCGGAGCAAGCAAATTTACGCATATCTGCGAGAAAAGCTGTGAGGCGGCTATTACCGCGGAATTTACCGCCGAGGCAGTTCCGATATAACCGAGCGCCGCGGCAATACCCGCAAACGACGGAATAAATACAAGCATAAAATTCGCCGAGGCGCTTAACACTCCGAGCGCTTCGTCGATAACTCCGACGATAGCCGACGCGCATATCCCCGCCCCGCACAAAGCCCCGACCGCCGATAAAACTCCCTTTAGGGTATTGTCCGGAGCAACGCTGTTTGCCAGCGCGCAGAGCAAAACAGCCCCGCAAAGCGCGCCTAAAACCTTAAGCGGCTGTATCGCTTTTTCCGCAAGCATATCCCACACGCTTTTCAGAACTCCCGTAAACGTCAGCCCCGCCGCGCCGTTATTGTCGGGAGTAATTCCGTTTTCATCAAGAAAATCCTGCGCTTCGTCCGTTATAGCGCCGTATATTTCGCCGTCGATATAATCGGCGTAATCCGCGCTTTCCGCGTGAGCGTCGACGCGTAAAACCGCACCGAACAGCATCAGCAGAAGAATCATAAGTATCTTTTTCATTTTACTGTACCCGTTGTTTTTTACTGCCGTATATTATCGTTGTCTGCGGCTTGTCCCGCCGATAAGGCTATCTGATAAGCCCCGTGACCAGCTTGGCGAGGTTTACAAACACCGGCAGGGAAATTGCCGCTATCGCCGCTCTTCCGCCAAGCTCTATCTTTACCGCCGCCGAGCCCTCGCCCGCGTCCTTTGCTATTTCCGAGCAGAGCGCTGTTATATAGCACACCGCGAGAGCCTTAAGCAAGACCCCCACAAGCGCGAGGTCTATTCCCGCCTGCTCGGAAAGGCTTTTTACGGCGTTTATTGTCGGAACGAGCATTGAGATGACCATCGCGAAAATAATTACCGCCGAAGCCGCGCTTACAAAAAACGCCGCCTCGCTGCTGAATTTCCGCAGTATCAGACAGATGACCGCGGATAAGATACCAACGCCGCATAGCTGTAAAATTTCCATATTGTACCAACCTGCATTTCAGACTGTCTAAAAGCCCTCAGATGTCAGGAATCGCCGTTGTGACGGCACAAATGAGGGTTTATCGGCAGTCTGTCACCACAATCCGAAAACGTCCTGTATTGTATTAAACAGCTCCTCTATTTCGGGAATAAGCATGAGAAGCACAATTATTATCCCCGCGACGGTAAGCATGACCGCCTGTTCGTCATGGTCGGTCTTTTTCAGGATCAAATTCAGCAC
Organism: Oscillospiraceae bacterium; assembly: GCA_022508925.1. Classification (GTDB taxonomy): domain Bacteria; phylum Bacillota; class Clostridia; order Oscillospirales; family Ruminococcaceae; genus CAG-115. Next base: position 5,541 of record JAFLUF010000042.1, on the reverse strand, counting down.
AGCCACGATTATCCCGACCGCGGCTATTCTGAACAACAAACCAATTTCCATATATCATTCCTCTATGTAATAATGTCCGATCAGATTATCAATATCGCGGCGGCCGCGCCGCAAAGCGCGCCTATCTGTCTTAAAGCCCTGCCCTTCTGAGCGAATTCGTCATAAGCCTGCCTGTAAAGCCGCGAAAACTTTTCGGAATACAGCGAAAGCGCCATTACCGCGCCGTCGCTGTTTGTTTTGGAAACAGCGTTTAAAAGCTCACGCAAAAGCGCGGTTTCCTCGGCGTTTTCCGGTAATTCACCACAAGCCTTTTCCCACGCGGCTTTTATATCGGAAAGCTCGGAAAAATGCTTTTGCACAAGCCTCGCAAAGCTTCCGCTCTCCCTTGAGATAAGCTCGGACAATTCGGGAGTTCCGAATTTTATCTCGGCTTGAAAATTGCTGAGCATGACCGAAATTTCATCAAGAAAATCCGCGCGCTTTTTTAGTCCCAGACTTTTCTGAAAACCGATAAACGCGCATATAAAAAACGCTAAAAGCGCCAGAATAATTCTCATAATATTACTCTCGCAAAACGTGTATTTCGGAAATGACGCCGCGGTTTTTTACTATTGCCGCGGCGTCAAAATACGGCAGTACAGCTTGTGTCGAAGGACGTTTTGAAAGCTCCGCGAAATCTCCCGCGTGCGCCGAGGCAATGATCTTCGCTCCGCAAAAGGCGCACTGTTCTATTGCTCTTTCGTCGTCGCCTATCTCGTCGCAGATTATTATTTCGGGACTTAAAGCCCGCAGAGCCATAAGTATTCCGTCCGTTTTGTCGCAGCCGCACAAAACATCGGTGTTAAGACCCACGTCAAAAGACGGGGTGCCTTTTACCGTGGCGGAAATCTCTCCGCGCGAGTCAATGACAGCTACGCGAAATCTCTCCGAAAGTCTTCGCGCAAGGTCTCTGAGAACGGTTGTTTTTCCGGACATCGGAACTCCCCCCAGCAAAAGCGAGCGCGGCTTGTCCGAAAACAGCATATCCGCAAGTCCGTTTGCGCAGCCCTTTACCTCGTGAGCTACGCGGATATTAAGTCCCGAAATATCGCGTATGGTCTCGATCTTTCCGTTTTTATAAACGCACGTTCCACTTATCCCCACGCGGTGACCGCCGTTTATCGTGACAAATCCGCGGGCGATGTCGTTTTCGTAAGAATACACGGAATACCCGCATATTTCCGCGAAAACGTCAGAAATTTCCCGTGCGGAAAACGGCTCGCTGCAAACTGTCATTTTTCCCGAGATCTCGACGCAGACCGCGGGTCTGCCCGAGCGAAGCCGTATCTCCGCGACGCACGAAAGCGGCTTTTCTATGCGGATCTTCGAGATCGACGCAAGCGGTATTTTCATAGCTGTTATCATTTTTGTTTCCTCCTTTTTACTCGTCCGTTTTGTTAAATCTTATTCTGAGGAAGGCAAGTTTAGAACAAACAAGGGGACCCCTTTTGGAAAAGGAGTTCCCTTGACACTGATCAAAACCTTTTTGCGAACGTCTGTTGTTTTAAAACTTTTATGTCAGCTATATCTTCATTTAACTTCGTTTTCAAGTGAGTTTCCCGCAAGAAAATCGTCAAAATTTTTAAGCGTTATCTGCGCGATGTTAGAAAGAGCTTCTTCTGTAAGAAACGCCTGATGTGATGTTATAATTACATTCGGACGTGAAACGAGAAGCGAGATAACCTCGTCCGTTACTATCCTGTCCGAATTATCCTCGAAAAACAGCCCGCTTTCCTCCTCGTAAACATCAAGCGCCGCGCCGCCTATTCTCTTTTCATTGAGCGCGATAAGCAGCGCCTCGGTGTCAATAAGCCGTCCGCGCGATGTATTTACAATAAGCGCGTTTTTCTTCATCAGCCTCAGGGCTTCGTCATTTATCATATAATTCGTTTCCTTAGTCAGCGGACAGTGCAGTGAAATAATATCCGAGCGCTTAAAAAGCTCCTCCTTGGAAACATATCTCACGCCGTCGATATCCGCGGGCTTCGGGTCAAACGCTATTATTTCCATTCCGAAGCCCTTGCAGATATCAATAAAGACTCTGCCGATCTTTCCCGTGCCGATAACTCCCGCGGTTTTTCCGTGAAGGTCAAAGCCCGTAAGCCCGTTAAGACTGAAATTAAAATCGCGGGTGCGGATATACGCGCGCGGTATCTTTCTGTTGAGCGCGAGAATAAGCCCCATCGTGTGTTCGGCTACAGCATACGGCGAATAATCGGGAACGCGCAGCACTTTAATCCCGCGCTTTTTCGCCTCCTCGACAGAGACATTGTTATATCCGGCACAGCGCAGTAATATCACCTCGACCTCAAGCCTCGACAAGATATCTATGGTCTTCTCGTTTATCTCATCGTTTACAAACGCGCATACAGCCTTACAGCCTTCCGCAAGCTTTGCGTTCTGCGGTCTCAGCCTGCCGTCATAGTAAATTATCTCGTAATCTGTGTTATATTTATCGAACCACTCTTTGTCATACGGCTTCGCGTCAAAAAACGCTATCTGCTCTTTTTCCATAAACAACCTCCGATAAAAAATGTTTTGTTTATTCTTTGCGGAATGAGCGTTATTATGCTTGACAAAAACGGCGTTTGGATTTATAATTGAATATAGTACTTAACAGAAGGGAATAAAAATGGCTTCTACTAAAAATTATCTTGAGTTTGTACTCGGACAGCTCTCCGAGCTTTCGGACATAACTTCGCGCCGGATGATGGGAGAGTTTATGATCTACTATAAGGGAAAAATTTTCGGCGGAATTTATGACAACCGATTTCTCGTAAAAAACACCAAGTCCGCGCGTGAGCTTATGCCAAACGCTGCACTTGAACAGCCGTATGACGGCGCAAAGGAAATGCTGCTTGTCGATAACATCGACGACAGGGATTTTCTCCGGGAGTTGATAGAAAAAATGTACGATGAACTTCCCGAGCCGAAGAAGAAAAACAAATGAGGAAATTATGAACAAATACTACAAAAAATTAGAGCTTGATAAGATCTTAGAGCTTTTAGCGGATGAAACCGTAAGCGACTACGCCCGTCAGAAGGCGCTTAAGCTGTCGCCTCTCAGAGAATTTGACGACATAAAAAACGAGCTTCAAAAAACCGACGACGCGTTTACGCTGTCGGCTAAATTCGGTACGCCGAGATTTCGCAAGGTCCCCGAGATCTCCGACGCTCTGAAGCGCGCCTCGGCGGGCAGTATGCTCAGCTTTAAGGAACTGCTTGACGCGGCGGCGGTGCTGAGAGAAACGCAGATGCTGTGCGACTGGTTTTCACAGTGTGAAAATACCGAATGCTCGCTGTCGGAATATTTCCGCGGACTTACGCCGATAAAAACGCTTGAAAAGCGAATTTCGGACAGTATACTTTCAGAAGAAGAAATGGCAGACACCGCAAGCGCGGAGCTTGCGTCGATACGCAAAAGAATAACCCGCCAGGGTCAGCAGATACGCGAACAGCTCGACGGAATGCTGAAAAACAAGACCCAGCGCGGATATCTGCAAGACGCGGTAGTGACCATGCGCGACGGGCGGTATGTTGTTCCGGTAAGATCGGAGCATAAGAACGACGTTCCCGGACTTGTCCACGATACCTCCGCTACTGGTCAGACGTTCTTTATCGAACCGATGAGCGTGGTAGAAGCAAACAATGAGATACGAATTCTGAAAAACCGCGAGCAGGCGGAAATAGAGCGCATAACGCGCGAAATATCCGAGGAAATAGGCACAAACGCCGAGGCGATCTCCGAAAACTTCAGGCTTTCACAGATACTCGAGCTGTATTTCGCAAAAGCAAATCTCGGCGCGAAAATGAAAGCTGTTACTCCCGAAATAGTTGACGAACCGAAGGTAATATTAAACCGCGCGCGTCATCCTTTGCTTGACCGCGATACGGCTGTTCCTATCTCGGTCGAAATAGGCGAGAAATACGGATGTCTTATCATAACAGGCCCCAACACGGGCGGAAAGACCGTTTCGATAAAGACCGTCGGACTGCTTTCGCTTATGGCGGCGTGCGGACTTATGATACCCGCGGGCGACGGAAGCGTAATAGGCGTTTTTGACAGGATATTTGTCGATATCGGCGACGAGCAGAGCATCGAGCAAAGCCTTTCTACCTTCTCCTCACATATGACGAATGTTGTGGGAATCATAAACAACGCGACCGAAAATTCGCTTGTTCTTATCGACGAATTGGGAAGCGGCACCGACCCCGTAGAGGGAGCGGCGCTCGCAGTTTCAATACTCACCGAGTTAAATGACCGCGGCTCTAAGGTGCTTGCGACAACTCACTATCAGGAAGTAAAGATGTTCGCGCTTGACACACAGGGCGTTGAAAACGCAAGCTGCGAGTTTGACGTGGAGACTTTAAAGCCCACTTACAGGCTGATCGTGGGCGTTCCGGGAAAGTCAAACGCGTTTGCCATTTCACAGCGCCTTGGTATGCCGAAAAATGTGATAAACCGCGCGGAAAATCTCGTAACTTCCGAAAACAAGCGGTTTGAGGAGGTAATTGACAAGCTCGAGCAGTCGCGAAAGGAGCTTGAGGAATTAAGGGCAAGCATGGAGCTGTCCGAGCGAAACGCAAAGATGACCGAAAGCGAGCTGAAACAAAAGCTCTCCGAGCTTGAGGCGCAGAAGGAAAAGGAGCTTGAAAACGCACGACAGCGCGCTCTGAGCATTGTCGAGCAGACGCGAGCGCAGTCGAATATTTTATTGAACGAGCTTGAAGAGCTGAAAAAAATCAAGGACAAAGAGGCTCTTCGAAAGGGAATTTCCGACGCGAAATCCCGCGCAAACTCCGCGCTCAACAAAATGCAGGACGAGGCTAATCCCGTTATAGAACGCCGCGAGGAGAAATATATCCCGCCTCGCCCGTTTAAACAGGGTGACACGGTAAAGCTTTTCGATACAAACAGAGAGGGCACGCTTATCACTGTTCCGAACATCAACGGCGTTTGCTATGTTCAGACAGGCTCTATGAAGGTAAAAACAAACGCGAATAATCTCAGGCTGATAGAAAAAAAGCCCGTTCAGGCTCAGCCTGCCGGAAAAGTTAAAAAGGTCGCTTCGTCCAACATGACGCGCCGCGGCGGTATGGAACTCGATATCCGCGGCAGAATGGGCGACGAGGGCGTTATCGAGGTCGAGCGCTTTATCGCAGGCGCGCTTATGTCGGGGCTTTCGCAGATAGTTATTATCCACGGCAAGGGCACCGGCGCTCTCCGAGCCGCCGTTCACACAGCACTGCGCCGAAATCCCGCGGTAAAAAGCTTTCGTCTCGGCGAGTACGGCGAGGGCGAAGCGGGAGTTACGGTAGTCGAATTGAAATAAATAACGTAAAAACGCGCTCGGAAAAGGAGTGTGTTCGTAAAAAAGTAAAGCCCTAAGCAGTTTGATATAACTGCTTAGGGCTTTGTTTATTATTCGTTTACTCACATAAATCATAATTTATGCATTTCTGTACTCATACAACCGATACATTTTTTTAGAAATACGTCCG
>JAFLUF010000041.1 GCA_022508925.1 Oscillospiraceae bacterium | reverse complement strand
CATTTCACATTAAATTCGCCCTCGCATTCCTCAGCGCGCCGCTCGGCTTGCTCAAGCGTGAGAGGTTCCAGGTTTCCATTGGACTCACTCCCTGTATAAATCTCGCTTATTTCCGAAGTGTATACAGGCGTTCCGTCGGGACAGATAAATAATGTAGGCTCACCGCGCGGAATGTCTGAAGTGTTGTGATCGGAAGAGTTATCCTCCGAATTTTGCGTGCTGTTTTCCGAATTCCCCGAGCCGGCGCCGGGATAAACAGGCGGCTTGTTTTCCTGCTTCTCCGAGACTGAATTTATGAAAAAACCAAGCGCGAAAACTACCGCGAGTCCTGCCGCTGCTGCCGCGATCATCTGCCACAGAGGTCTGCGGCAGTGTTCGGTTCTGTAAACCGTCGCTTGCTGAGCATAATTATATTCGCTTTTAAGATCCAACGCTTCTTTCAGAAGCTTATCGTCCACACCGTCAATAGCTTTGAAAAACTGTTCTTTAGTCATATGTCATACCCTCTTTTCGTTAAGTAATCTTTGATTTTGCCGCGTATTCTGGAAAGCGATACAGACACGGAATTCTCGGTAGTCCCGAGCCGCGCGGCTATTTCTTTTATGCTGAAGCTGTACCAATACCTAAGTAAAAACATTTTGCGGTGCTTTGCGCTGAGCCGCTTTAAAAAGCTGTTTATAGCTTTTTGGAGTTCTTTGAATTCAAACTCGTCCTCGACGCCCGATCTCCCTGAAACACACTCCTCCAGCTCCTCAAAAACAAGCTCGGTTTCTCCCCCGCCCCGCTTTATACTTCGTGCCCTGCGCAGTCTGTCATACGCGCCGTTCTTGACTATCCTCGCTAAGAATACCGAAAATACAGGCGGTTTATTTGGGGGAATGGAGTTCCACGCGCCCAACAGCGCGTCGTTTACGCATTCATCCGCGTCCTCGTTGTTTTGCAGAATATTCATGGCAATGGTTTTACAGTATTTTCCGTATTTTTGAGAAGCGGCTGAGAGGGCGTTTTCGTCTCGATTCCAAAAAAGCTCGACTATATCTTTGTCATTATCTTTCACATTTTCACCTCCCATGATGTCACAGCGGTAAAACAACTCGATTTGTTCTTCTATAAGTATATACGATTTTTTTGATCGTATCTTAACAAAATTTTCACGTCTGACAGCTTCGATCAAATTGCCAAATCTGAAAGCCCGAAATATTGATATACTATAATCAAAGGGAAGACATATGTTCAAAAAAATGTATCTAAGTTGAAATAATTTTGTAAAAAATAGCCTTTGATTTTTCAGGTAAAATCTGTTATACTGAATTAAATTAAATAAATGAACGACACATGTTTTTCCCTCGGGAATGTAAATCTGATCACGGTACGCATTTATCGGATCTACCCCGGAAAACGTGTGTTTTTTGTTTGTTTAGAAATTATTTCAGGAGGAATAATTATGCCTAAAAACAAATTTCAAAGAGCTATCTTCGCTTTGATGACGGTAATCATCACCGTTCACGCTTATGTGTTTTACAGTCTTTATGTCATAAATGGTGATACGCTGATGAGTATAACGGGAGAATCGAGCGTGCTTTCCGCGATAAACGCACAGGGCGGCGTTATGATGTTTGGGAATATGCTGCCGATATGGGCAGTGGTGCTGGTGGAGTTTATCTTTGCTTACACGCTTGAGATGCTGGTCGGAAGTCCGGTTTCCTTTAAGCTGGCGTGCAGAGTATTTGACCCGCAGAAAGTTCACCCGGTGCTGTTTGAGACCGCTATCATCTGTGCTACGGCGGCGATCATGTGTCCGGCTATGAGCTTTATCGCGGCTTGGATATACTATCCGTACTATGCGGGCTTTGATCTGCTGACACTGCTTGCAAATTGGCTCAAGCTTGTGTGCTTCAACTTCCCGTTTGCTTTGCTGTCGCAGTTGTTTTTCATTCAGCCGCTGGTGCGGACGCTGTTTAAAGCGATTTTTGTCCGCAAGTCCAAAGCGGCGGCAGAGACTGCTCCGAGCGAAACATAACATATTTATATTCATCAGAAATAGAGCCGCCGATCGTTCAAGCGAACATCGGCGGCTTATTTTGATGTCTTATAACTCACACTCAAGATCGATAAAGCGGTGCGGGAAAGAATCGACAGGGATAATTTGCAGTACTCCGAAACCCGCGTTTTTCAGAACGAGCTTCTACTAACGCTCGCAATGGTCATCGCGAATGATTTTAAGTTTGAATGTGATGAAGAAGATAACGGATAAGCAATCAGCCCGGGATACTCTCCCGGGCGCAGATCATTGATAAACAGTATTTCCGGAGGGCTTTTTGCCGATGACGGAGGTAATTATGATAACAAGAGCATTTAATTACGGCTGCCGTACCCCTTGATTTTTTTCGGCAGCTATATTATACTATATTACAGAGATACGCGTCAAGTGGTAAACAGCATTATGTTACAGGAGGTCATGCGTTTTGAAGAAAAATATCTCACAGCGTACCGAAGTTTTTGACTACGCGAAAAAGAAATACGGCACAAAGCCCGAATACCTTTGGAAGAGATTTCCGGATTACGCGGTCTTGCGGCATGAGGATAACCGGAAATGGTATGGACTTATTATGAACATACCCTATGAGAAGATCGACGCCCAAAAAAGCGGAAGAGTAGATATACTTAACATCAAGCTTGATGACATTCTTCTGGCGGATATGCTGACGCGGCAGGACGGATTTTACACCGGTTATCATATCGGCAGGGGAAATTGGCTGTCTGTGGCGCTGGACGGAACGGCAGACATCAGATCCGTCTGCGGACTTATCGATGCAAGCTATAATGCGACGGCTTCAAAGCAAAAAAAGCAAAAGCTCCGACCGCCCAAAGAATGGCTTATCCCCGCAAATCCCAAGTACTATGACATATTGCACGCTTTTGATAAGACCGACATTATAGATTGGAAACAGGGCGCGGGCATTAAAAAAGGCGATACGGTCTTTATGTATGTAGGCTCGCCCGTTTCGGCAATTCTTTACAAGTGCGAGGTCACAGAAACTGATATACCCTATGACTATCATACAAAAGAACTCACTATCACAAAGCTGATGAAGATAAAGCTCATGAAAAGATATAAGCCCGACAGCTTTACCTTTGAACGTCTGAAAAACGAATACGGGATATTCGCCGTCAGAGGACCGAGAAGCGTACCGAACAGCCTGAGCGGCGCGCTGAGGGGAAAGTGATATCACGGCTGATATCATAAGTAAAAGAGGTGTAGCGCATTGCACGATATATGGAATCCGTGGCACGGCTGTATCAAAAAGAGCGAGGGCTGTGACAACTGTTATATGTACTTTCTCGACCGAACGCGCGATAAAGACGGCTCGCAGATATACCGCACAAAGGCAGGCTTTAACTATCCGACGCAAAAGGACAGGCATGGAAATTACAAGATAAAAAGCGGAGAGATGATACGGGTATGCATGACTTCGGATTTCTTTCTTGAAGAAGCCGACGAATGGCGCGGCGAGGCATGGGAACTTATGCGCGAGCGAAGCGACGTGGTGTTTTTCCTGCTGACCAAGCGTCCGGAGCGTGTCTTGGAGCATCTGCCGAAAAATTGGGGAAGCGGCTGGGAGAACATCTTCTTTAACGTGACCGCTGAGAATCAGCGCCGCGCCGACGAGCGGATACCGATACTGCTTGAGCTTCCTTTTAAGCATAAAGGCGTGATGTGCGCACCGTTTATCGGTCAGGTAAGCATTAGAAAGTATCTTGAGACAGGACAGATCGAACAGGTTTTATGTGACGGAGAAAATTATGACGGCGCCCGACCATGCCATTTTGATTGGGTAAAGCTTTTGCGTGAGGAATGCGTGGATAATAACGTTACCTTTGTTTTCTGCGGAACAGGAAGGCGTTTTATTAAGGACAAAAAGCTGTACAGAATTGAAGGCAACGGTATGCAGAGTCAGCAGGCGCGAAGATCCGGAATGAGCTTTCAGGGAAAGCCGATACGCTTTAAGCTGTACGATGATCTGGGTCATCCTATCTCCGAGGAGGACAGGTACAAGCCCTTTTTCAGAGAAAGATGCGATGTATGCGGAATGCAGCAGATATGTAACGGCTGCAGTAACTGCGGTAAGTGCGATCGGTAGTGAACATTACAGGCAGGTGTCTGATATTCACGAAAAGCTGAAGGAACTTTTTCCTGCCCGTGGTTTGTGTAAAATGGAAATCAATTGATTTAAGTCATCTTTTTTCCTTTGAAGTATGCAACAACAATGTGATATTTATTGACCCGCAATCGGCAAAGCAAAATGTTATTGATTATTTTGACAGAGTTGTTTTGGACAGAATTGTTTTTGGTAGAGTAGATAATATTGCATTAAACGAAACAGTTGTCAATGCAGTTATCAACAAGGGGTGAGCTATTATGACGGCACATGAAGCGTATCAAATCATTAAAAAAGTTATTAAACCCGGTGACGATATTCTTCATGAATGTTGTGATTTTGGGGAGTTTTACGGATTTGGGTTTATTAATGACAAAAGGGATTATTATTTCGCCTTCTTAACTGTTTATAAGTCAGACGGGCATACAGGCACGTTTAATCCTATTCATAAGCCTGAGGTGTTTGATACTATGAAGAAGATACCTATTGAAGAGGTCTTGCAGGGAGAGAGTAAATACGTTTGGGGAGAGCCTAAGGCATAGGCTATTAAATAATCAAGCGCTTTGAGCAATCAAGGCGCTTTTTTATGCCCGTATTTCGCCTTTTTGGTATTGCAGGCGGAAAAGAACAAGACAATATTCGCGGACTTAACCGCGGTAAAAAATGTTTTGAAAGGAAGAATGGTTATGAAAAAGGAAGAATTTCTGAAGCTGGGAGTATCGGAGGAGATTGCGCAGGAGTGTTACAATCAGTTTGCGGAGCTTAAGAAAACAAGCGGCGACAGCGAGCTTATATCATATCCGCAAGTTTTCCCCGTATTCCTCGGGAGTTTTGGCGTAGATATTGCGAATTTCTCACTTGTTTAATTTAACGATCGCGCATAAACTATATTGGCATCAAAAGCAGCACGGCAAGAATCGCCACGGGCACTGTCACGGTATCGTATTCGCTCGGCGTAAACAATTCCGCCGCCGCACCTATGACTGCTCCCGCAAGAACAGGGATAATTGATTTTATGAACGGAAAGCGGAAGTACAGCAAAAACACCGCGAGTCCGCATATAAAAGAAACCGCAAGCATTGCCACAGACCCTTCCCATGACTTTTTCTCGTTTACGGGCTTGAATTTTACCTTATGTTTTCCGAGGGGAATACCCACCAGAGCCGCCGCCGCGTCGCCCGTTCCCCACATGAGAATAGCCGTGATTGTCGCGTAGGGTTTGTCAAAAATTCCCCACGAAATCGCCGTCACTGCCGCAAACATAAAGAACAGCATCAGAAGGCTGTTTTTTATCTCTCCCGGTTTTTTCTGCACAAGCAGATCGTTGTACCACTTGTTTTTTTCGAGAATGAAAAGCACGGGGTAGAGCAATAACGCTATCAGTACCGAGGCTAAAGCAGCCTCCTGCCAGCTTTCGGCGACGATGATCATGAACGTTGTACAGCTGAAAGCTATCAGGTGAAGAAGCTTTCGGAACACAAACTGCGGTATCTTGGTGAGAAATTTTATCGGTAAAACAACCGCAACGCAGGGGATTATGAACAATACGAATTTTCCTAAACAGACCAGCGTCTGAACCGCAAGCGGAATTTGCGATATTTCCTCCCAGAAGTTGAGTATCAGCATTGCCGCGCCCAATACGGTAAGCACAGCGCCTGTGACAAGCCCGACCGTGCGGTTTTTAACGCGGTTAGCGAACTGTGCGGAAACGAGTGAAGATACAGTAGCTGTAACAATGCATATCAGCAAGACATTCCACCGCTCCAGAACGATCGCGGGGTGAATTAAAATATGGCTCGTTGAGGCGATAAGCGCGGTGAAGGTCATGATGAAGGTGCTTGTGCCGACGGCAGTCTTAAGCTCCATTCCGAGAAACGCCGTGAATACCACCAGCATCATCATTCCGCCGCCCGTGCCCACAAAGCCTGTGCCGAAGCCGATAGTCAGCCCGAAAAACAGGGAGATCATCACGCCTTTAAGGTCAAGCTTTTCGCCTTTCGCGGCGGCGTCCTTACGCGAGGTGTCGGGCTTTACGAGAAAGCGGATACCGATAAAGAATGTGAGAAACAGCGTAAAGCTGCCTAATACCACATTCCCCGCCAGCCACGCGGCATAACTCCCCACAGTGCTCATGATGAGAATGCAGGTGAGCATTATCCAGCCGCGTTTTAAATCTATATTTTTATGTTTTGCGTATGTAACTGTTGTTACCGCGGAGCCTAAAATATCCGACGCGAGAGCGATGGCGGTAGCCTGATAAGCGCCACTCTCTCCGCCGAAGCTCGGGCAAAGCACGATAAGTATCGGCACCATTACGGTCGCCGCCGACAGTCCCGCAAGTCCCGTTCCTATTCCCGCGCCCATCGCCGCGATTATGTACCATAAATATTCCATAGATACTCCCTAAGTCGGTTTTGCACTGTTTCCATTATACCAGACGGCTCTGAAAAAGTCAAATTAAAGGATAGCGTTCTTTTTGTGCTTATATCATTCACGTCAGACAGGTGTCAGGCATTTTTTGTGACAATTCATAAATTCTATTTTAAAAATATGCTGCTTTTTGTGTGTTTAGTATATTGCAATATATGATACCTTGTGATATAATCAGATTAACAATAAAATTTGCGATAGGAGGGTTTATGTTAAAGAAAACAGCATTGCTTTCAGTTGTTTTCATGCTGGCGATAATGCTCTCAGGATGTTTTCCTGACGGCAGCTCGCCTTATCTCGGAAATTCGGGACAGATATCCGACGCCTGGCAGCTTGCGGAAAGCATTGAGAATTTTGAGCTTGATCTGACACTCCCTCAGACTTCGCCCGAAGAATTGCCCGTACTTGAACTCGGCATTCGCCAGTGGGACACGGAAAAAGTCTTGGAGATGTTTATGGGCGATAAAGAAATAACAGACCGCCGGGAATTTGATAGCGATTATTATGACGGTGAAAAATACTCGGTGTATTGGGCTGATGATGTTATGTTCGTGATAGAAAAGGGACGCTTATCTTACACGAGATTGTCCGGAACGCGCGAGCGCTCGCTGTGTTCATTTCTGGATATATATTATGAGAACGAGCCTTATGATGTTGAGTGTTCTTTCATGACGCGTGAGGAAGCGGTCGGTAAGGTAAGGGAAATACTCGACAAGCTCGGTATAACCAATTTGTCCGAACCGGATGTGAGAGGCGTAGATGTTCCGCTTGCCGAAAAGCTTTTGAAAAAGAGCAGTCCGTCGGGAAATTATGAACCGTGGGGCGATGATGAATTTTACTATATCACCTTTTTCCAGGTTTACGAGGACATACCGATAAACCGTTGGAATGTGCGCGGATTGGAGAACAAATACGTCTCGAAGGAATCATATATAACGGCGATAGCAGATAAAAACGGTATAGTCGAACTCAGCCTGTCGGGGATATATTCCGCGGAATATAAACAAGGTGATAAGGTTTCCGTAACGTCTGCCTCAGACGCTCTGACGACGGCGGTCTCAAATATGGCAGAAACAGATTTCCCAACGCTCTGCACCATGTACGGCTGCAAGCTGATATATGTTAACACAGCGAATGACAAAAATATATCATTCACGTTCGCTCCGGTCTGGGAGTTTTCATATTGCTGCTGTTATGACTCCGGAAATTTTGCTTACGCTGCTGATAACAGAACCATCGAAAGATCTTATGTTGACTATAAGAATAATTTCCTTAAAGAATACTGAGGTGGGAATATGTTTCGCGCTTATCTTTTCAAAATATTGCGCTCTCCGCTGACTTACGCGGGTATCTTAGGAGTATCGCTTGTGTGCTTGTCTCACATTCTGACAAGCCCTTCCGCAAATTACGGAAGCGTTCTTTACCGCATGGACTTCTTCTTCGGGCTTGACCAGTCGCGAAAGGCGCTTACATTTTTCGCGGCTCTGCCGTTTGTGGGCAATTTCGCGGAGGAATGGACAAGCGGCGTTTCAACGCTTTGTGCCGCGCGCTGTGGGGTACGAAAATACATCGTCGCAAACGCCGTGCTATGTGTTGTTGTGTCGTTCGTTACGGTGTTTATAGGAATGTTTCTGTTTTCGTGGATATTTTCATTCTTTGTAACGTTTTACGAGCCGAACTATAATATCGATCACTCGGGCTTCGGATATCTCGCGGCAAACGGAATGCCGTGGCTGTACTACGCGATACAAGTTGCGACATACGCGTTCAGCGTAGCAATGTGGTGTATGACAGGACTGCTTTTATCGGCGCTGCTTCCTAACAAATTTGTCGCGGTATGCACTCCGCTTATCACCAGCTACGTTATCGAGCGGTTTACGCTGGAGCTGCCGACCGCGTTCAATACCTGGCTTATGTCGATCAATATGTTCAGGAATGACAACCGGGCGGTTCAGCTGTTGTATCCGTGGGGATTTTTTCTGGCGTTTTCGGTCATGTTTGGGATAGTGTTTTATTTTATCGCGGAAAAGAGGCTTTCACAATGAGCGCACTCGGGTCAATATGGGCGATCTGCGCTCAGAATTTCAGAAAATGGCGTACCGACTATCGGATATGGACAATAGCCGTACTGATGCTGATAATGGTTGCTATATTCATGGACAATATGAAAAAGGTCGCTGACGGGATAGGGGCGGATATGCCGATATGGACGTTTCCGTTTTTGTGCTCGGAGTTTCACACCAAGCTGATCTTTACTGTGCCTGTCATACTCTTGTTCTGCTCGGCTCCGTTTATCGATGAAAACCAGATGTTTGTGATAATGCGCTCGGGACGCAACAAATGGCTGTGCGGTCAGATTTTGTACATTATGATCGCGAGCGCGCTGTATTATATTTTTTTGCTTGCGGCAACGCTTGTCTTTACGGTATTTACGGGCGAGCTGACGCTTGATTGGGGAAAAGCCATTATAGCAATGGCAGGTAATCCATCCGTATTTGTCCCGGGTATGCCGGTTTTCATTTATGTCAACGAGCTTGTGCCTAAGTATTTTTCACCGCTTCTGGCGGTCTGGTTTACGTTTATATTATCGTGGTTCAGCGCGATGCTGATAGGGGCTGTATTGTTTACCTGCAATTATCTTACGGGCACAAAAGCATTGGGCATGACAATAAGCACAGTTCTCGTGATATTTCCGGCAGTCACGACGTATATGAAAACAAAATTTGAGTGGTTCTCGCCGATCTCATGGAACTCGCTCAACAGGGTAGATGTCGGGGGATTTACGGAATATCCGCCGTTTGAGTATTGTATGACCGTTTACTCATCACTGATAATACTGCTTTTTGCCGCCGCGTTTATTTTTGGCAGAAAGAAAGATCTCGACAAAAAGGGTTGACTTAAATGGATATTGTAATTTCAATAAACAACGCCGTGAAGAAATTCAGGCAGGCGGTGGTTCTGAATAATGTTTCGGCGGAGTTTGAGCGCGGTAAGGTCCACGGACTTATAGGGCGCAACGGAAGCGGAAAGACCATGCTTATGAAGTGCATCTGCGGCATCGTCCCGCTGACCTCCGGCAGCGTTTCGGTGGACGGAAAGATAATCGGGAAAGACACGGGAATTCTGAAAAACGCCGGAGTTATCATTGAAACGCCGGGATTTCTGTCGGGCTATTCGGCATATGACAATCTGAAATTTTTAGCGTCAATAAACCGCAAAATAGGTAAAGATGAGATCAAGGCGGCAATCAGGAGCGTGGGGTTAGATCCCGACGACAAAAAGCACGTCGGAAAATACTCGCTCGGTATGCGCCAGCGTCTTGGTCTTGCTCAGGCGATAATGGAAAACCCCGACCTGCTCATTCTTGACGAGCCGATGAACGGCTTGGACAAAGACGGCGTTAAGGATATGAGACAGTATCTGCTTGATTTAAAAGCGCAGGGCAAAACAATTCTCATCGCCTCTCACTCCGCCGAGGATATTGACGTATTGTGCGATACAGTCTGCGAGATGGACAAGGGCGTTCTGAGCAAAATAAGGTGAAAAAATCCGCTGTCAGATTTGACAGCGGATTTTAAGCGTGCAATGACAAGTTATACATTGATTTGTTTATTGTTTCTTCGGAATTATTTTTTCCCTCAGATATTCAAGCCTGTTGAGCGCCTCGTTCAGGGTCTCGTCTTTTTTAGCGAAGTGCAGACGGATAAGATGGTTTACGGGTTCGCGGAAGAAGCTCGAACCGGGAACCGCTCCCACTCCCACATCACGCGCCAATGTTTCGCAGAATTCAAGATCTGAGTCATATCCGAACTCGGAAATATCAAGCAGGATATAATACGCGCCTTCGGGAGTGGTATGCGGGATTTTAAGAGCGTCAAGCCCTTTAAGGAACAAGTCTCGTTTTTGAGTGTATTTATCCTGAAGTTCCCTGTAATATTCGTCGCCGAACTTCAGCCCGACAACTGCTGCCTCCTGAAGCGGAGCCGCCGCGCCTACCGTCAGGAAGTCGTGAACTTTCCTCGCCGCGTCGACTATTTCGGGTGGCGCGATTATGTATCCAAGCCGCCAGCCCGTTATAGAATAGGTTTTTGACAGAGAGGAGCAGGAGATAGTCCGTTCGTACATACCCGGAAGTGACGAGAAATATATGTGCTTATTAGGCTCGTAAACTATATGCTCGTATACCTCGTCCGTAATTACAAAAGCGTCGTATTTCTCCGCTAACTGAGCTATGAATTTAAGCTCCTCAAGGGTGAAGACCTTTCCGCACGGATTTGACGGATTGCAGAGTATAAGAGCCTTTGGGCGCTGCGTAAACGCTTTTTCCAGCTCGTCAAAACTGAATTTGAATTCGGGCGGAACAAGCGGAACATAGATAGGCTCGGCGCCCGAAAGTATCGCGTCCGCGCCGTAATTCTCATAGAACGGGGAAAACACGATAACCTTATCGCCGGGGTTTACGACGGTCATCATCGCCGCCATCATTGCCTCGGTACTTCCGCAGGTGACAACAATTTCGGAGTTTGGGTCTATCTTTCTCCCCATAAGCTTTGACTGTTTTTCGGCGAGCGCCTCGCGGAAATTCTGCGCTCCCCATGTTATCGAATATTGGTGAAAGTCCTCTTTTGTTACTTCGGCTAAACGGTCGAGTATTTCTTTCGGCGGCTCGAAATCGGGGAAGCCCTGCGACAAATTCACCGCGCCGTATTTCAGAGAAATTCTCGTCATTCGGCGAATGACAGAATCGGTAAAGGTCGCTGTTCTTTCGGATAATTTCGGCATGGTCATCACCCCTTTGAAACAATATAGGATTTTTTGTCGTTCAGGATATGAAGCGGATCGAGCGCGTCCTTTATGCGGTTCATCACAGCGATATTTTCCGAGTGTGTCTCACGGAGAAAATATTCGCGTTTGGATATGCCTATGCCGTGCTCGCCCGAAGTGATACCGCCAAGCTCGTACGCTTTTCCGTATATCTTTGTCATTACGCCGTGAAGCGCGTTTTTCCACTCTTCGTCGCCGCGCTTTCCGCGCACTACGCACAAATGTACATTTCCGTCGCCCGCGTGACCGAAACTCACCATGCGCACGCCCGTTTCTTTTTCGACAGAATTTACAAAACGGATAAACTCGGCTGTTTTGTTTATGGGAACTACGATGTCAACAGGCTCCTGCTCGGAGGTCGCCTCAACTGCTTTTACAAGCGCTCCGCGGACTTTCCAGATATCCGCGGCGTAGTCGGGGTCGTCAAGCGGGATATATTCCATAGCTCCCGTATCAAGCGCAAGCTCGCGGATTCGGTTCACGCTGTCCTCGACCTCCGAACGCCGTCCGTCAAAGGTCAGCAGGATATACGAGCCGGCGTCGGGACGCGGATATTTCACGCCCGAAAAATCCTCGCCGAGCTTTGCCACATCACGCGCTATAAACTCCACCGCGGTGGGATTTGCGTTTGCGCGGAGAATGGACAAAACGCTGCTTATCCCGCTGTCAAGGTCGGGATATGCGATAAGCGCCGACTTTGAGAATTCGGGCTTTGGAATGAGCTTGAGTACGCATTTGGTTATAGCGCAGAGCGTTCCCTCCGAGCCGATAAACAGGTTTTTGAGCGACAGTCCGCTTGCGTCCTTGACGTTTTTACCGCCTGCGGTAATTATCTCGCCGTTTGCCAAAACGACTTCCAATCCGCGCACATAATCTCTTGTAACGCCGTATTTTACGGCTCTCATTCCGCCCGCGTTGGTGCTGATGTTTCCGCCGATAGTCGAGAGCTTTTCCCCGGGGTCGGGAGGATAGAACAGACCTTTGCTTTCCACAAAATTCTGAAGCTCCTGAAGCAATATCCCCGGTTCGACAGTGACGGTCATTGTCTGCTCGTCAAGCTCGAGCACACGGTTCATCAGCGAAAAATCGAGGATCAACCCGCCGTCCTCCGGAACGGTAGAGCCTACGAGATTTGTTCCCGCGCCGCGCGGCGTTACGGGAATGTGCCGCTCGCTCGCCGCTTTGAGAATACCGCTTACCTCCTCCGCGCTTTTTACAAAAACCAGCGCGGAGGCGTTTCCTTTGAGCCGCCCCAAAGTATCGCTGAGATATTTTTCTTCAATATTTTCGGTTATCACGCGGCTTTTATCGTCGATGATCTCATGAAGCCAATCCATATTAAGTCAGCCCCTTATCAGGAATTATCACGCGTTCCACGCGGGAACAAAGAACCCCTTGTATTTATCCTCGAAGATTTTCTCGGTATCAGCGGAGCAGAAAGCCTCCGCAACTTTTTTGTATGTTTCGTTGTTAATATCAGAGGACTTTACGGCAATAACGCATACAAAGCTCTTACCGATGAGGTTTATGTCCTCATAGAAGATAGCGGAGTTGGGGTCTACGCCGTAGCTTGCGGCGTAGTTTCCGTTTACGACCGCCGCGGCTATCTCGCTGTCGTCTACATACTGATATGTCATAGCGGCGTTTACCTCGACAAGTTCGACCTTTGACGAAACTATGTCCGCGGTAGTGGGTGTGCTGCCTTCATAGTTACCGAGGGTAAGCAGACCCGCGTTGTCCAGAAGAATAAGCGCGCGCCCGTAGTTTGTGGCGTCGTTCGGAACGGCGATTTTTCCGCCCTCGGGGATGTCCTTGACGTCTGTGTAGTTTTTGGAGAATATGTTCATCGCGATAACGAATGTATCGGTCAGGATAGAGATATCATAGCCGTTATTGCTCGTGTCATTTTCAAAATACGCGTGGTGCTGAAAGGCGTTCATCTGGATATCGCCGCTGTTGAGGGCGTTGTTGGGCAGTGAGAAATCCGAGAACTGCACAAGCTCTACCTTTATTCCTTCCGCGGCTAATTTATCGATGGTCGGCGCCCATATATCTTCGTAAACTGCGCCCGTAACGCCGAGCTTTACCACCTCGTCCTTACTGCTGTCAGAGCAGCCCGTAAAGGATAGGACCAATGCCGATAATACCGCGAGCGCGGCGATTTTGATAATTTTTTTCATAGTTGTTTTCCTTTCTTTCAAACGCACTTTAATGCGTGTTTTTTCTTGCAATAAGATTTCCTATAAACTGAATGACCGAAACTATCAGTATCACAAACAGGACCGACACCCAGATTATATCATAACGACCGTAGTTATATCCCCAGGTTATCGCGTAATCGCCCAAGCCCCCCGCGCCTACATAGCCTGCCATTGCCGTAAGACCGATGAGGTTGATAAGCGTAATGGTCGTGCCACGCGCTATAGCGGGGATACTCTCGCGCAGATAAACGGTGAAGATTATTTCGATCGGACCTTTGCCCATTGCCTGCGCGGCTTCGATAAGTCCGCTGTTTACATTCGCGAGAGCGGTCTCAACCTGCCGCGCGAAAAACGGAACGGAAGCCACCACAAGCGGCACGATAACTCCGCGTACTCCGATCTTGGTTCCCATTATCGCTTTGGTGACGGGCAGCAGGATAGCGATGAAAATAACGAACGGCACCGAACGGCAGATGTTGATGATCTTGTCAAGTATCTGGTGGACCACCCGCTGACGTAAAATACCGCCGTCTTTAGTCACGGTCAGCGCTATTCCGAGCAGCATTCCCAAAACGAACATCACAGCTCCCGACCACGCGGTCATCTGCAGCGTCGCAAGAATGCTGTCGAATAACCGGTCGGTATCAGCCATTACGTTGGGGATAATATTATTGAGCCATTCCATTTTTTATCACCTCCACGGCTACGTTTTTTTCTATAAGATATTTTACCGCCTCGGTGATATTCCCGTGCTCTCCGCTTATAACAGCGACCGTGCCGCCTATCGGCGCTCCCTGGACTATATCCACGTCCGCGAAAACGATATTCAGCAGCACGCCGAATTTCTGCGTTATGGCGGAGATAAGCGGCTCTGAAACGCTGCGCTCGGTGTAAGTGAGCTTTACAACAATATCGTCCTTATCAAGCGGCACCGCGTCGGGATTTTCCGCAAGCAGATCGTGTATCTTTTTTAAGTTAGAGGTCGTAGCGATAAAATCCTTTGTAAGCGCGTTCTGCGGGTCGGCGAAAACCGAAAAGGTGTCGTTTTGTTCAATGACCTCCCCTTTGTCCATGACTGCCGTTTTGTTGCATATCTCCTTTACCGCCGCCATTTCGTGAGTGATAAGCACTATCGTTATCCCAAGCGTTTCGTTAAGGCTTTTCAAAAGCGCGAGTATCTGCTTTGTGGTCTGCGGGTCGAGCGCGCTTGTCGCCTCGTCGCAGAGCAGTATTTTCGGGTCGTTTGCAAGCGCGCGGGCTATCGCGACGCGCTGTTTTTGCCCGCCCGAAAGGCTGCTCGGATACATCTCCGCCTTGTCGCCTATCTCCACAAGCTCCAATAGCTTTAATGCCTTTTCGCGCATTTCCGCTTTGGAAATGCCGCTTCCTTTCAGAGCGTACATGACATTGTCAAGAACCGTCCGCGAGGGCATCAGATTGAAATGCTGAAAGATCATTCCGATCTTTTTTCTTGCCGCCCTCAGCTCTTTGGCGGAGAGCTCGGTCATATCCTTTCCGTCGATAAGCACCTTACCCGAGGTCGGGCGTTCCAACAGATTTATACATCTGACCAGCGTGGATTTTCCCGCGCCCGAAAAGCCGATTATGCCGAATATGTCGCCGTCGTTTATTGTCAGTGTTACATCTTTGACAGCCTCGACCGAGCCGCCTGATGAGAAATATGTTTTACTGATATTTTTAAGCTCGATCAAGCCGCGTCACCCTTTCGATCCTTTGTCTGAACCAATGCCTATTTTTCAGATATGTTTTATGGATATATTATAGCATTTTCTTTCGTTGTTGTCAATTATTTTTTGGGAAAAACTTAAAAATCGTCAATTCATATAAAACCTATCAACTTTTAGGCTGATTTTTTACCCGAATAATACAATTTCCTGTATATCCTTACAAAAAACATACCCGTTCAGTGAAAATACTGAACGGGTATTTCTCTTCATATTTTAAAAATAATATACAGCGTTTTATCGGGTCATTCGTTGTAGTTTACGGTTATTCCGAGGGCGTCCTCCAGCTCGACAAGAATAGCCTTTACGCTGTCGTAGGCGGATTTTATCGCGCGGGAGTGTTCAAGCTCGTATTTTTTCTCCGTGCCGAGGGAGATTATTTTCTCCTTGAGCGCTGTCTCGTCGCATAGCTCGCCGTCAAAATAGATATCCTCGTTGTCAATTGTAATAGTCACGGTGTCGGCCGCGGATTGCTCGCTGTTGTCGGAAACCGCCGAGCTGTTATTCGGAGAGCTGTCGGAGCTGCTCTGTCCGCCAAGTCCGAACGCGCCGCCGTTTCCCCAGCCGAACGGGTTAAAGAACAAAAGTACCAATATCGCGAGGATAAGCAGTAAAATTATCAGAAATAACGTGCCGCCGCGTTTTCTGCGCCTTTTCTTTTCCTTGCGGGGAGGCTCTTTAGCCTCGGGCTGTTCGTGCTTCGGTTGTTTTTCGTGTTTCATAGTACGTCCTTTCTGTGTTGTCAAAGCGGATTGCAGTGATATCTGAAATTTCCGCTGTTAGCTCTTATTTCTGCGCTTTTCAGCGCTTCGTCGATTGCCGCGTAATCATCCTGATAGACGTTGTGCGTATCATACGAAAACACAACATACACTATCGTCGAGTTGGATTGATCGTCGGAGATCTTCGAGATGTATTCCGTTATGAAAATTTTAAGCCGGTTTATCGCCGTGCCGAGGTCGTCGTCATTTCGTATCTCGTACAGGTTCTGGTCGGAATCCGTTTTACCGAAGGACAGATAGCGCACGGTGTTGTTGTAGCGGTTTTCCAGCCCGACATTGATGACAAACACCACATCGTCCATATATTCATAGCTTTCCAGCCTGCTTTCCGCCTCGGCAAGACGGTCGATAAGCTCCTCAAGACTGCCCTCGCCGAGCTTTCCCAAGGCTTCGTCAAGCTCCGCTTCCAGCCCGTCAAGCTTGTCGCTCAGGGCTTCGTTTTCAAGCTGTACCGCGTCAAGCGCCGACTGTTTTTCGGTGATGAGCCTGCTGTTTTCTGTCATCACCATAAAAATGATTATCATGATAACGTCAAGCAGAGAGGTAAGCTCGATAATTATATCGCGTTTTCGTCTTCGCCGCATTATTGCTCCCTCTTTTCTTTGTCGTGCTCGTGAATGAGGTAGTCAGCCTCGTCGAGCGCGGAATCCAGCCGGGCTGTAATGAAGGAGTCCATTATTTTGAAGATTATCGCGGCGACCAGTCCCGCAAAGGTGGTGATAAGCGCGGACGAAAAGTTTTCCGAGAGATCGTCCGTACCGGACAGGCGCATAAGCGACGCCACCGTTCCGAGTATTCCGAGCAGCGGGAATACCGCCGTGATATTGGTGAACAGAGCGTAAACTCCCGACGCCTTGCCCGCGCAATTCAAAAGCGTGCGGCTTTCCTCATCGGACATCCTAAGCTCAGCCGCTATCCCGACCCTTCGGTCGGTCTTCGGACGAACGATGCTTTCGAGTTTTTTTATCGTTCGCAGATTAAAATAAAAAACCGCGATATTAAACACGAACAGCAAAATGATCATTACAGTGATAAACTCGGGCATAAAACACATTCTCCGTTCGTTCTGAAATATTTATTTTATTATACACCAAAATCCGAGCTTTGTCAACACGGTTTTCCTTGCGCTTTCCAATTGAAAATGGTAAAATATGGATATAAATACCCGGAGATCGAATTGGAGGTAGAAAATGAACAAATTACAAAACATTGAATTTGACGGACGCTGCAAAAAAACAACGGCCGTTATAGCGGGTTTATTATGCGCGCTTATCGCGCTGGCGTTTGCGGACAGGGTGGAGCTTTTTCCGGCTCTCGGATTTTTGGTGATATTTGCGGGAGACCTGTGCGCCTGTGTTGTGATAACGCTGTATTGCGGTATGTTTGTTCGCGCGTTTTTTCCGGAGCAGGACAAAGCTCGGTTTAAGGCGGCGCTCGTTGTCGGCGCGGCGGGTGAGATATTGAAGTTGATATTTCTGCTGCTTCCGGCGGTCGTTTACGGAGAGACTGCTTCTTTGCCGCAGATACTCGCGCTTATAGCCGATATTGTACTGTCGAGGGTATTTTCGGTCTTGCCGCCGTTTGAAAAGGGGTGAGCCGTTCTCGTCGGATATGCTTAATTTTCTGCAAAAGCTATTGAATTTTAGGGCGTTATGTGTTATAATATTCATGTTCAATTCATGTTTACAATTCCCGCTCCACCGGCAGGATGACAGACACGATATGCGGGACTGTAAATATCTTTCAGGAGGTAATCTATGGATATCAATATCACAGCGGACATTAAGTATGTAGGCGTAAACGACCACGAGGTCGATCTCTTTGAGGGACAGTATGTCGTGCCAAACGGCATGGCTTACAACTCGTATGTTATCCTTGACGGAAAAACAGCGGTTATGGATACTGTTGACCGTCATTTTACCCATGAGTGGCTGGGCAAGGTTTCGTCGGTACTCGAAGGAAAAGCTCCCGACTATCTTATCATTCAGCATATGGAGCCCGACCACGCGGGAAGCATAGCCGATTTTATGAAGGCGTATCCCAAAACGACGATTGTTTCCTCGGCAAAGTCTTTTGTAATGATGAAGCAGTTTTTCGGCGAGGAATACGAAGACCGCCGCGTTGAAGTAGGCGAGGGCGATACTTTAGAACTCGGAAAGCACACGCTCACCTTTGTTACCGCGCCGATGGTTCACTGGCCCGAGGTCATCGTAACCTACGATTCGTGCGACAAGGTGCTGTTTTCGGCAGACGGCTTCGGAAAATTCGGCGCGCTTGACGTTGAGGAAGAGTGGGACTGCGAGGCTCGCCGCTATTACATAGGTATCGTAGGAAAATACGGAGCGCAGGTACAGCGCCTGCTGAAAAAGGCGGCGGGGCTTGATATCGCCGTTATCTGCCCGACGCACGGACCGGTGCTTAAGGAAAATCTCGGTCACTATATAAATCTGTACGACACATGGTCGTCTTACAGAGTTGAGTCCTCGGGAATAATGATAGCCTACACTTCGGTTTACGGAAACACCAAGGCCGCGGTCGAGCTGCTTGCTGAAAAACTCAGGGCAAAGAATTGTCCCAAGGTGGTTGTGACGGACCTTGCCCGCGAGGATATGGCGGAAGCGGTCGAGGACGCTTTCCGTTACGGAAAGCTTGTATTGGCTACCACGACCTACAACGCGGATATTTTCCCGTTTATGCGTACCTTTATCGACCACATTACCGAGCGCAGCTATCAGAAGCGCACCGTAGCCCTGATGGAAAACGGCTCGTGGTCTCCTCAGGCGGCAAAGACAATGAAGGGTATGCTTGAGGGCTGCAGCAATATTACCTTTACCAAGAACACCGTTCATATCATGTCGGCGCTTAACGACGAGAGCCGTCAGCAGATAGAGGACTTAGCCAACGAGCTTTGCAAGGATTATCTCGCCGAGAACGACAACACCGCCGACAAGCAGGATATGAAGGCGCTGTTCAAAATAGGTTACGGTCTTTATGTCGTTACGTCAAACGACGGCAAAAAGGACAACGGTCTTATCGTTAATACCGTTACCCAGCTTACCGACAATCCCTACCGCGTGGCGGTAAACATCAACAAGGCAAACTACTCTCACGATGTGATAAAGCAGACGGGCATTATGAACGTAAACTGTCTGTCGGTCGACGCGCCGTTTAAGATTTTTGAGAGATTCGGCTTCCAGAGCGGAAGAAACGCGGATAAATTCGAGGACTGCTCGCCGCTGCGCTCGGAAAACGGGCTTGCCTTCCTGCCGCGGTATATAAACGCTGTAATATCCCTCAAGGTAGATCAGTATGTAGACCTCGGCACTCACGGAATGTTTATTTGCAGCGTTACCGAGGCGCGCGTAATTACCGACAAGGAGACCATGACCTACAACTACTATCAGCAGAACGTCAAGCCCAAGCCCGCGACAGAGGGCA
>JAFLUF010000040.1 GCA_022508925.1 Oscillospiraceae bacterium | reverse complement strand
ACCTATTTTATTCTGTATAAATATATTGTGGTGGGGGCTTCCCCCCCACGCCCCCACCAAAGGGGCATCGCCCCTTTGGAAACCCAATATAAGGAGCTAATATGAAATACGATGTTTTGATTATCGGCGCGGGACCTTCGGGAATTTTCACCGCGATAGAAATGATAAGAAATCATTCCACAAAGAAAATTCTTATCGTGGAAAAGGGCGAGGCAGTCGAAAACAGACACTGTCCCAAATCACAGACGCAAAAATGCATGAGCTGTTCGCCGTATTGCCATATAACCGCGGGCTTTTCGGGCGCGGGGGCGTTTTCCGACGGAAAGCTCTCGCTTTCGTGCGAGGTAGGCGGGACTCTGCCCGAGCTTATCGGCGAGCAAAAGGCTCAGGAAACTATAAACTACACCGATAAAATTTACCTTGAATTCGGCGCGGATACCCGCGTCGAGGGAGTGTCCGCTCCGGACAAGATACGCGAGATACGCAAAAAGGCGATAAACGCCAACTTAAAGCTTGTCGACTGCCCCATACGTCATCTCGGCACGGAAATGGCGCAGAAGCTGTATCAGCGCGTTGAAGCATATCTTATCGAAAACGGCGTTGAGGTGCTTTTCAGAACGGAATGCATAAACATAATCGTAGAGGACAACGTGTGCAAGGGCGCCGTAATCCGCGAAAGGAACAGCGCGGAGCGGACAGTTTACGCAGATGAGGTAGTTATCGCTTCGGGAAGAAAGGGCGCGGACTGGCTCGAAAAGATATGCGTTGAGCATAACGTCGAGCACAGCCCCGGTACGGTCGATATCGGCGTAAGAGTTGAAGTAAGAAGCGAGATCATGGAGGAAGTAAACGACGTTCTGTACGAAAGCAAGCTGATAGGCTATCCCGCGCCGTTCAGAAACAAGGTGCGTACCTTCTGCCAGAACCCCGGCGGATTTGTCGCGCAGGAAAACTATGACAACAATCTCGCTGTCGTAAACGGACATTCTTTTAAAGAGCTGAAAAGCGACAACACAAACCTTGCGATCTTATGCTCGCACAATTTCAGTACGCCGTTTAATCAGCCGATAGAATACGCCAAAAAGGTCGGAGAGCTTACGAATATGCTCGGAGCGGGACATATCCTTGTTCAGCGGTATGGGGATATTCTCGACGGAAAGCGTACATGGGAAAAAGAGCTGTCCTTTTCAAACGTAAAGCCTACGCTCCCCGACGCTGTAGCGGGAGATATCACGGCGGCTGTGCCTTATAGGACAATGACCAATATCATAAACTTCATAAAGTCGGTGGATAACGTTGTTCCCGGCTTTGCGAGCGGTGAAACGCTCTTGTATTCGCCCGAGCTTAAGTTCTACTCAAACCGAATTAAAATGGATAAGCACTTTAACACCAATATAAAGGGTTTGCACTGCCTGGGAGATTCGAGCGGCTGGACGAGAGGACTGATGATGGCTTCTATAATGGGCGTACTTATGGGGCGGGAGCTGCTTTAAAAAATGTTCGGGAGCGAAAAAATATGCGAATGAGAAGAAAAAAGAACCTCGACGAACGGCTTGAAAACTGCCGCGAGGTCATGCTTTATATGCAGTGTCAGAACGAGCGCGCAAACGACCCGCTTTCGGAGGAATTTTTTGCCGACAGCCGAAAGACCTTCGGTAATGACAATCCGCTTTATCTCGAGATAGGCTGCGGAAAAGGCGGATTCGCGATCGAGTTCGCCAAGCAGAATCCCGATATAAATCTGATAGCTGTTGAGAAAACCCCTAACGTGCTTGTTACGGGAATGGAAGAGCAGATGAAATTAAAGCTTCCTAATCTGAAATTCTGCATGGGACAGGCGGAATATCTCGACCATCTGTTTCATGAAAACACAGTTGACCGTATTTTCCTTAATTTCAGCTGTCCGTTTCCGAAAAAGCAGTATGCCGCACACCGTCTGACCCACGCGCGCTTTCTGGAGATATACCGCAGGGTAATGAAGAAAGACGCCGAGATACACCAGAAAACCGATAATACGCGTTTTTTTGAGTTTTCTGTCGAACAGCTCTCTCAAAACGGTTTCGGGCTGAAAAACGTTTCTCTTGATTTACATAACAGCGGATTTGAGGGGAATATTATGACCGAATACGAAAAGCGCTTTACCGAGTTGGGACAGCCTATTTACCGACTCGAAGCATTTATTAACAACACGGAGAGCCTATGAAGAAAATTACCGGAAGATTTCCAAGCACGACCGAGCTTTGCGACATTCGCTTTTATATGTACACTCCCGAAAAACCTAAAGCGGTCGTTCAGTTTTCGCACGGAATGTGCGATTATGTTGAGAGGTATGAAGAATTCGCGCGGTTTTTGTGCGAGAACGATATCGCGTTCTGCGGAAACGACCATATCGGGCATGGAAATTCTGTCGCCCACAACGACCTGCTCGGCTATTTCGGCGAGCAGGACGGCTATAAGAATATGGTCCGCGACCTGCACAGAATGAACGGCGTTATAAGAAGCAGCTTCGGCGGTGTTCCGGTATTTATCGTGGGTCACAGCATGGGCAGCTTTATTACGAGAATTTACCTGTCGAAATACGAGGACAAATTAAGCGGCGCGGTGATTATGGGAAGCGCGGGAGGAATAACCGGTAAGGCTCCGCTGAGAAAAGTCCTTGACGCGGCAGTCAGGAAAAACGGCGACTTATACCGCCACGAAAATATTACGAAAATGGTTTACAGCGTCTTAAATCTCCGCACGGCAAACCGCCGCACGGAATTTGACTGGCTTTCGCGGGACGACGCTGACGTAGACGAGTTTATAGCAGACCCTAAATGCAATTTTACCTTTACCGTCGCGGGTTATCGTGATATGCTGAACGCCCTTTTGTGCTGCAACTCCGAGGCGGTCATAGAAAACACGCCTACCGATATCCCGCTTTTGTTTTTAAGCGGAGGAATGGACCCTGTCGGCGAATACGGAGCCGGCGCGAGAAACGCCGTTATACGCTATCTCGAGCACGGCTGTGACGTAAATCTCAGAATTTACCGTGAGGCAAGGCACGAGCTTTTGCTTGAGCTGAACAAAAACGAGGTTATGAACGATATTCTGGAATTTATCGTCAAACGTGTGTAAAATAAGAACCAAGCGCGCTTGAGTTAAGGAATCGGCGATACAGAAGTATCGTTCGTGCCGAGAGCGCGCCTTTGACTGCGTTCCGCGTGTGGAACGGATTGCCAAAGGCGGCACGCCTTAACGAGTGTGCGATATAGAAGTATCGTACGATTCGAGCAACAGCGTTTGACAATGTTCTGTGTGTGGAACGGATTGCCAAAGGCGGCACGCCTTAACGAGCGCGTTTTGTATTTAAATATTAAGAATTACTCTTTACTTCCCGCCGACAATTTATTTACAAGCGCTTTAAAATGTTTTCCTCTCTCTTCAAAGTTTTTGTAAAAGCCGTAGCTTGCGGCGGCGGGGGAGAGTATGACGCGTTTTTTCGCGACGGTTGAAGCAATACTTACAGCATCTTCCATATCCTCCGCTGACACAACATTCACAGCCTTGTTTGTGATGAGCTTCGCTATGCGCGCGCTCGTATCGGGAAGCAGAATAACATTCGCGACTTCGCCGCGGTTTAAAAACTCTCCCAGAATGTCGTAGGAGATACCTCTGTCCATTCCTCCGAGAATGAGACAGTCAACGCTGTCAAACGCCCTTACCGCCGCGATAGCCGCTTCGGGAACGGTGCTTATACTGTCGTTTATATATTCTGCGCCGTTTACCGTCGCGACTCTTTCAAGCCTGTGCTCGAGAGCGTTGAAGTCCGGGAGTGATAACAGGCATTTCTCTAAGTCCGCACCCGCTTTTACCGCCGCTGTGAGCGCGACAGCGATGTTGTATACGTTGTGCTTTCCGCAAAGCGAGGTGTGTATTTTTTCTGCGGGAATGACATTGCCCAGAATTGAAATGAAATTTCCGTCCGTTGTTATATCCGCGTTGTCATCAAGCGCGGCTGTTATGATCTCAGCTCCCGTTTCAATCGGCAGCAGATCGCTGTTTACGATCGCCGTACCGCCCTTTTGCTGAAACCGCGCGATATTGCGCTTGGCGTTTGCGTA
Organism: Oscillospiraceae bacterium; assembly: GCA_022508925.1. GTDB lineage: Bacteria > Bacillota > Clostridia > Oscillospirales > Ruminococcaceae > CAG-115. The sequence continues at coordinate 15,757 of JAFLUF010000040.1, read as the reverse complement.
AGCGTTGAAATCAACATAGTGGTCGAGATGCTCGGGGAAAATATTAAGCAGAACCGAGATGTCGGGAGAATGTCTGACAAACTCAAGCTGGTGACAGCTCATCTCCAGAACCGCCACGGTATCGCCGTTCATTTCCTCAAGCCTTTTCAGCGGCGGAATGCCGATGTTTCCGATTAGCATGGAATTTATGCCGCTTGCCTGCAAAAAATGATGAACAAGAGAAGAGGTCGTTGATTTCCCCTTTGTGCCTGTTATGCCGATGATTTTACATGGGTGAAGCCGCAAAAGAAGTTCTGTCTGAGTGAGTATCTTAGCCTTTGCGGCGCTATCGAGGCCGTTTTTTATGATAACTCCGGGAGACTGTAAAATAAGGTCGTACTCCGCGCATTTTTCGAGATAGCCCTCTCCCGAAATTAGCGTTACATTCGGAATTTCAAGCTCGTTTATATCTGCGACCGCGATCTCACTGCACACATCAAGCGCCCGCAAAATTTCGAGCCAGCTTTTTCCCTCGCGCCCGAAGCCGAGTATAACGGCTCTCTTGCCGTTAAAGACAGGTTTCAGCTTGTCATAATTCATTTCGCAAGCCCCTTTACAAGTTTTACAAATCTATCGGGAACAAAATTATTTTCATCGAAAAACGTCGTTAGATCAACGGGCTGATAATTCGGAAAATGTTCCTCAAACCGCTTTAAAAGCGGAGGTGTATTTGCTCTGCGCCGTTCAAGGGCGTTTTTCAGCGACAGTCTCACCTCGTTTTTCGTTCCGACACACTCAAACGGCTTATCCTCGCCGTCGAGTATAAGCCCGTCAAACATTTCGGCAAGCTCGGTCTTTTCGAGCATATTCTCCCCGAAAATTTTTACCAGTGTTTCATCGTCAAGAAACGCCGCAAGCAGTATATATACATACAGACACTTTGCGCAGTTACAGCACCACACGTCCGTTTTTCCGCCTAAATTACAGCTCTGAAAAACGGGGAAATACCGCGGATAGTTTACAAACGCCCGCGCTATCTGCCACTCGGAAAGCGGACGCAGCAAACTGAAATACTCCGGACATTCTCCGAAGGACTCGGCGCAGTATTCGCGGAAATCTTTTTCAAATTCGGTGGATTTGCTGTATTGGTGATTTATTTCTTTGCCCTCAACATAGCTCTCGTTCGCGCTGCTTTCATTTGAGAGCACGATATAGCGTACATTGAGCATTATCCCGTGTAACAGCGCGGAAAACGCCACCACCGCCGAAAACGGCGTGTGGCCGTTCAGCCACCCACGCGCGTTAAGCTCCAAAAGCGTTTTGTCGATCGTTCTTTTCGGGCAGACCGCTTTTTCTGGCGGTATCTCTGCCGCCTCGACGCAGCCCGTGGTTGCTTTTCGCGGGTTTATGATGTAGGGAGTTATCTCCTCACCCGCCTGTTTTAACAGTTCAAGTGTGACTACGCTGTCCTTTCCGCCGCCTACGGGAACAAGAGCGCCTTTTAAGTTTGCGTGAATTTCGGGAAGCGGCTCCGGCTCGGGAGCGATTATTGTCATAAAGCTGTCAAAGTCCGCGTCGATATTGTTGCGGTAGAAAAACTCGCCGAGACCGTTGAAATACAACTTTTTCCACCAGCTTTTCTGTCGGCCGGAAAGCCCTCCGCACCTTATCTCAACAGTCGGACAGCACGCGCATTTCCAGTATGAAACAAGCTCCGCCATACCGAGCGAAAACGCCGCGGCTTCAAGCTGTTTGCAGGAAAAATGCCCGTACATATAGTTTCGGTCAAACTCCCATTTGGGGTAAAAATGAAACTCGTCTATCTGAAAATGAAACGTAAGGCTTTGCTCTTTAAGCTCATAGCTGTGATAGATAAACAGAGGGTGTTCTTTTCGGAGCTGTTCAAATGTATTCATCTGTCGCCTTTCTTTGTTGCAGGTGTTATTCGCCTATAATGATCGGTTTGGCGGTAAAATCGTATCCGCACGGGCGCGGAGTTTCAAACGCGAGAGAGTAGATATCGCCGAGCCTTGCCTCAAACACTGCCTGTCTGTGTGCGGCGGGAGAAGTCTGAGAAATAGCCTTGAGCGAGGTGTCTATCGGTATTTTGCACTTTGCGGCGGCTAAAACCTCCCTGCCTCTCTCGTTCATTCCAAGTACATGGATATAGGCGGGCGGAGCGGAGGAGATCTGCTTTGTTATCCCCAAAAACGCGCACATAACGGCGCGGCGCACCCTTGCAAGCGTAACGCTTTTGTTTTTCGCCGCAAAATACAGCTCTTCAAGCGACTTTGCCGTGCGCGAGGCTTTGTACAGCCTGTTTCCGAGACCGTTTACGCAGTCGTATATCTGCTCGAAGCTGTTGGGAGAAAGCGTGCGGAGTCTGGCTAAAATTGCGCGCTCAAGCCGCATGATATCCGCGGTCGGCGCGTTGGCGACGGGCGCGAAAGCGGAATAATCCTCGTTTTTGCGGATCATCTTTCGTATCGCCGACGCGCTGGAAAACTCCCCTGAAGCCGCGCTTTCGTCATCGTGAGGAACAGTGCGCGTGACCGTAAACGGCGTTATTCTGCTTCCTATGTCGTCAAGGGCGCTGAGGTATTCGATGGCGAGGGTGTTGTTGGGGCTTTGTATGACCTCGCTTACGTCCTCGGTATAGTATTCGCGAAGAGCTACTTGTAAAGCGGCGGGATAGCTTTTTCCGCGCTGTACCTGCTCGTCAAATTTCGGAGAGTGTATGCAGTATTCTATCGCCGCCGAGGCTTCTTTAAGCGCGGGAATGTCCCCGCTTTCACTGCCGAACGACAGCATATCCACACAGTCCAGCGCCGAAATTATGCTTACAGCTCCCCGTGCGAATCCCTCCGCCGACATAAGCGAGTACCTCGCGGGAAGCTCTATCACCAGGTCCGCGCCGTTATCAAGCGCGTTTTTCGCACGGACATATTTGTCGAAAACGGCAAGGTCTCCGCGCTGAACGAAATTTCCGCTCATTATGCTTATGATATGCGTGGCTCCCGCTTTTCTTGTCTGTTCGATATGATATCTGTGCCCGTTGTGAAACGGATTGTATTCCGCAATAATAGCAGCTGTTTTCATTATATTGCCCCTTTCCTGTATTCGTTAACTATATTCTACAACATTTGTTAAATAAAATCAATAAAAATTTTCAAAAAGCACTTGATTTTTTTGTCAAAATGTTTTAAAATGAAGATGGCTTTTTTAAGTATTTAATTCTCACGAAAGGATATGTAAGACAATGAAGATTTTGGTAATCAACGCGGGCAGCTCTTCGCTCAAATATCAGCTTCTTGATATGGACAACGAGAGCGTAATTGCAAAGGGAAACTGTGACAGAATAGGCATAGGCGGACACATCAAGCATTCGACCTTTGACGGAAGAGAGGTCGACGTAGACTGCGATTTCCCTACACACACCGAGGCATTTGAAAAGCTGGTAGACGTACTGACCAAAGGCGACGCGGCAGTTATCAGCTCTATGGACGAGGTAAACGCCGTAGGACACCGCGTGGTACACGGAGGCGAGGTTTATAACAAGACTATTCTCGTGACTGACGAGGTCATCAAGCAGATAGAAGACCTGAAAGATCTCGCTCCTATACACAATCCCCCGAATGCTACGGCTATCAGAGCCTGCAAAAAGGTTTTCCCCGCGAGCACACCGCAGGTTGCCGTATTCGACACGGCGTTCCATCAGACTATGCCCGAAAAGGCGTATATGTTCGGTCTGCCGTATGAGTGCTATGAAAAGTACGGCATAAGAAAGTACGGATTTCACGGAACCTCTCACCGCTTTGTTTCTCAGGCGCTTGCGGACGCGATGGGCAAGGACTTAAAGGATCTGAAGATAGTTTCCTGCCACCTCGGAAACGGCTCGTCAATAACGGCGGTAGAGGGCGGAAAGTCGATAGACACGACAATGGGCTTTACTCCTCTTGACGGCGTTATCATGGGAACGCGCTCGGGCTGTGTTGACGCTTCGGCGGTTACATTCATTCAGAATAAAATGGGACTTTCGCCCAACGAAACAAGCGATCTGCTCAACAAAAAGTCGGGCTTCCTCGGAGTTTCCGGAGTATCGAGCGACGCGCGCGACCTCGGCGCTGCCGCAGCGGACGGCAATAAGAGAGCAAAGCTTGCGCTCGAGATGCTGCGCTATGAGATAAAGAAGTACATCGGCTCTTACGCGGCGGTAATGAACGGACTTGACGCTGTCCTGTTTACCGGCGGAATAGGCGAGAACTCCGACGATCTGCGCGAGGACGTTTGCTCCAACATGGAATACCTCGGCATAAAGATCGACAAGTCCGTAAACAAGGGACTTCGCGGAAAGCTCGCTAAAATATCCGCTCCCGACAGCAAGGTCGAGGTATGGGTAGTTCCCACCAACGAGGAGCTTCTCATCGCGCGCGACACAAAGGCGCTTGTTGAGGGAAAATAATTCAGCCGGAAGTTAATGAATAAAAATCAAACGCGCTCGGAATTTTCCGGGCGCGTTGTTTTTGGTATTAACAAAACATACTTCTCTGTAAATAGGATCAGCCTACATCAAGCTTTTTCTCTATTTCCTCTAACCTATCCATCAGAGCATCCTGGATCTGATTGTAGTATGCTTCTTCCTCTGCCGTCATAGTGGCATATTCCTCTCCTTGAGGGTAGCTGTTTGTAAGCCATTCAATACCCTGTTCGTTGATGCTCGTCTTAAACTCGTTGACATCCTTCTCAAAAGCGGCATAATCGGTCATACCGCCGGCTATGAAGTCGTCTACCATTTTAGAATAAACATTCAGGTAATTTTCGGTGATCCACGAGTCATATCCGTCCAAAAGCTCTTTCATAACAGGACGTATACCCTCTGTTGTACCGGTGCTGTCCGTACTGTCAGAGCTTGTGCCGGTGTCGCTGCCGGTGGTATCGGAGCTGCTGTTTTCCGTAACAGAGCTGTTTTTGCTGCTGTTGGCGTCATCGGATTTCTCCTCGGAGCATCCTGCCATTGACAGCGCCACTATTGACGCCAGAATGATTGCTGTAAACTTTTTCATAAATAAGCCTCCCAAAAAATTTGATTTACCCTTCGATTATAATCACCATTTTATTTTTTGTCAAGACTTTATCTATGAAATTATACGATCAAACAAATATTGTTGAAAAAGTAGAATATTTTTGTTACAACTGATTTTAAGTTTTTAACACAAAACACGTTGTGTGTTGTTAAATATTTGCTGTGTACTGTCAGAACCATCCGTTTACCGCGTTGTAAAAGAGCGTATCCTGATTTACAACAGTAAAGTCATAAGTCTTGCCCTTATAGGTTACAACAAGCTTGTCGCAGCCCTTAAAGACGGTTTCTGAGATTTTCGTGAGGCTGTCGGGCAGGGTCGCTTTTTCAAGCGCGGAGCAGTCGTAAAACGCGTTGCGGTCGATCTCGGTCACTCCCTCGGGGATCACAATTTCGGTAAGAGCCGTGCACTTGTAAAACGTATGCTTATCAATATAAGTAACGGTTGAGGGGAGCGTCACGCTCTTGAGCGCGGGACATTTCGTAAACGCGCCGTTGCCTATTGAAGTAACGCTGTCGGGGATAACAACGCTTGTAATCGTCTCGCAACTATCAAATGCGTAAGCGGAAATGCCCACAATTTTATAGCCCTGAATTGTTGACGGAATAACCACATCTCCGCCCGCTCCCTTGTACTTATAAATCGTCGCTCCGCCCTCCGCCGACATAAGCTGGTAATCCTTATCGGACGTGCCGTTGTTGTTGGAAGCTTCCGAGGAATTGCTCTCGGAATTACCCGAATTGTCGGAGCTTACTTCACTCGAATTATCCGTGCTGTTCTCGCTGTCCGAAGAGCTTTCGGGAACGCTTGTGTCATCGGACTTTGAGCTGTCAGCGGGTTTTGAGCTGTCAGCCGAAGATGATGAGCGCGTGGAGTTGTTCGTTGAATTATTGTCTCCTGTTGTTTCGCTGTCACTGCACGCGGTGAGCGTAAGCATTGCCGCGCAAAGCAGAATTGCCGGAAGTTTTTTCATTTTGTTCATTGTCTTTGTCCTTCCTTTTTGCCGCTTATAATTAAACGGCTAAACATTTAGTTTTTACAGACAATTGTTATCTGTACAATCTATTATAGTCGCAAATTAAATAGCTGTCAATAACAAAAGCGTAAATTCGTCGATTTAAATAAATGAAATGCAATGTACATAGCGAAAACTAACAGATATGTCATTATAATGACAAAAAGGAAGTGGCGAGATGACATATTATGAAAATCTTCGGGTCATACGCGAGGACAGAGGTCTTACGCAAAAGCAGATAGCCGAGGTTCTTGAAACTACCCAGCAGTATTATTCCGACTACGAAAACGGCAAGCGGGAGATACCTATACGGGTGTATATAAAGCTGTCTCGCTATTATGGCGTAAGTATCGACTATCTTGCGGGAGAGACAGATATATCCGAGTCCCCCGCCGAATGAACAAAAACGGGCGCCCCACGGCGGTTTGCGATAATCTGAAAGCACGGCAGGCACAGTCCTGCCGTTTTTTATTGATTAGTAAAATTGCCAAAAAAACTTTATAAAAATCGGAAAATATCTATAAATATTATATTGCAGGACGGAGAAAATAATGGTATAATATAAGTTGGCAGTTTATGCCTGAATTTATAGATACATCATTCGGAGGAATACAACTAATGTTTGGAATCAACAAGGATATCGGAATTGATCTGGGAACGGCAAACACGCTCGTTTATATGAGAGGAAAGGGTATCATTATCCGCGAGCCGTCGGTTGTCGCTGTCGATAAAAAGGCTAATCAGGTGAGATACGTCGGTCAGGAGGCGAAAGAGGTAATAGGAAGAACGCCCGGCTCTATCATCGCCGTAAGACCGCTTAAAGACGGAGTTATAGCGGATTTTGACATGACCTCTATCATGCTCGGCCAGTTTATAAAAAAGGCGCTTAAGGGAAGAGGCAGAGCGAGAGTTATTATCTGCATTCCCTCGGGAGTGACCGAGGTAGAGCGCAGAGCTGTCAAAGAAGCCGCACAGCAGGCGGGCGCCAAGCGCGTTTCGATCATTGAGGAGCCTATGGCGGCGGCCATCGGCGCGGGACTTCCCGTGGCAGAGCCCGTGGGCAGCATGATCGTCGATATCGGCGGCGGAACAAGCGAGGTAGCTATCATCTCGCTCGGCGGAATAGTTGCCGCGCGCTCGGTAAGAGTCGCGGGAGACGAGTTCGATTCGGCGATAATCAACTATATCAAAAAGAAGTATAATCTTCTCATCGGTGAAAGGACCGCCGAAAACATCAAGACAGGCATAGGCTCCGCGGCGAGAATAAGCGAGACAGAGCCTGTTATGGACATTCGCGGAAGAAATCTTCTGAACGGACTTCCCGAAAACATAACTATAAAGAGCGAGGAAGTAAGGGAAGCGCTTTATGAGCCGCTTTCCAGAGTAATAGAGGCTATCAAGACGACGCTTGAAAAATGCCCGCCCGAGCTTGCGGCGGATATTATCGAAAGCGGGATCATGCTTGCGGGAGGCGGCGCGCTTTTAAAGGGTCTTGACAAGCTTATTCACGATGAAACGGGAATGCCGGTGAAAATTGCCGAAAGACCCCTTGACTGCGTAGCTGACGGCACGGGAAAGGTTCTCGAAAACATCGACAAGCTCGAGGACGTGCTGTCCGAGGACGAAACTATTTATTGATCCCAGCCGATAACTAAAGATATATTGAATAAATAACGAGCTATGAAAGAATTTTTCCACAGCGTAAAATTTAAGATCCTCATTTGTCTGGGCGCGCTTCTTCTGGGGCTTATGGCGTACGCGGCGGTTACTCTCGGAACGGAAACTCCGCCCGAGCAGATCGTCGGAACGCTTCTTTATCCGTTTACCTCAGCGGCAAACGCCGTAGCGGACGGCGTGTCGGGATTTATTGACACAATGGTAAACGCAAACTCATATAAAGCGGAAAACGAGGAGCTTAAAGCCCAGCTTACCGAGCTTTACAAAAAGACAAAGGATTATGATACGATCGCCAATGAAAACGACCAGTTGAGGGAGATGCTCGGACTTAAAGAAAAAAATCCCGATTTCATTTTCTCCGAAAGCTGCAACGTTACTTCCAGAGTCCCGAATGACATTTACGGAGGCTTTACTGTCGGAAGCGGAAAATCGAGCGGGCTATCGCTTTATGACCCCGTTGTTACTTCGGTGGGGCTTGCCGGGAGAGTTACGTCCATTGCGGAATATTACGCGAGAGTTGAGACCATAATCAGTCCGAATGTAAATGTCGGCGTGTATTCGATACGCTCAAGGGTGACGGGCGTTATTGAAAACACCATCGAAAGCGCCCAGGACGGAATGTGCATTATGGGCGGCATTCTCAAGGACGCGGACATTGCTGTGGGAGACGTGGTATTTACCTCGGGAAAGAGCGGGTTGTATCCCGACGACCTTATGGTCGGAACAGTGGTTGAGATAATCGACGACGCGAACGGTCTTTCCAAGCACGCTGTTGTAAAGCCCGCGGTGGATGTTTTCAGCGTAACATCGGTATTTGTGATCACTGATTTTGACGGAAAGGGTGTACCCTTCGAGATTGAAGAATAAAATGAAAAATTCTCTCGGAAGCAGGGCGCGCTCGCGCAGGGCAATGCTGAGAGTTATTCTGCGGTGGACGATCTACGCCGCGGTCATGATCTTGTTTTATCTGTTTTCCTGCAACCCGCTTATAAGGGGCTTTTGTCCGCTTTTGCTGATCCCGCTGGCAACAGCGGTCGCGATGTTTGAGGGAGATCTTGCCGCGGGTATTTTCGGAATGCTTTGCGGACTGCTTATGGATATGGCGAACGGAAGCTCGCTGGCGGGTTTTTACGCGTTGTGGCTTTTGTGTGCGTGTCCGGCGATCTCGCTGTTTTCGCGGTTTTTACTTAAAGTAAACTTTGTCTCGCATTTTGTGATAAACGCGGGTGTCGCGCTGGTGATAGCGGTTCTGGATATGCTGTTTTTGCACTGGGTATGGGAAGGAACGCAAAGCGTGGTCTCCTTTGTGAGAGTAGTTTTGCCGTCTTATTTCGGAGCGGTTTTGTTTTCGATCCCTATTTATTTTTTGATCTCGCTTGTGGTATCAAAGCTCAGCCCCAACGACCGCAGAAAGCTCGGTTCTTCTGCCCGAGGTACGGATGATTCGGAGGAAAAAGAAAACGGCGGCTGATATGTTGTTTTTGTTTTGAGACAGCGCGTGTTTTGTATTGGGTGATCATTATGTCAAAGGTTTCATATATAATAAGGACAATGATTTTAGTGGTGATGGTGGTGGTGCTGTCGTTTATGTGCGGTCTCAGGCTTATGCAGACGCAGATCGTAGACGGCGAAAAGTATCTCGAAATGACCAAAACCACATATTCCGCCGAGCAGGACGTAGAAGCGACAAGGGGAATGATCGTTGACAGCAGCGGAAAAGTCTTTAACACAAATAAAATCGTATATTCCGTAAATTTTCAGTATTCGCTTCTGAAAGAGGGAACCGAAAACGAGATAATTTACCGAGTACTTAAGGTGCTGATGAAAAACGGCGAGGAATGGAACGAAAGCCTGCCGATAAACAAAACACAGCCCTATAACTTTATGGGCGGAAAAGACAGCGCTGTGGCAAAGCTCAAGAAAACGCTTAAGATTGCCGAATATTCCTCCGCGGAGGACTGTATGTACTGGCTGTACAATACCTACGGCATAAGCGATAAATACGACGAGGAAATGAGAAGGCTCATCGCGGGCGTCCGCTATGAGATGACGATAAAGGATTTTTCCAACAAAAACAAGTTTGTTCTTATCTCGGACATAAAGGACGATACGTATCACGAGCTTAAGGAGCTTTCGACAATGCTCAGCGGCGTTGACATAACCGGAAGCTGGGAGCGCGTTTATCTGAACAGCGAGCTTGCGGCGCACTACAGAGGAACTGTCGGGCCTATCTCGGCGGATCAGTATAACGAGCTTAAGGCGGAAGGATATACGCTTAATGACATAATAGGCGTAAGCGGGATAGAGTCCGCACTTGAAAGCACGCTTCGCGGAACGCGCGGGGTACGCACCATAACCTACGGCTCGGACGGAATGATGATCTCCGATGAGATAACTCTGGAGCCCGTCCCGGGCAATTCCGTTATGCTGACTATTGACGCGGAGTACCAGCAGCTCGTTCAGGACGCGCTCAATTATCATATTCAGTGGCTTAAGGGTGATCACTGCAGACGGTACGCCACTGCCTATCTTGGCTCTAACTATCTCAGGGAGGACTGCGAAGCGGGAGCTGTTGTGGTGCTCGACGTTAAGACAGGCGGTGTGCTTGCAATGGCAAGCTATCCGAATTATGACATAAACGACTATGTGAATAATTACGCGGAGGTAATGAACAGGGAGTTTTCTCCGGTATTCAACCGCGCGCTTAACGGAACCTACCGTCCCGGCTCGACCTTTAAGACCATAACCTCGGCGGCGGGGCTTATGGAGGGAAAGATAACCACTTCAAGCACGATACACTGCGCTCATAATTATATGTATTACGCGCCCGGTTTTGTGCCTACCTGTCTCGGCTCGCACGGAAGCATTGACGTAAGGGACGCTCTTATGTTTTCCTGCAACATTTTCTATTATGAGACCGCGCGCAGGCTTGGAATAGATACGCTCGCGGCCTGGGCGGCAAGGTTCGGGATAGGCACTGATCTGGGCTTTGAGCTTTCGATGAAGACAGGGCAGATGTCGTCGCTTGAGGTTTATGATGAAATGGGTCTTGAGTGGCACGCGGGCGATATCGTACAGGCGGGAATAGGACAGTGTGAAACGCTCGTTACGCCGCTTCATCTTGCGGTTCAGGCGATGACCTTAGCCAACAAGGGCGTAAGGTATACGCCCCATATCGTAAAGTCGGTCTACAACTACGATTTTTCGCAGAAGCTGTATGACAAAGAGGCTGTTGTAGCTGATGATATGTCAATACTGCCGAATATGACGGAATATATGAACGCCATACGCGACGGAATGAAGCGCGTTGCTAACCGCGACGGATATTATCCTATTCCGAATAAGGGCTATGTAAACGTGTATGACTATGTTGGCGTGGGAGTGGGCAACGTCGCGATAAAAACAGGCTCGCCCCAGGTCTCGGAGAATGTTTTCAACGGAGCGATAGTCGGCTTTTATCCCGCGGAAAATCCGGAGATTGCCATAGGGATTCTGCTTGAGGAAGGCGAGCTTGCGAAGTACATGGTTGCTAACCTTATAAAGGCTTATACAACAGGCTCTATCTCAACCAATTATGATGAAAACGGAGTGCCTATCAGCCCGGTCTGAATATATTGTTAGTGAAAATTTGCCTAAAAGTCATTGTGAAAAATCACTAAAAAAAGTTTAAAAAAGTAACAAAATTCACGAAATTTATCATAATATGAAAAAAACTCTTTTCATATCTATCTTTTTGTGTTAAAATTAAAGTAGTGTATAGATAATAATCCTAATCGGCATTTTTGTTTGATGTCTGTCTGACGTCGGAGAGGGGAAAAATATGTCACAGATTATTGCGGTTACTGCCGGAAAGGGCGGAACGGGAAAATCAACCACATCTGCCAATGTCGCGACGGGTCTTGCGACGCTCGGTCATAAGACTCTGCTCGTAGAGCTTGACTTTGGTCTGCGCTGTCTTGATATCATGCTTGGGATCAAAGATAAGGTAAAGCACGATATCGGAGAATATCTCGAGGGGAAGATCGATATTCTTACGGCGACGACTACGGTAGAGCGCGTTCCGAATCTGTCGCTTGTGTGCGCGACGAGAAACCCGTTTATTGACATAAACGCACAGAAGATCATGGCGGTTTGTGAGGAAATGCGTGAGCATTTTGAGTATATTATTATCGACACAGCGGGCGTGGGGAGCTCGGTTTTCAGCGTGATCAAAGCAGCGGATCTTATTCTTATGGTTACTACGCCGGATACCGTCTGCGTACGTGACGGCGCTATCCTGTCGGACTTTTTGTATGTTAAAAACTGTATAAATCAGAGGCTTATCATAAACAAGGTAAGTCCGAGGTTTAAAGAAGAAGACATCCTCTATGACCTTGACGAGGTTATGGACAGCGTGGGAATACCGCTTATCGGCGTTGTTCCCGAAGACGTAAACATAAAGATATGCGGCGCGAAGGGCGAGGCGCTTCCGACGTCGTGCGGAGGCTATAAGGCTTATTCCGCCATTGCAAAGCGCATAGACGGACAGGATGTTCCTCTTACAATAAGCATTGATTAAGGCTTACGATAAAACCCCATCTTCTTTGTAAGTCTGTGGCGGACTCCGGAAAGCCGCGCGTGCGGCAGGTTACTCGGCATTTTACAGAGCAATTCGGATAGGAGTTTTGGTAAAAACAGGAGGTGTCGGTTTTGAATGTTGCATTGATAGCTCATGACGCAAAAAAAGAACTTATGGTGCAGTTTTGCATAGCATACTGCGGAATTTTAAGCAGATACAATATTTGCGCTACGGGTACTACCGGAAAGCTTGTGGGAGAGGCTACGGGCCTTCAGATACAGCGTTTCCTCAGCGGTTCTCAGGGCGGCGACCAGCAGATCGCTTCGGCTATCAGCTGTAACGAGGTCGATTTACTTATATTCTTCCGCGATCCCCTTACCATGAAGTCTCACGAGCCGAATGACATAAACATTCTTCGCTTGTGCGATGTGCATAACATTCCGGTTGCGACCAATATAGCTACCGCGGAGGCTCTCATACACGCGCTTGAAAACGGCGATCTGGACTGGCGCGAATATATGAGGTAAGCTTGTTTTCAGAAATTGAAGCGCGTCGTTCGGCGCGCTTTTCTTATGGATTTGGGTTTTCAGATAATGAAAAAGACAGAGAATTACAGTTTAAAAAATGTATTTGGCAGGGCAATGGCAATAGCCGTGCCGATGATGATACAAAACGGCATAACAAACGCCGTGGGGCTTGTAGACAACGTAATGGTCGGAAGTCTCGGCACGGAAGCCATAACAGCGGTCTCTATAGTCGGACAGCTTATTTTCGTGTTTAACCTCGGGATATTCGGCGGACTTTCGGGACCGGCAATCTACGGCGCGCAGTATTTCGGTCAGAAAAATATTGAGGGTTTTCGCGATACCGTAAGGATAAAACACTGGATAGGTCTTGCGGTGCTTTTGGCGGGTCTGGCGGCGTTTATCTTCGGCGGTGAGTTTCTTATAGACCTTTATCTTAAAGGCGAGAGCGAGGAGATCGACCCCGAGCTAACAATGCGGATAGCAAAGCAGTATCTCGGCATTATGTTATGGGGACTGCCTCCGTTTGTAATAACGCAGATCTTCGCGGGAAGCCTCAGAGAAACAGGCTCGGCGGTAAAGCCGATGATAGCGGGAGTCGTTTCGGTAGTTGTTGATATTGTCGGAAACTGGCTGCTTATCTACGGAAACTTAAGCTTTCCGAAAATGGAGGCACGCGGCGCGGCGCTTGCGACAGTTATCGCGCGTTTCGCGGAGCTTACGGTCCTGATAATATTGATGTACTCGAAAAAGAAGAAGCACGAGTTTTTAAGCGGCTTGTATAAAAGGCTGACAATTCCGCGAGAAACGGCGGGAAAGCTTATCGGGAAAAGCCTGCCGATATTCTTCAACGAGTTTTTGTGGGCAGCCGGAATAGCGATACTTACACAGATATATTCGCAAAAGGGTATTGAGATAGTCGCGGGACTGAATATCTCAAACGCGCTTTGCAATCTGCTCAATGTAGTGTTTGTCGCTCTCGGCAGCGCGGTGGGGATAATCGTGGGTCAGGCGCTCGGCGCGTCGGAGTATCTGAGGGCGAAAAAGGAAGCTTTTGCGCTTATGTGGTTTACCGGTGGAATAAGCGCGCTTTTGACAATAATTCTTATCGCGTTTTCTGGGGTATTTCCAAACGCTTATGAAACCTCGGAGGCGGTAAAAAACTACGCGTCGGAATTTATAGTCGTAACAGCGTTGTTTTTCCCGGTCCAGGGCTTTTTAAACGCGCTTTATTTCACACTCCGAAGCGGCGGAAAGACGCTTGTCACGTTTCTTTTCGACAGCGTTTATTCGTGGGTGGTTGGAGTGCCCGTGGCGGCGGCTTTATGCGCGTTTACGGATATTCCCGTGCTTTATGTGTACGCGATCGTTCAGGCATTGGATTTAGTTAAGGTAACAATAGGCTGTATATTGATAAACAAAGGCGTATGGGTAAGTAATATAGTGGAAAAGCAGTGATGGAGAAAATATGCTTGTAACATATGACGGTATCGTTATCTCGCGGCGGACAGTCGGCGAAAGCGGCGTTTTTATCGACATTCTCACCGACGAGCAGGGTATCATCGAAGCCGCGGCTCACGGGGCTAATAAGATCAACAGCAATCTTCTGGCGTCGTCGGCATTGTTTTCCTACTCGACATTTTGTCTGAGCAAGTCTAAGCTGAGGTATACCGTAAACTCCGCAAAGCCGAAGTTCAGCTTTCACGAGATCGGTCAGGACATTGAAAAGCTCGCGCTCGCGTCGTATTTCGCGCAGGCGGTGAAATTCTGCACCCCTTCGGAACAGCCACAGGACAGCATAGTAAGGTTTTTCGCCATAGCGCTGTATGAGATAATGAACGGACGTCCGCTTAATTCCGTAAAGGCGGCGTTTGAGCTGAGATACAGCGCGGAGCTTGGCTTTGCGCCGAATTTAGTTGCGTGTGATAACTGCGGAAGCTATGAGTGCGAGCGGGGAATGTATTTTCTTCCGAACGGCGCGAGGCTTATCTGCGCTGACTGTTTTAACAAGGACTACGGCGGCGAATACGAGCTTTTAGACAATGACACACTTTCGGCGATGAGAAACATAATTTTTTCTCAGCTTGATAAGTGCTTTAAATTCAATGTTTCGGCAAACAGCGGAAAACAGCTTTCGAGGATATGTGAAAAGCATTTTCTGAACAGCGCCGAAAGAAGCTTTCCCGCGCTGAATTATTATAGGAGTCTGTACTTGTGATTTTTTGAGTAAAATACGCAAAAAAACTTGACAAAAAGAAAAAATGATGTTACAATAAAATTACAAGAAAACGGCAAATATTTTTTGAAAGGAATGTTTTAAAATGGGCAAGTTTGAAATCAAAAAGACCAAAAACGGCGGCTTTATGTTCAATCTCAAGGCGGGAAACGGCGAGATCATCGCTACAAGCGAGACCTACAATTCTCTTGACGCCTGCAAAAACGGCATTAACAGCGTGGCGACAAACGCTCCCGAGGCTGCGATAGAGGACCAGACCGTTGAAGGATACGCCACCGAAAAGAACCCGAAGTTCGAGATATATGTGGACAAAAAGGGAGAATTCCGTTTCCGTCTTAAGGCTAAAAACGGACAGATAATCGCGACCGGCGAGGGTTATAAGGCAAAGGCAGGCTGCAAAAACGGAATTGAAAGCATCAAGAAAAACGCCGTTGACGCGAAGGTCGTTGAGGTTGAGGACAAATAACAGTTGGCAGCAACCGGTATACAGTTACAGGATAATCAAAACGCGCTCGGTTTAGTGTGTCTTTCATAAAGAAGATTTAGCCATAGCATTTTCGACTTTCTGTCAAAAGTGCTATGGCTTTTCTGTTGACAAAAAAGCTGTGATGTGATATAATAATTACTCAGATAAATCGGAATTTGCAGGGGTGAAGTAATTTGAACAGCGTAAATAAAACCTTATAT